>JAIRNE010000089.1 GCA_031258205.1 Campylobacteraceae bacterium
CAGCGGGTGGTATTTTCAGCAATTTCTCAAAATGGCGTATGCATACAAATGTCCGCATAAATATTATCTTATTTGGGATGCCGACACTATTTTGCTAAATAAAATCGCTTTTTGGGACAATGACAGGAAGCCTTTGTTTGCCATGAAAACAGAATTTCATATTCCCTACTTTAAAACAATTGATAAGTTATTTTGCAAAGAAGTAACAAAATTGACAGATAAATCGTTCATCGCAGAACATATGCTAATAAACAAGGATTGCATGCTGGATATGTTGGCAAAAATTGAAAATAATAAAATGCTGAAAGGAGAAGCGTTTTATGAAAAAATCATGCATGCGATAGACAAAAACGATATACAAGCGTCCGGATTTAGCGAGTTTGAAACTTATGGGAATTATATTTTAAAATATTATCCGCATTTATACGGTACAAGAACGCTGCGAACGTTTAGAGATGGAGCTAAGCTAATCAACAAAAAAGATATCAACGATGGAGTTTTAAAGTGGATTTCAAGTGAATATGATACGGTGAGTTTTGAAAAACATTCGTATCATAAAACGTCAAAAAAATTTAAAAGTATTTTCAGATTTATCGTACGGTATAGAATAATATCGTTTAGTGCATATCGGTATTGTTATAAGATATTTCACAAAATATTTAAAAGAGTAATAAAATAGCTTTTTTTATTAAAACGGTAAAAATTACATACGTCAAAAAATTTATACATTTTATCTGAGGTTTGGCATTTTTGAATTTGATTAACATGGCAACGAATGTAGACATAACCGTTATTTTTACCCTCAAAAGATAAATTTTTACAGGTTTTTACGCGTTTTTATATGTTGTAGAAATAGTGTAAAAAAGCCCGTATTTTGGAGTGTTTAAGTTGTTTTACGTTGTTATGGATTGTTATGTTCTGGCGGACAGAGAGGGATTTATAATTATATTAAAAAGCCCGAAAATAAGGCTTTTGACTTTAAAAAAGGTCTGTATTATACCCTCAAAAATACCCTTAAAAGTCAACAATACCACTTTCCCACTTCTTGCTAAATTCTATTATATCATCTTTTTTCCATACAACGTATTTATGTTTTTTAATAGTGGGAGATGGAGCTTTGCCTGCACTAACCATCTCTCGCCAAGCTGTTGCGCTAAAATTGAATAGAAATGTTATGTCATCTATAGAGAGGTAAAATTTTTCAAGTATTGGATATTTTTCAGTTTGTGTTAGTTTCATTTTTTATTTCCTCCTTCAATAATTATTTCAAATCTTTGTTTGATTTTGCTTTCGTAGTAGGCTTTTTTATCTCCGTTTTTTCCCCATCTTGAGCGGATTGTGCAAAACGGGATATGATAATTTCCTATAAACACTAATTGCAAGTGCTCGCCTTTGCCTAACTCATATTTATCTTTAAAACCTTTTTTATCCAAAAAAGTTGTATCATAATCTTCTAAAGTTGGATTTAAATCTTTTGGCAAAAACAGTGTTCTTACCGCTATCAAATCCGCCCGTGTTTGCCCGAAAAGCTTTAAATAATTGTGGCTGAATTTTATTGTGTTCATAATAATACTCCTTGTACATTTTGTATTCGGTTTTGTGCTATCTCACAATACTCTTTGATTTCAGAGCCGATATAGTTACGTGAGTGTTTTATGCACTCCAAACGCTCCTATTTTGGTACTCCTAAGCTTATCCACGACAATCCATTCACTGCCGTTTTTGTAGGCTATAAGTCCGCCTTTTAATACTGTAAACACACTGCGGCTGTAGTCGGCTTTGTATCCGACAAGCATTTTTGTGTAAGTGGTCATTTGATAACTCCTTGAATTTCGTCGATAATGCTGTAAGCTAATGCTTCTTCGGCAGTCATGTAAAAATCTTTTTCAGTGTCTTTTTTTATTTTTTCAAGTGGCTGCTTTGTAAGTTGAGACAATAATTTGTTACAAATATCTTGAGACATTTGTAATTCTTCCATTTTTTCTTGTAACTCGATTGAGTTATAGCCACCATATAATGATTTCCAAGCCTGATGTATCATAATCCTCGAGTGCTTTGTTGCTATCCTTTTATGTCCTGCTGCCAAAATCGTAGCCGCCGCAGAATAAGCAATGCCCGTACAAAAAGTTGTTATCTTTGTTATGTCGGGATTTACCGATAAAATCAGGTCTGTGATAGCTGCCATACTACCGACTTTACCGCCTCCACTATTGATATATAATGTGATATTTCTTTCTCTTGCCTCAATACCTTTTATCAACTCTGATATAACCGTTTGGGCTTTTCCAATTGTTCCGAAAAGATAGATATTCATTTTTACGCCGCCTGTTTGATAGCGTATTCAACCGCTTCAATCTCTTGCGCGGTGAAGTTGTTATCTTTGTAGATTTGCTCTAATGGCATATCGCCTACGAATACGCTTTTGTGGTTTGGTAAGCCTATACGGATTAAGCCTTTATCGTAAACTCCTATACCCCATAATGCTACGTAACGGAGGTTACCCTCGCCTTCGTAAAGATGTTTGAAGTTACCAAATACGGTAGCGTAACGGCGGGTTGAGGGTTTAACTTTGCTCTTTTTCATTTTGAAATCCTTTGAAAGGTTTTGATGGTGAAAGAGTACTATATGTACTATTAAAAAGTACTTAAATTAATAATTAAAGAGTACATATTGTATTTTTTATGCTATAATGGTGGGAGAGTTTAGAAAAGTTTAGATTGAAAATTAAGGGCAGGAGATATACAATATGTTATTAAAATCTACATTTAGGCATAGTGACATGAAAGTTAAACTAAGCAAAGCCGCTAAAATGTTTTTTGGAAATTCATCTTTAGAGATGGTGTATTTTGAAGCTATTGCTAATGCGCTTGATGCTGGAGCTGATGAGATTAAAATCGTAATTCATATGGAAGATTATGCAAAGCCCGCAACATTATCTATAAGTATAGAAGATAACGGCATTGGCTTTACTGATGAAAAATTTGACAAGTTTGACAAGCTGTTTGATACAGATGAAGCATCCCATAAAGGCATTGGGAGATTGGCGTATTTGTGTTATTTCAATAAGATATTGATTGAAAGTAACTATAATAAATATTATCGTAGAACATTTGAATTTTCGGATAATTTTGACGGTGAATCAAATATAACCAATGTAGAAGAGAGCAAATCAGGCACAAAGCTATTTATGTCCGAATATGCTTTGGCAAAATTAGGCAAATATGGATTTGTTCAGCCCAGACTTCTAAAGGAAAAAATAATAGATAAGTTTTATTCAAGATTGTATAAATTCAAGCAAACGGGGCAACATATAACCATATCTATATCAACTACTATAGATAACAAGTCTGCAACAGAGATTTTGTCTACCGATGAAATATCCGAGTTGGAACCAGCAGAGATTCATTACCCTTTTGATTTATCTGAAGCAGAGTTTTATTATAAGATAGATGAAGCGCCTATGGAAAAGGGTAAAACAATTACTGCCATATCTATTGATAATAGGACATATTCCGTTGATATTATTGCGGAAGAGAATTTACCTACGGGATATAATATGGTATTTTTGCTATTTTCAGATAGTTTTGATGGGTATGTAGATGCAGCGAGAGAAACTCCATTATTCCCCAACATAGAATCAATCAAAAAAATATTTAGGAAAAATATCGCTTATATCATAAGTGAAAAATTACCACAAGTACAAGAACGCAATATAGAAATAAAAGAGTATCTTATTGACCGTTTTCCACACCTTAATGATTATTTTGATGACGAAAGTATTGGTTATGCTTCACAAGATAATATTCTTGAAAAAGCACAAGAGAAGTTTTTCAAAGCTCAAAAGGAGATACTTACTGCTGAACAATTAGATGATGAGCAATATAGTGAGTCATTAGAACTATCGTCAAGAGCATTAACCGAGTATATTCTTTTTAGGCAAATTATTATTAATAAATTAAAAGCTATAGATAAAAAAGATCCAGAATCTTGTATCCATAATTTAATAATACCTAAAAAAAGACGTCTTAGTAAAGATGATTTGGAAAATGACTTATATAATAATGGCGTCTGGGTTCTTGATGATAAATATATGACTTATAACACAGCATTGAGCGATGAAGAGATGTCTGAAGTTGTCAATGTGATTACAGATGGAGAAACTACGGAAGGCGGCAAGGGCAGACCTGATATTTCATTAATATTTTCCGAAGATCCTCGGCAAGAAGATAAAAAAGTTGATGTTGTAATTGTTGAGTTTAAAAAGAAAGGTCTTTCGGCAGAGGAAAACTCAATTGTTGAAGTTCAATTGAAAAATAGAGCAAGAAAGCTAATGAAGTATTATGGAAATAGAATTCAACGAATGTGGTTTTATGGCATCGTGGAAATAAGTGAAGATTATAAATATCATTTATTTGATGAAAACTACAATGAGCTATATTCTAATGGTAAATTATTTTATAAATTTACTGAAGTTACATTGGAGATAAGCCCTTTAGTAAAAGTTCCTATGGGCATATTTATTATGGACATAGATGCGGTTGTAAAAGATGCCGATGCTCGTAACTCTACTTTTTTAAATATCATCAAAAGTAAGTTTAAAGCTTGAATATAATAATATTATAGAACAAAAGGATTATTATGGAACAAATTCAATTTACTACCCATGCACAATATGATGATTTTAAAGGATTGGTTTCTATTGATGGAGCTGATGTCGGCAATAAAGATATACATGATATCTTGAGAGAGCTAAAAATAGATATGAAAAAATATTGCTTAGTTGGCATAGAAATATATAAAGAGCATTATGACTTTGTGTCTTTATATGTTTTGGATATGGCTGGAATAGATACCGCAAGAGAGTATATTCAATCAATAAAAGATGATGAACCGATTAAAGTATTCAGAGTTAATACGAAGCTGACATTGGAACAATTCATAAAAAGGACAAAAAGATTTTCTATGATATTGGAACCACGAGGATTAAATATAATTAATAGAGAGATGATAGTAGAAGATATAAATTAATACCTGTTTTTCATTCTGCATAGTAATAAGTATTCGTTGTTTTACTGAAAGAAATATTATTTGCGATGAATGATGATCTTCTTAATGTCCCTTCTAATATAATATGCTTAATTTCTGTATGCGGCAGTTTTTCATCAAAATGGCTATCTTTGCTCATTTATACTTCTCAAAAATTCACTCTAAATATAATCTTCACCCGTTTCTATAAACTTCACTTCTATGCCCGATTTTTAAGATAAGGATTATAAGTTTATCGTCTTGTATATCGCAGATAAGACGATAGTCTCCGACTCTATACCGCCACAAATCGTTCAAATTGCCAACAAGAGACTTCCCTCTGCTTCTTGGATTTTCAAGGCTCTCAAGCTCGTCTGTAAATTTTTTAATCTTCTTTTGAATGCTAAAATCAAGCTTTTCAAATTGCTTTTGGGCTCTTGCTTGGTATGCGATTTTCATTCCAAACCTAATTTTTTATACAGGTCGTGTGCAGATATCGCTCTTTCGCCGCTTTTTTGAAACTCTCTTAACGCTTTAATGCCGTCGTAATAATCTTCCAAATCTTCCAAATGCGTCATCAAAGCTTCTCTTATTATTTGAGAATTGGAAACTTTAGCCTTTTTGCTTACGATAGACAGTCTATGCTCTAACTCTTCGGGTATTCTAACGGATAAAGTCATGTTAACTCCTTTGTATGACAATGTATGACGGATTATAACATAATTTTTATGATTTGCCCTCAATCACATATTTTTCTCAAAAATTCACTTTTGACATAATTATTTCTTTCTCCAATCCCATGGAGGAATTGGATTTTTATCTTGCCAAAGCTATCGCTTGGCTTCTTTTGTTTTTTCTTCATATTCGGCATAGTCTTTGTCATATTGAATATATGCCCATTATTAGATTTTGTCTGTATACGGTAGTTGTTTTATATAATCTTCCATAAATTGCCAATCTGGGTTACCATCAATAGCTGATGGTAATTTGATCATCATTTTTTTACAATTGTTTAATCTAATTTGCCTACCATAGTTCCATCGATAATTTTCTTTATTAATGATTGTTGACAAAAATAACCCAATATACTTATTTAAAATATTATTATTTGACAAAATAGTAACATCTGAAGTTGCACAAAAACCTCTGTTTTGATAAAAAGTTGTACATCCAATTTTACCTATTGTAATAGAATTTTTATTAAAATCTGGAGCTAAATCTATGCATTTTGATATACCATTATTAGTATTTGTAGCAGAAACATAATGCACGCTACCGTTATTATATTCATCTGAATAATAGAATTTACCAGGATTTATTTCAAATAAATCACTCAATTTAAAATATTTCCAGTTTTCTATACTAATATCCATTTTTTTTACTTTTACTGCAGAAGTTATTAATGACGAATATTCTTTTAGATCTATTTTGTAAATCCATTCCGGTATTTTATCTGGCAATTCTATATTTCCCAATGTTCTGTTGGCTTGTCTTCCATAATTGTATCTGTATTTATTATGGCTAATGACACAACAATAATATAATTTTTCTAATAATGTCATTCTTTTTTTAGGAATAAGAATAGCGACATGAAATGACACATAAAAATCTTTATTTTGAACAAAGGCCGACAACACACTTCCACCTAAAGCAATAGTTATACATCCAGCGCTATAGGGAGCAAAATCATTTATAGCATCAACACAATCAGAAACGCCATTGTTTTCTCCTGTTCTGGAAACAAAATTTACTGAAGGATTAAGCTTGGTTGTGTTTATCAATTCTAAAGGTTTGGGTTTTATGATTGAAAATAGTTCTTTAATCTTCATAAGCAATTCCGTTCTTAACTAAATATGCAAAATACTCTCTTATCGTTTTTTCAAAGTCATTCTGATTTAAAACAGAATAATCTGTTTCCATATATGCTTCGGCACACCATTCATCTTTATAATTCACTTCTTTTGTTACGCTTAACCCATTAATATTTTTTTTATTGCCATAAGCATTAACCCATTTATTTTTTATATCTTTCCATTTATTGTTAACATCGATTCTGCCTTTTAGCTTTCTTTTTTCAAAACCATCATTTTTAAAATATCCAAAAAAAGTCTCTTTGCCTTTGGGGTGCGGTGTGTGGGCTTTAAATATGATTATACATGTAACAGCGCCAACAGGATAGAACAGATCATCAGGCATACTTAATACTGCGTCTAATGTATGTCTAGATAAAAGACGTTTTTTTAAGTCTATAGTTTTAGCGTTTGAACTTATTGCTGCTGACATTTGACAAATAGCTATGCATATCCCATCTTTTACGATACAATCCATAGCATTATCAATGAATTCAAGCTGCCCATCTTCGCCAACATCATAAGGTGGATTTAAAAATACTTTATTGGGTTTTTCTTGCTTAACTAATTCTTTTAAGTTGTCATCAAAACAATCTCCATAATGAATATGACTTTTCCCATCTCCCATCATCATCATATTAGAGCAAGCGTGAGAGAACATATCGGCTCTACGTTCAATGCCGATAAGCTGCTCCGTTTTTATTTTCTGTTGTAAGCTTAAATTATTCCCTACGTCTTTAACCATGTGTTTCATTGCTGATACTAAAAATCCTCCTGTACCACAACAAGGATCAAACACAATATCATTACTTGTTATATTGGCTAATTCGCAAAATAAATCTGTGATATGCGTAGGAGTTAACACTAAACCTGTCTTTTTGTCGCTTCCTGCATAGCGTATAAATTGAGTATAAAATCTACCCAAAACATCAAAATAATTTTGTTTTACATACGGCATAATATCTTTATTGATATCATCAATAAGGTCTCTTAGTAAAGTATTTGCAATGATTTCATGTTTCTTCTTAAAAGAAATTGATTTTAGAATATGGTTTTGTTTTATTTTTCCATATTCCCCCAATATAACTTTTCGCTTTTGCTCATTTAATCCACGTTCATTTAAAACACTTTCGCAAGAAATCAAAAGGCTGTCAATTAAATGTTCATTTGGGTTATAATCTGATGCCAAATCTATTTTATTGTCTATTGTTAATTTGTGCTTAAATGTACTAAATGTTTTTGGGAAAGCCCCACTTTGCAAGGCTACAAGAATTGAACTAATTAATGTACATCTTTCAACTTCTGGAATTGAATATCTATGCAATCTTTCATTATATTCAATCGCTTTTTTTACTAACTCATTATCTTTTATAGGTTTTATATGTTCATCAATTAGTGAAAAAATTGAACCAAACGGGATTAGATGTTTGTCATTCATATCTTTTTCTTTAGACATGCCTTTAATCCAAAGAAAGTGAGATATTTTTATTTCCCTTTCCGTTTCGCCACTTACTGCAACAGCAGTAACATTGAAGTCATTTTTTAAATACGAAGCATACAAAAGAACGCCATCAACAGCATAATCTTTATATTTGTCTCTATCGGAACTTTCATGTTTTGTTGTATCTGCTTTACATTCAATAATCATGATATCTTCAGACTTATTGACAAATGATATTATAAATTCTGGTTTGCCAACACCTTTTCCCGACTTTGATGCATGTTGAAGGAGTTTATTTATTTTAGGATTTTCTGACTTTTGCTCTTCTATCTTAACTAAATCATTGTTATATCCATTGTCTACTAATAATTTTCGAACAATGTTTTCGGTAATTCTCTCATTTGCCATTGTGATAATCTTCCAAATCTTCCAAATGCGTCATCAAAGCTTCTCTTATTATTTGAGAATTGGAAACTTTAGCTTTTTTGCTTACGATAGACAGTCTATGCTCTAACTCTTCGGGTATTCTAACGGATAAAGTCATGTTAACTCCTTTGTATGACAATGTATGACGGATTATAACATAATTTTTATGATTTGTCGTAAGGCTCTAAAATAGATACTTTTTTATTGCTGATTGTTTTTATATATTTCTCAAAAATTCGCTTTCGGATATGACTATTTATTTCTTTTTTATATAGTTTCTCAATACTAAAAAAATTTTACCGCACGTGATTGCGTCATCTTTTACAATATTGACCTTATGACTTTCCCGATGATTTTGAATACTATTTGAGAGTCATTTAAATCTACCGTATAGCTTTTATAGTCTCTATTTGCAGAGATAATTTCCACTTTGCCGTTTGGAGTAATCTGTACAATTTTAACCATAAGCGTATTGTCCCAATTTAATACATATAAGCCGTCGCCTCTAAAATTTTCATCATCGTTAAAAATTACCCAACTGTCCGGTAAAAGCATAGGTAACATACTATAGCCGTCTATTTTTATAGCTTTTAGATTTTTAGTGTTGCTAAGTCTAAGGGTATCGTTATCCCCCACAAAAACACCATTAACACTAAAATTGTCTATTGCTTCAAGATTGTTTCCGCCGCCTGCGCTTGCAGTAACGGATAACTTAGGTATACAAACTATGTCAACATTTATATCGTTATTATTTTTTTTAATATCTTTTTCGATAAGCTCACTAAAATTAGAATCTTGTTCTTGATTAAGATTTAATCCCTTAAAAGATGCCGTAAGCCTTTCAGAAAATTCTAAAAGACGTTTATTGGTGCTTGCAAAAGCAGCATTAATTTGCCTAAATGGTTTTGTAAGACTTTCTATTGTTTTTGCGATATTTCCGTCAAATTCAACAAAATTTTTCATAGCCTGTATCGTTTGACCTTTTAAAGCCTTTTCATTGGTAATTCTAAACTCTCTAAATCCATAGTATAACTCTTCCGCTTTTATGCCAAATATGTCAATAAGATTTTTCATTTGACCAACCGTAATCCTTGTTTCTGCTTTTGGATCGCTCCAATTTTTAAAAGTTGTTGCATCTATATTGGTGTCAAATTTTTGGTTGTATGCTTGGATAAACTTCTTTTCGTCGCCATATTGCACCTTTACTAATTGTCTGAAAGCTCTTTTGTTAAAAAGTTTCGGTCTTTTCATTTTGTCTCCTTTGTTTTAAGCTTGTTTTTTCATTCTTTAAATTCATATTTCACTCAAACATAGATTGTATAGAACCGAGAAGTTTGATTCTTGCAACTACTTTACCGACAATTTCAAACTCTCTTTTGTCCGTTCTTTTATCAAACGTGGAAGCTGACAATTGATTTTCATCGTTTTTAATATGTATAATTGACTTCCCTTCAAAATTGAGATATTTAATGTAATTTACACCATCAAGACAGATAAGATAAAAATCATCTTTTTGTAGCAATGGATTATTTTTTTTAAGCTCTATGATAATCCATTCATCACCTATTTTTGTACTTATGAGATTTTCTTTTATTGTGCCTTGAGGCAAATAATTGATATCTATATCTCCATAATCGGTATTTTCAGTGCTATTTGTTTTGTCCACATTTATTTGTACGTCAAATTTTTTTATAGGTATTGATACAATGTTTTTATTTTGACGCGGCGTATAGTTATCAAAAAATAAAACATTTGCGTCTTTTGTGTTTGTAACTTTTAAAACCATTTCTATAAAATCAGGTTTCGGCGTTCTTGAGCCATCTCTGTACTTTGTTATACTTTCTTTGCTTATTTTGTACTCATAAGCATTATAAAGCGTCTCTGCTAACTTCGCGCTCGTCATTTTTGTATTAGTTAAAAGTGCGTCTAATCTCTTTGCAAACATTAATATTCTCCATATTTTAATATATTACAATATATTCAAGTACATAAAGTCCTACAACATTTATTTCTTTTTAAGAGTACTATATGTATTATTACACTCATGAATAGAGTACAATTTAAAGACATCTTAAATAGATATTATGCTAAGACAACTATTAATTCTCTCCTATGTGGAAGGAGAACCCCTTCTTACCGGCAAGCGGTTTTGCTTGAGCAAAAAGAAAATATCCCTCTAAATGCTTGGCAAAACATCAAACTTTACTTGCAAGAGAATGCTACCGAACAAAAAACCTGTGCGCAAGAGTTCCCGACTGTGCAGGAGTGTGATGATGGGAACAGTAGTGTGCAAAGCGGTGAAAGTGTTGATGTGGATTCTCACAATGACGGAAGGTGATAGATGAAACTGTACGGCGCGTCTAAAGATAGCAACGACAAAAAGTTAAGCCGTATAACCGTCTCTTTGGGGTATGAGGATATGGAGCTTATAGAGGAGATAGCAGACGCTAAGAATATAAGCAACAGCGAAGTGATAAATCTTTTGATAAGACCTACGATAAGGCTTATTAAAGAGCAAGAGGCATTGATAAAAGAAAACCCAAAAGCCGTAGCTTTTGACTTGGTGACTAAGGTTTAGAATGAATAAAGAAGCGATACTTGAGGCTATCAAAGCGGCGGACGAAGAGTTAAAAGAGATAGAAAAATTGATAATAAACCGTAAAAATATCTCCGATACAAGGACAAAAGAGTTTTTAGAGATGATAAGAAAAAGAATCAAAAAAATGAGGTTGAAAGGAGTTAGCTATGACGCCGACAATGCTTAAAGGCGGGGGGAATTACCGCGTTATCAGGCATTTGCTGAATGTCGGGGGATTGACTGCGGTCGAATGTCTGCTAAATGGTATCAGTCCCGATTTGAGGTCCCGCGTGAGCGAGCTTAAGCGATACGGATTTGATATAGAGGCGAAAAAGGTACAAGGTAAGCAGTATAAGCTCTACTATGTGCCTGCCGACAAACTTGAGCGTAACCGCGAGTGGTTTGCAAGGGTGTTTTACGGGGCGAAAACGGCTTAATGGATTGCTTCGTCGCAAGCGGTTCGCAATGACGGAGAATGGATTTCTTCGCTCCGCTCGCAATGACGGGAAAGGTAAAAAATGTATATAGATAGAAGCCAAAGGGTTTACAATTTTATTGCTGACGAACTTGAAAAGAAATATGACATACTCCCTCAATGTGTGGATGTAAACAGACATAATATTTTTATACAGTTTCACGAAATAATCAGCGAAACGGAAATAACTATAGTCCGAAGAAACGGGTTAGTAAAGATTTGGAATTTTTACCCGACTGAAAGAACGATACAACTTATAAGTGAAATTGCAAAAATGAAGTGGCAAATCATAGCAGTGGCGAAAGGATAAAAAAACTTATGCAAAACAGTCATCTTTATAACGTCAATATCGAGCGTTCCGTGCTGGCGAGCTTTTTGTTTGATCCTTTGATATTTAGCGACAATAAAATGTGTGCGTTTGACTTTTATCTACCGGCGCATAGAAATATTTTTGAGGCTATGGAGAAGCTTGAAAACAGGGAAGAGCCGATAGACGAAGAGTTTATAAAAATAGAG
Source organism: Campylobacteraceae bacterium (assembly GCA_031258205.1). GTDB lineage: Bacteria > Campylobacterota > Campylobacteria > Campylobacterales > Campylobacteraceae > JAIRKW01. Next base: position 12,312 of record JAIRNE010000089.1, read on the forward strand.
CTTAGCAAAGATAATAAATTTGATGAACAGGCGATGCTTGATATATTGTCTACTAACCCTTTGCCCGAAGTTGAGAGTTACATCAAAATCCTCCAAATTATGAGCGGATACAGACGTCTTGGCAAGCTTTGTGCGGATATAAAAGAGCGCGTATTAAAGTCCGAAGAAATGCACGATATTACCGACTTTGCCGCGAAAACTATAGACGAGATAACAGACGGCGTTGTCGGAGAACGAATAGATAACTTGAGAGATTTTGTGACGGGGTTTGAGTGTGAACTAAAAAACGCTTTATCCGCAGTGGACGGCATAACGGGCTACAAGACGGGGATAACTTCGCTTGACAATAAAACGGGCGGGTTTGAAGCTGGGGAATTGGTCGTTATCGCGGGGCGTCCGGGTATGGGTAAGACTGCGGCAGGAACTACGATAGCAAACTTTCTTGATTTGCAAGGCGTGGGCGTACTTTTTGACAGCTTGGAGATGGGCGGGTCGAAGATAGTGCGCCGACTTGTTGCAAACAGGGCAAACGAGAAGCTTGGCAACTTAAAAAGAGGATTGTTTGCCAACTACGTGAATGCGACAAAAGTAATTAAAGAGTTAAAGACAAGTAAAAATCTTGTTTTGCACTCTTTATATTATCCGAGCATTGAACAGCTTTGCGCTAAAGCGGGTAAAGTTTTTCGTAAAAATCCGCATGTGAAAGTGTGGATAATAGACCATCTTAAGCACATAAAGAAAAAAAGCACGGGAAGCTACGAAGTAAGTAACGAGATAGCCGAACAGCTCAAAAACATCATCAAAGTCAGCAAAGAATACGGCATCGTGCCGATAGTTTTGCATCAGTTGAACCGAAATAATGAGGGGCGCAATAACAAACGCCCGAATTTGTCGGAGCTGGGACAGTCAAGCGCGATAGAAGAGTTGGCAAGTTGGGTGATATTTCCGTTTCGCGCGAGCTATTACGAGAGGCTTGATACGAATGTGCCTGAACCAAAATACGCGCCTGCGGAGATGATAATAGCAAAGGCGAGAGACGGCGAGGCGGCAGCGGCTGCGTGTTACTTTTGTGGGCAGCATAGCAGGTTTCAAAACTACGGTGACGGGAATGAGAGCGCGTATAAGGGGGACTTATGAAATGCACTTGTGGAGGGGGGGATAAGAGAGGTTTTGCAATAAAATAAACGCTTATTTTATGCAATGGTTTAAGCAAATAAAATAGATATTTCAAGGAGAGAAAAATGAGTAATGCGAATTGGTACGGCGTGCTAAATGCAAATGTCAGGTACGATAAAAGGTTGTCTATCGGGGCGCGGTTTTTTTATGCGGAAATCACTGCAAACTTTAATGAAAACAACGCTTGCGTTAGACGTGAATGTTCGTTTGAGAAAGATTTGGGCGTGAGCAGAGCGCAAGTGGACAAATGGCTTAAAGAGTTAAAAGACGCCGGATATATAGATTATGGCGAGACTACGGAGTATGGACAAGTGATAGCGGAGGTAGAAAAATGAAAAAGCCAAATTATTACTCAATTTTAACGGCTAAAGTAAGATACGATAACGACCTTTGCCCAAATGCGAAACTGCTTTTTAGCGAAATTACCTCTTTGTCTAACAAAGAGGGTTATTGTTGGGCGACAAATGAGTATTTTGCCAATTTATTTAACGTCTCTCAAAGGAGCGTTACAAGATGGATAACGTCTTTGAGGGAGAAAAAATATATCTATGAAAGCATAGATAAAAAGAGTGGAAACGAGAGAAAAATTTACATTTTTAAAGACGCATATGAAGAGCCTCAAAGTGCCCAATACACCGAGCTAAAACGTCCTGATACTATAGACAAAAATATCGGCTCTTATAATAGGTATAATAATTTAAATACTAACAATACCCCCTATAGTCCCCCTTATCCCGTAGAAGCTCTATTTACTACTCCAAAGTTTAACGATCTGTTTTTTATATGTCAATTAGCAAGTAAACATGCAGGTAAAATACAGGACGCTTTTATAGAGTATCAAAAGCATAAAGAGATAATCAGCGAAGATGATTTGAAAATGGCTTATTTATATTATGCGAGCGATAAGAAAATTGCTTTTGGAAAATATTACGGACTTGCAAATTTTCTAAAAAATCGCATTTATTTGAATTATTTGAGGTTGAAAGTTAGGGTAGAACTGGGGGATAAGACAATTGAGGGCGAATACGACAGGGAGCACAGTAAGCTTATTTGTGAGGATGGGACTTATTATAGCTTTAGCCCCGAGAGGTTTTTGGAACTGCTGCGGCAAGATAAGATTGTGATAAGCGAGAAAGCGGCGTGATGAAAGACGGCGTTGTAGTTACGGGCGATATGGCAGTGTTGGAGGCATTGGCAAAATTTGATGCAAACACGGTGCGAAAAGCAGCCAATCGCGCTATCAACGATGCGGGTAAAAAAGCGGCAAACGCCGCCATCAAAGAGGTAAAAAAAGTTTATAACGTCACAAACGACTCATGGCTCAAGAAGCGTTTAAAGTTTCAGCTGTCCAATCCAAGCACGCTTAAATATACCGTCGTAATTAATTTTGTGGATAAAGGCTCATTAAGAGCATTTGAAAAAGGGCAAAAAGGCATAAAAATCAAAGACCGATACGGCGTTAAAGTCAAAATCAAGCGTTCGGAGAGCGGATATAAGAGCATACATAGAGGTTTTATCATGAAGTCTAAAGGCAATATGTTTGTATTGCAAAGAGTAGGACCAAAGAAAAAAGATTTAAGACCCGCAACTACTCTGCCGCCTCTTGGTATGATGATGCAAGAAAAAGGAATAAATATATTCCAAGAGGTTGCGCAGGAGACATTCGACAAACGCTTTGAGCATCATCTCAAATTTTATTTGGAGATAAAAAAATGAACGGCATCTTTTTTCAATTCAAAAAAATGAATGATGTCTTTTTTCAATTCAAAAAAAATCAAAAGGTACTCCCCGAACTTTCCCCCCTGCGGGACAAGCGAAGCCCGATAGATGGGTAGTTTGTGGGATTTTAACTTATTTGACAGATGGAAAATGTAAGGGACTTGACATAAGGAATATACATTGAAAATCCTCTTGACACAAGCAGCGTTTGCAAGAAAAATCGGATTTACAAGGCAGTATATAAACGAGCTTGTAAAAAAGGGTATTGTCGAATTAACCGATAATAAAAAAATTGATTATGATAAAGCTATAAAAGCGATAGAAGAGCATAAAGACCCGCGCCGCGACCCGCAAAGAGAAGCGCATCAAAAACGCAAAGAGAAAAATTTGTTTAGCATGCAGGGAAAATACAAATCTTATGCGGATATGACGGATGAGGAAAAAGCGGCAGAATATCAAAAAACGCAAAAAGAGCTTGAAAAACTCAATAAAGAAGCCGAGCTGCTTGGCTTGCCTGATGACGTTGAAGAGCTTGATACTATAGGCATAAAAGAGTTAAACCGTAAGATATTGATTCAAGAATTACGAATTAAAAAAGCTAAAGCCGATGTAGACGAGAAAAAAAGCATACAGATAGAGCAGATAGAAAAAAGCGTTTTTAACGCCGTAAGGATTGTTAGAAATGGTCTTTTGGGACTTCCTGCCAGATTAGCTCCAAAGCTTGCCGTAACAAGCGATATACACACATGCCGCACGATGTTAGAGACCGAAATAACCGCACAGCTTGAGAATTTAAGCAAGGTATTTGAAAATGAGTAATCCAATCTTTGCCGCTTTCGCTCTTGCCATAGCTCCCGATCCATATTTAACGATTGACGAGTGGGCTGATAAGTTTAGGCAGTTACCGCAGGGCGCCAGCGCAGAGGCAGGACAATACAACACCGACAGGATGCCGTATTTAAGAGAAATTATGCGAGAGCTTAGCCCGCAAAGTCCAACGCAGCAGATAAAAGTGATGAAAGGCACACAGCTTGGATTTACGGAAATTGGAAATAATATGACGCTGTATTATATGGACATAGTTCCCGCTTCACAGCTTATGATACTGCCTACCGAGACGCTTGCAAAAGACCACAATAACCGTAAACTTGAACCCTCTTTGCGCGCTATGCCCTATCTTGCAAGCCGCATAACAGGCGGTAAAACAAAAGACGACGTCGGCGGAACGTTTGAGAAAATTTATTCGGGCGGTATGCTTAAAATCGCTTGGGCAGGCTCTCCCGCAAACTTCCGTTCGCTCTCCTGCCGCATCATAAATTTTGACGATATAGACGGTTTCCCGCAAGACGTGGGAAGCGAGGGAGACCCGATAGATTTGGGCAAAAAGCGCGCCGATAGTTTCGGCAGTATGAGAAAAATATATATAAACTCCACTCCAACGACAGCGGGTGCGAGCAATATAGAGACCGAGTTTGAAGCTTCAGACCAAAGGCATTATTTTATGCCCTGCCCGTTTTGCAAAGAGTTTATAAAATTTGAAAAAGACGGTTTTATTTTTACATACAACAAAGATAATTACACGCTCACAAGCGAAGTACAGTATTCTTGCCAGCATTGCGGAAGCCTAATAGACGAGCATTACAAAACGGAAATGCTCCTAAAAGGCAAATGGATAGCCCAAAACGAGCATATACATAGAGGTTACCGCCTGCCTTCTTACTACTCGCCTATAGGCTTTATCTCTTGGCGCGAAATCTTTACGGAGTTTTTGGAAGCAAAACAGGCCATGAACCGCGGCGATGTGAGAAAAATGAAAGTATGGGTAAACACAAGGGACGCCAAACCTTGGGAAGATGAGATAGACACGGTTAAGATTGACAATGTAGAGACAAGAGTAGAGGAGTACGATGCCGAGGTACCCGAAGGCGTTCTTGTCTTAACCGCGGGAGTGGATACGCAAGACGATAGATTTGAAGTGGAAGTTGTGGGATATGGCAAGCTGGAGGAGACTTGGAGCGTGGATTATAAAGTTATTTACGGCGACCCAAATCTGCTTGAAACAAGAGCCGCGCTTGACGGTTATCTGAAACGAACTTTTACATGCAAGGACGGCGCAAAGATGAAGATATTTGCCGCCGCAGTAGACACGGGCGGACATAGGACAAAAGCCGCTTATGCTTTTTGTAAAACAAGGTATCTAAGGCGGATATTTGCGATAAAAGGAGCGCGCGAAGTAAACGCCTCATTCGTGAAAACAAGAGCAAGCAAAAACAACCTCGCCAAAATCAATCTTTTTACGATAGGCGTAAACACGGGCAAAGACGAGATATACGCCAAACTTGAGATAACGGCAAGAGGCGCCGGATATATGCATTTTCCCCGCAAGCCGCAGTATGACGCCGAGTATTTCAAGCAGTTAACGGCGGAAAAAAGAGATAAAAAGACGGGGCGATGGGAGAAGTACAGACACAGAAACGGAGCTATAGACTGCCGCAACTACGCAAACGCCGCACTTTTGATAGCGGGCATAGACGACAAGATACTTGAAAAAGGCAAACGCATAGGCGTTTTGACTGAAAACACCCAAAAACCAAAAAAAGAAATACGACAAGGATGGTCGAATGGCTGGTAATATCAATAGCGGAAGAAAGATCAAAGACGAGCGAAAAATGTCAAGAACTTTCAGCATCAAAGAAAGTACGTTAACGACCGTAATGAAAATAGCGCTTAAATTAAATATAACCGAGAACGAAGTCGTGGGAAAAGCGTTACAAATCTATACCGAAACGCTGCAGAAAATTTTTAATGAAAACAGGGATGAACTTTTATGAAGAGTAACAAACAAAGTTTTTCAAGCTACAAAAAAATAAAAGAAGCGCAAAGCAATATTAAAGATAGAATATAGGAAGAGATGAATTTCACCTCTTCCATAGGGTAATCCTACCCGGACATAATGGAATTATAGCCACCTTTTTTTAAACAAATATTATTATTTTTAGTTAATTTTTATATTTTGGACAAAAAAGTTTATAACTTTCAGCATAAATTTGTATATTTCAACAAAAAATTCGTTACTTTTATAGTATTCGCAATTTCTTGATATTCTATCCTCAAACAACTCTTTTAATTCTATAAAACAATGATATTTTATGGGACTGCTGCTGCAAATTGCGTTAAGCGCCAACAATGATGTTATAAAATCGCTAATAGTATGATTTTTTAGAAAAACGTTTATTTGCATTTTTGTTGAAAGATTATTTTGAAGCAAAAATTGATAAGTAGTCTTTTTAATACTCGCATTATTTTCTCGCAACTTTAAAACACAATTGTTATGCGCTGAGGCGTTTCTCAAACATTTTATGTTAAATAGAGAGTGTTTGATGTCTTTATAGCTCTGACAAATTCTATCTATTTTTATAAATTTAGATCTATCTTTGTTATAATTACTTTGATTTTCCTCATCAAGCAATTGATAAAAATAGTTGCAAAAACTTATTAGATGTCCAAATTGTATCACTTCCACAAAACGCCAAAGCGGTAAATCATCTAAATCCTGCTCCAAAAGCATAGGCGAATTTGGAGAGTAATTTCTGTTATTTCTGGCATCGTCTGTTTGTTGTTTTATAAATTTTTTAACTTTATCGCCGTCAGCGGTATTTAGAAATAGAGCGATCTCTTTATAACCATCAAAATCGCTTCTGCTAAAATCCGCCAAAAGCTTTGTTTTTAACATATGCTCAATATCTAAGGTTAACCTTAAAATAAAACGCCTAAGATGCATATCTATCGTAGACAAATCTACCAGATAAGCAAAATCTAAATTCACATATCTATCGGCAGCATCTTTTTGATAATTTTCGCAATATGTTTTTAGTTTAAAAAAGTATGTATTTTCGGTTAGAAACAATTTCGCTTCCGCTTCATTTTTAAGTTCAAACTTTATACCTTTTGTTTTTAGATACTCTATCTGTTCTTCTATTGTAAGCTTTGGTTTGCGGATACTCAATTTATCACCTTTTTTATATTTCAAAGTAGTTATTTTAGCATACGAATTTTTACTTTTCCATTTTCTTTGTGGAAAAAATGGTCAATAAATCCCTAAATTTAGGGAAAGTACCCCATTTTTCCATGTATTGAAAAAATGCCCCTCTTTTTTATAAAATATTGAAAATTTCTACTTAAGGACACTTTACGCGGATGCAAAGTATTTGGACGAAAGAGGAGATCAAAACTCAAATCAAGGATTGTACTCAAGCCCTGCAAGGCATAGTAAAATCCGCTCAAGCCTATACTATCGGCGACAAATCTTTCACAAGAGCAAATATATCCGAACTTAGAAAACTCCTTGATTTTTGGCGCAATGAACTATCCGCCGTTGAAGCCGCCCAAAGCGGCAAGAGCAATATCCAAAAAATCCGAACGAGGTTTTTATGAAGTTTTTCGGACTAAATATTACCCGCACAAAACCCCCTAAGCCGCAGACGAAGTATATCGCCCTTCGCAACTACGATGCGGCAAAAAACAGCGACTTGTTATTTAACTACAACGGCGGCAATTCGTCTGCCGACGCTTTGCTTAGCGGCAATCTTTCCAAAATCCGCAATCGCTCCCGCGACCTTGCCCGCAACAACGAATATGTGAAAAAATTCAAACGTATGGTAAGCTCAAACATCATAGGACCTAACGGTATCGCCCTGCAAAACAAAGCGAAAAACAAAAACGGCGGACAGGATAAAAAGACAAACGACATTATAGAAACGGCATGGTGGAAATGGGGAGAAAAAGGAAATTGCGATGTTACGGGCAAATACTCTTTCCGCGCTCTTTGCTCGGCTATTGCGGCAAACGTATGCATAGACGGCGAAGTTTTGGTGCGCAAAATCAAAACTTCGGACGGATTAAAGCTGCAGTTGATAGAAGCCGACCATCTGCCCGAACACTTTAACGACACTCATAAAAATATCAAAATGGGCATAGAGTTTGACGCTTACGGTAAACCCATAGCTTACCACATTGCCAAATTTCACCCTTCGGATTTAATCTCCACCGCACAAAACGAATATGTCCGTATCCCTTCAGACGAGATTATCCATGTATTTTTACCCGACCGCATTTCGCAGACACGCGGCGTACCGTGGGTTCACGCCGCCGTAACAAAACTAAAGATGATAAACGGATACGAAGAGGCTGAGCTTGTAGCCGCAAGGCTCTCGGCGGCAAAAGGCGGATTTTATATCTCTCCCGCCGCCGAAGACTATATAGGCGACGACACGGCAGACAACGGCGATCCGATACAAGAGGTAACTCCGGGTATGCTGGAGAAACTCCCCGCGGGCTGGGATTTTAAGCCTTTTGATCCCAATCACCCGACTACCGCGTTTGCAGAGTTTGAAAAAGCGGTATTGCGAGGCATTGCAAGCGGGCTTGACGTTAGTTATGCGTATCTTACAAACGACCTTGAGAGTTACAACTTCAGTTCTATCAGGGCGGGCGTTTTGGACGAGAGAGAAGCGTGGATGAATCTGCAAAGTTGGTTTATAGAAGAGTTTTTAAACGACGTCTATAAAGAGTGGCTCAAAATGGCGTTATTAACGAAAGCCGTACCGTTTGCTCTTAACAGATTTGACGATTTATGCGCGCCTTTTTGGATGCCGCGCCGTTGGGCGTGGGTAGATCCGCAAAAAGATATAACGGCAAATATTTTAGCTCTGAAAGCCGGTCTAAAAGCGCCTTCGCAGGTTGCGTCCGAGATGGGTTACGACCTTGAAGAGGTATATGAAGCTATCAAAAGAGACCAGGATATGAGGGAGAGTATGGGTATACAAACGGCAAGCGACGCGGAACTTTTGCTATTGCTTGCAAATATAAATAAAGGAGACGGGAAAAATGGCTAAAGAGGTAGATTTTACAGCCAGGCAAAATAGAGCGTTTGTCGGAGACTGCGAGATACGCTCCGTGGATGAAGACAAGATGAGCGTAGAAGTTAGCTTTTCAAGCGAAGAGCCGTATCAAAGATGGTTTGGCTATGAGATTTTAAGCCACAAGGAGGACGCGGTTGACCTCTCAAGGCTAAACGACGGCGCGGCTTTGCTTGCAGACCACGATACTTCGCGCCAAATAGGCGTAGTAGAGAGGGCTTGGATACAGGATAACAGGGGCAAAGCTATTGTGAGATTTTCCAAACACAGCCCCCTTTCTTTGCAGATATACAACGAAGTAAAAGACGGCATTCGTAAAAAGATAAGCGTCGGTTACAAGATAGACGAAGCGGTATTGACGCAGACAAAGGACGATGTGGATACTTGGACGGTGACCAAATGGCAGCCTTTGGAGATTAGCAGCGTGGCGGTGCCTGCCGACAACAGCGTCGGAGTAGGCAGGGGTATAGAAGAAAAACCATATAAGGAGAAAAAAATGGATATTGAGCAGATAGATACGGCGGCGGTAGAAAAAGCGGCGGCGGACAAAGAGAGAACAAGAGTTGCGGAGATTTTCGCTATCGGCAGGCAATTTGACAAAAACGATATCGCCATAAAAGCGGTAGAAGACGGCACGGACGTAGATACCTTTAGAAAAAGTATCTTAGACTCGTTGAAACCCGGACAAGTCGTGCAGACAAAGGGCGGTTCTTTGGATTTAAGCGACAAAGAGGTAAAGCAATACAGTTTTATCCGTCTTTTGCGCGCTCTTGCCGAACCGCAAAACAGAACGGCGCAGGATGCGGCGACTTACGAATTTGAAGTGAGCGCCGAAGCGCAAAAAAGAAGCGGCGTACAGGCAAAAGGCGTTTTGGTGCCGTTTGATGTGTTAGGCAGAGATATGACGGTTTCGGGAGCGGGCGGAGGCGGTTATACAGTGCCTTCTGATTTGAGGATAGACCATTTTATAGAGCTTTTGAAAAACCGTTCGGCGGTACTTCCTTACGCTAAAATTTTAACGGGACTAAGCGGCGATATAGAGATACCCGTCCAGCTTACAAGTTCGCAGATACAAAACCTTACCGAAATCGGCGCCATAACCGACAGCGATATCACTTTCGGTCAAAAGACGCTCTCCCCAAAACGAGTCGGCGGCAGCGTCCCTTACTCTAAAAGATTGGTGTTGCAGTCGGCTTTGAGCGTTGAGCAGTTTATCCAAGCCGACCTTTTACAACAAATCGCTTTAAAGATAGATTGGAACCTTCTAAATGCAGACGGCACGGGCAATACGCCGGTTGGCATCAGAAATACGGCCGGCATCAATCTTATCGCGCTGGGAACAAACGGAGCCGTACCTACGTTTAAAGATTTTGTCGCTATGGAAACGTTGATAGCGGTTGATAACGCCGATTTTGGCGGTATGCATTATCTTTTGAACGCGCAGGGCAGAGGATTTGTAAAAACGACGCCCAAAGAGAGCGGTTTTCCTCTTTATATCGGAGACGGCGGACTTGTGAACGGCTACTCTTACATTGTCTCAAATCAAGTCCCGAGCAATTTGGTAAAAGGAACAGGCCAAAACCTTTCTTCTATCGTATTCGGCAATTTTTCCGAACTCATCGTCGGTTTTTGGGGCGGTATCGATATCGTGGTAGATCCTTACAGCAAGAAAAAGACGGCTGAACTTGAAGTAACTGTCAACCAATTCTATGACGCTATCGTCAGACACCCCGAAGCGTTTACAAAGATAGACGACGCAAAGTTTTAAGGAGTAAAAGATGCCCAATATAAGAGTTAAGATTTTAAAAAATACGGCGGCGCCGGGAGAAAACCTCTTTAAAGATAAGGTTTACGACTTGCCCAAAGATCAAGCCGACATACTTGTACAGCTTGGCAAAGCGGTTATAGACAAAGAAGTGGAAGTAGAGATCAAGGGTAAAAAGAGCGGCAAAGCTAAAAAAGACTTTAGCGACGACGAACTTAAGAAAAAAGCCAAAGAGCTTGATATTGAGCTTGACGGTACGGAAACAAGGGACGAAATCCTTGAACTTATCGACGCATTCGAAGGCGAATAATGAGTTTGATAGACACTCTAAAAAAAGATATGACAAACGTTCTTATGAGCGCCGAAGTGAGCGACCTTGCCCTATTTAAAGGCGCTTACGGCGAAAAAGAGGTAAAAGCCGTCATAACGATGAAAAGCGAGATAACCCTAAACGGTATCAGCGCGGTTGAAGCGTCGGCGGAATTTTTAGAGTGTTTAAGCGAGAGTATTATCGGCGTGAAAGTGAACGATATTGTAGAGATTAGAGGGCGAAGTTATTTCGTAGCAGACGTCGCCCCTACTATTTACGGGATGACGCTCATTTATATAAGTAAGGACAAATTAAGATGAGACGGCAGGATATTATCAATGCGCTTAAGATAAGATTATCGGCGATTGAGGGCATTAATAACGTCTATGAATGGGCAGGCGTCAATCTTAACAAGGATGAAATGCCCATTATTGTCTTAAGAGATACGAAAAACGGCGCCGATAACAGCCCGAGCGGCTCTACCGTACATAGTTTGACGATAGAGATAGAGATAGTCGTAAGCGCGGGCGATACGACTATGCAAACCCTGCGCGCGCTGATGGGCGAAGTACTAAAATCGCTTGAAGAACAAGAAAACGAAACGGATATCGTCTGCTACAGAGAATATACGGACGATGAGATTATGAGCGAACACGCGGACAATTTTTACGGCGGCGCAAAAATGAGATTTATTTTCAGATACGCGACAGCAAAATGGGAGCTATAAAATGTCTGAATTTTTCCGTCATTGCGAGCCGCTTGCGGCGCGGCAATCCACCAGGAGATGAAATATGTCTGAATTGATAAAAATGATAAAAAGACACGAAGGGCTAAGACTTAACTCTTACATATGCCCAAACGGTTATCCTACCATTGGTTACGGGACAAAATTACCCCTAAGCGACTTTGAAAAAACAAATGTAAAAAACGAAAATAAAATAACCGAACAAGAAGCGGAATTTTTGTTAAAAAATCGCTTACAACGCGCTATAGCAGATATAAACGATAAAAAGCCTTTTATAAAAAACTTTAGCAAAAACAGAAAAAGGGTTATTTACGATATGGCTTATCAGCTTGGAGTGAATGGACTTTTAAACTTCAAGCGTATGTGGGCGGCGCTTGAAAAAAGCGAATTCAAAGACGCCGCGTACGAAATGATAAACAGTAAATGGGCAAAAACGGACAGCCCAAAGCGAGCCGAAGAGCTTGCGCTAATTATGCATCTGGGGTAAAAATGAAAACAAATATTTTGATATCCGCGGCGATTGGTATCGCGTTTTTGGTTTTACTGTTTGGATTTTTCCTCAGAGGTAAAACGATAGATATCCTAAACGCCGAAGTTAAAGCCTTTGCTTATGAAAAAGCTTTGTGCGAGCAAGATAAAGATGCTCTCACATCGGCGATTACGGCTCAAAACGACAAAATAGCCAAGCAAAAAACAGATTACGACAAAGCGGTGCAAAGCATTATAAACGAACATGCAAAAAGCTTAAGCAAATGGCAAAATATAGTAAAACAGGCGCAAAAAAACTCTACCTGCGAAATGAGACTTGAAGAGATTGACAAGATGCATAAAAAGTTTTTTGAGGAGCGAAAATGAGACGTATAGAGAAAACGCCCGACAGCGTTTTGAAAAAAAAGCCCGCCGACTCTCTCTCATTGCAGGTTGACGACGACGAAGCAATCCAGCCCCCCTTCCGTCATTGCCCCCCCCCTCCGTAATGCCAAGGAGCGAAGCGGCGCGGCAATCCAGAAGAAATCCAAAAAAAAGGCAAAAGATGAAAACGCGGACAAATAACAAAATAAAATGGGCGGTCAAAAAAGCAGCCGCTTTTATGCTTACCGCTTTTTTTGCTTTTTTAACTTTTAGTATTTTTTACGGCTGCGCAAACAAAGAGTATATAGACAGAGTAAAAACGGTAGAGATTTATATCCCGACCTCTTGCGATATTGCGACCCCGCATTTGGGAGATATGCAAACGATAATATCTGCGGACAGCCCAAACGCCGCGCAGGAAAAAAGGCTGGGGAATGAAGCGTCCATATATATTTATACCGAGAGTTTGGAAGAGGTACTAAGCGGATGCAAAGGCGAAAGATGAGCGAAATATTTGACAAGGCATGGTTTGCATTGTGGGTTTTTATTATCGCTCTTGCCGGCGCCGTTGTCTCATTTTTGACTAAAACCAAAGAGCAAAAACCAAACAGACAACAGATAATGGCTGGTTTTATCGTAAGCTTGTTTGTCGCTTACATAACGTTTGAGATTATTTTTTATTTTACGTCCGCGCCTCGTCTTTCCGCGGCAATGTGCGGAGTGGCAAGCTGGATGGGAACGGATGCGCTGGTGCTTTTAGGCGGCATTTTGACAAAATTTGTAAAAGGCGAAAAATGAGCTTTTTGATTGAAGTAGGATTGATAAGCGAAGTATCTGCTGATTTAACAAAGGCAAGAGTGCAGATAGCAAGCGGACTTGCGACCGACTTTTTACCTCTGTTTCAGCCTTCCGCAAACGGCGTCAAAAGGCATTTTATCCCGCCTCAGGTTTTAGAGCAGGTTGTCGTTTTTGCCGTGAGAGACGAACTAAACAGCGGCATTATACTAAGAGGGTGGAATTATGACACATTTCCCATTCCAAACGCCGCTTCAAAAGATAAAGAGATAGCTATATATGCGGACGGCACGGTAATATCTTATGACACGGCGTCAAAACTGTTTGAGGCGGATTTCGCAGGGGGTGCGAGAGTAAATATTGCGGGCAATGCAAATATTACGGTAGGAGGCGATTTAGACATAACGGCAAAAAATGCAAACGTTACGGCAGACAAAGCGACTATAGAAGCAGAAACAACACACACGGGCAATATAACGGTAGAGGGCGTTATAACTGCCGTTGGGGTTATAGGCACAACCGTAACGGTTGGCGGACCGGGCGGAAGCGAGCTTAAAACCGAGGGCGGCAAGTTTAAAATAGACAGAGAGTTGGAAGTAGCAGGCAGTGTTAAATCAAGCAATCTTGTTTACGATAAATGGGGAGCGATTAGGACAACTACAAGCGGAGGCGGTAACTAATGTATTACGTATCTATACAAGAAAGCATAAAAGACATACTTATAACACCTCTTGGCAGCAGAGTAATGCTGCCCGAATACGGCAGCCGTCTGTTTGAGTTGATAGATAGAAGAGTGGATGACGAATTCAGAGCCGACCTTACAACTTACGTGTTTGAAGCAATAGAGAAATGGGAGCCGAGAGTAAAAATAAGCGAAGTGCGATTAAAAAGCCTTATAAACGGCAAATTGAATTTTAGCCTTGTTTTAGATAACAACGAAGTTGTAGAGGTAGCCGCATGAGTTTTCTTACTAATCTGCCTTATCCAACTGTAATTGAAAAACTTGATTACGACGACATAAAAAACGAAATAATAGAACTGTTTGCCGAACGTACGGCAGACTATGAATTACTTGAGAGCGATCCGTACAGCGCGATAATAGAAGCTATTGCATATCGCGAAATGCTCCTTCGCGCGCGCATAAACGACAGCGTCCTCTCTATGTTAATTCCTTACGCGGCCGGAAGCGACCTTGACAACATTGTTGCCTTGTATGGAGTAGAGAGACTTAAGGGTGAAAAACCTGCCGCGCCTGCAACTTTCACGCTAAGTACGCCGCTTGCTTACGATGTTACGATACCCCAAAACGCATTATTTCGCAGTGATAAAGGCGATATTTCAAGACTTACGGACAATGTAAAGATAGAAGCGGGCGAACTTACGGCAGAGGGTACTCTTGAACTTGACGAGTATGTAAAGACAAGCGAAGTAAAAACCGAACTTATCCAAACTCCGCAGCCTTTTGTATTCCAAATAACGCAAACGGATATTTTTAAAAACGGCACCGGCATAGAGAGCGACGAAGCGTTTAGAGAGAGGGCTATTTTATCTTTAAGCAGATTTTCCACCGCAGGCAGTGCGGAGGCGTATAAATATTGGGCTAAGACGATAAATACAAAAGTAGAAGAGGTTTTTATCTCTGCGCAGCATGACGCAGGAGTTGTTAACCTGTATCTGAAAACCTTTGATGACGATGATATCACAAGCGAAGTATCGGCGAAGATAACGGGCGAAAAGGTAAGACCGTTGACTGATTTGGTAGTTGTAAATATGTCCGTTAAAAAGACGTTGAGCGTAACGGCAGTTATAGAACTTTTTGATTTGAACAGACAAAAAGAGATTGACGACAAAATAAAATCTACAAAAACAAGGTTTGATTTAGGAGAGGATATTAATTTGTCTTACCTTTATAAAACATTGCATCAAGAGGGCGTTTATAGAGTTACTATTACTATCCCCGAAGAAAATATAATAACGGCGGATAATGAATTTTATGAAATAACGGCGTGGGATTTAACTTACGAGGCGGCAGCATGGTAACTCTATTGCCTAACCATAAAAACAATATCCAAAAAGCCTTAGACGTATTAAGCGGCGAAAGATTTGAGAGCTTAGATTTAAGTGTTATATCCATTTTGCCGCTCTCTTGCCCAGCCCAAATACTGCCTCATTTGGCGCAAAGTTTTGATGTGGACATAAGCGGACTTGACGAGGCGCAGACAAGAGAACTTTTGCAAGACGCTTTCCAAATTCATTACTACGCAGGAACTCCTTACGCGATTAACCGCGCCCTGCAGATAATATTTAAAAACGCAAGGATTGAGGAGTGGTTTACGTACGGCGGGGAGCCTTACTACTTCAGGATTACCGCCGAGATATCGCCCGATATCACGGGTTTAAACGGCGATATATTAGCCAAACTCATCAAAACCGCAAACAGATATAAAAACGCAAGAAGTTTGCTTGAGGGCATATCCATCGCCTTAGAGCTTAAAGGTTACGCATATATAGGACAGATAGCATTAAGCGGCAAAAACATAGAAATACAAGCGGGGACAAGCGGCGCGGTTGAGAGCGCGGGAGAACTTTTGTTTGCCTGCGCAAAAGCGGCAGACAAACAAACGACGATAGAGTATAGAAAAACGCCCGAACAGGAGATACAAGATACGCTTTATGCCGCGCTTGGCGTCGTAAAAACAAGCGAGGTTACGATTTATAACGGAGACACACAATGAGCGAATATAAGATAATTTTAACAAATAGAGGCAAAGAGAAGTTAGCCGCCGCACTTGCGGGCGGCGGAATGATTAAACCCGTGCAAATGGCGTTTGGCGACGGCAACGGCGCAGATGTGGAGTTGAGCCCGACGCAAACTTCGCTTTTTCGTGAAGTCTACAGACGCGATTTAAACTCTGTCGCCATCAATGATAGTATGCCAAACGACGTTATCTGCGAGGGTTACATACCAAAAGACGCCGGTGATTTTTGGATACGCGAACTTGGGATTTATGACGACGAGGGAACTCTAATCGCCGTAGGCAACTATCCCGCCACTTATAAACCCTCTTTAACTTTGGGTATCGGCACGGATATAAAAGTATCGGCGCATATGGAAGTAAGTAATACCTCTTCGGTAACGCTGCTTATAGATCCCTCAAGCGTTTTAGCCTCTCAAGAGTGGGTGTTAAATCAGCTTTCAAGCCAAAAAGTATCCATACCGATAGGAATGTTAAGCTTTTGCGCTTCAAGGACTCTGCCTGCCGGATGGCTTCGGTTAGACGGAAGCGTATATACCGCAGATATGTTTCCCGCGCTGTGGGCAAAACTCGCTGCGGGAGATTTCCCGACAACTACATTCGCGCAATACGAAAACCTTTTAGCGCAATGCAAAAACAATTTTGACCAATCTTTGACGACAAATCAAGGCAACTGCGGATTTTTTGGCTTGGATACGGAGGCTAAACGTTTTAGAATGCCAACTTTAACGGACGGCGCGGCTTTAACGCAGGCTTTGGCAAATGCCCAAATCGGCAAATGGTATAACGATGCGATAAGAAATATAACGGGCAGATTTAACGCAATAGAAAAATGGGCAGATGTGGCAGAGGGAGCTTTTTATTATTCTACTGGAACTGGCAGAGGTACAAGCGACTCCGACAAAGATAATAAAATATACGGGTTTGACGCCTCCCGCGTTGTACCCACAGCAGAAGAAAACCGCCCAAGACAGGCGAGATATCCGATTATTATGTTTGCCGCAAATGAATTTTTGGGCGATAGCGCCGCCGTTTGGAACGCTTTTTTAGACGCGCTTAACGCCAAAGCGCAGGCAGATTTGTCAAATGTAAGCGCGGATGTGGATTTTGTGATAGAAAATTGGATAAGCGAAGATAATAATCTTTGGTACAGAAAATATAAAAGCGGCTTGGTTGAGCAAGGAGGGCTTGCATATGTAGGCGCTTGGGGTGATAAAGCCTTTACTTTAACTTTGCCTGTTCCTCTTGCCGCTATACTCTATTGTATGGCAGTCCCGCAAAATGTAACAAGGTCAGACACATGGAATAACATATACGGGATAAGAGTTGCCGACGGAGTAAGGTTGGCAGTCGCCGCAAGAGATATAAATTATATGTGGTGGCAGGTAAAAGGAATGGGGGTATAAAATGACTTTACAAGAATACGCAAAAGCCAATCCGCAAGAGTACGCCAAAAAAGCGGCGGAAGCAAACGGCGAGTGTAAAACCCTTAAAATCAAAAACGGCGCTCTTGTTTTGGACGAGATAAAAACTCCGATAGAGGAGTTAAAAGCCGCTAAAAAAGCGGAAATTGAAGCGCAAAAGGCGAAAGAAGAGTATGCCGATATTGAGTATGCGGGGCATACTTGGCAGGCTGATGCGGATAGTCAGTTTAAGCTTTTAAGCGCGGTAAATATCTGCTCTTTGCTTGATTTATCCGAATACGTCTGGTGGGATAGAGATAACGACAAAGTAACTCTTAAAAAAGAGCAGTTGATAGAGCTTGGCGCGACGATAGCGCGGCGTTCGTCCGCGCTTGTACAAAAGGCGCGCACTCTCAAAGACAAAATAAACGAAACGCAGACTAAAAAACATTTGGAGGCAATAGTATGGCTTATGAAATGATATTAACAACCCAAGGACAGCAAAAAATAGCGTCTCTTATCGCAGGTAACAGCGCACTTTCGCTTTCGTCCATCGCTTTGGGAGATATGGAGACGACGCCATCTCCTGATGCTTTGACATTGCAGAACGAAGTTTACCGCGCCGCGGTAAGTTCCGTGTATAGACATCCGAACAATAACGCGATAGTAGTGGCTGAAGCTTATATCCCGATTGATATCGGCGGATTTTATATAAGAGAGATCGGCGTTTATGATAACGACAATACGCTTGTTGCCGTCGGCAATTACCCCGAAACGTATAAAGAGACAATGGAAGAGGGTTCGGCAACCGACTTAAAGATAAAGGTTATGCTGCTTGTCTCAAACGCCGCACAAGTTACGCTTGTAGCTCCGCCTTCCGATATTTATGCGACAAACGAACAATTAGGCGTTGTAAAAGAGGATATTATCGCGTCCGATCAAGAGATTGCAAGAGCGCATGCCGCGCTTGACATTGCGGGCTCGGGGACGGGATTTGTAGATAGAGAACAATGTACGATAACATTTGAGCGCGATCCTTACAAAATGGTGATAGAAGCCAAAGATCCCGAGCGCGGTTTTGACGTCAGTTATCACGGGAAAATTTATACGAAATTTAGAGACGAGATAGATATCGATTGGATTGGTCATAGATACATAATTTACGCCGACAACGGAGCGGGCGATTTGGTAAGCGTGCAATACCCCACGCATCTTGACCATGTGATAGCGGCTTACGTCTATTTTTCGCCGACAAGCGAAGATCCTTATATCGTTGCGGCGGATGAGAGACATCAGAGCGAAAGAAACGCGATAATACACTTTTACGACCATTTGACGCGCGGCTGCTCATGGCTTGGCGGCGGGGGCATAAGCTACAAAGTGAACGGCGAAGACGACCCAAATCTTTACTTAAATAACATTTGGATAAGCGACGAAGGATTGGAGTTTGATATAGAGCATTCCGCCGCTCCTTACGAGCAGAGCGTCTCAGAGAGAGTTTTACAGCAAAATCTTCAACCCTTAGAGACAAATATCCTTTATCAAAACAATCTTGGCATATGGATGAGCGACGAAGTTACGCCCGGACAGCCTATCGTCAAGGGCGTTACGATAGAGGATGAAAAATTCCTCTCCTACAACACGCCAAACGGCGGAGGGAACTTTCAGACGGCAATGAGCGAGGGAGATTATATATCCTATTGGGTAGTAACGACTAATTCAAAGGTAAGACCCGTACGTCTTGTGCAAGCCCAAGCGTCGCACGAAGATATAGACGAATGCCTAAGCGACGAATTTAAAGCTTTGGGGCTTAATATCCCCGAGATTATCGCGCTTTGGCAAGTCATCTATCAATTTGACCCGTCAATCAGGTCAAATGCCAATCCTTACGGGGCTAAACTCATTCGAGTCGTAAGTCCCAAGCGGACGATTGTAGGAGGCGAGCAGGTTTTTAATAACGCTTCGCATAACTCTTTGCCCGGACGAACTGAAGCGCTATCACACCCGACAAGCGCGATATTTGACATAGAGCGAAACAAATCTCTTTCAAACGTGTTAACAGATATTGAAGAGGAGACGGCGCGCGTTCTTTCTATCGCCGAAAACGGCAGAAACAGAGGCGTGTTCGAGACTTACGCCGAGCTTGAAGCTTACGAAACGACTACGGTTAAAGACGGGGATTACGTATATGTTAACGCGGATGAAAATCATAACAATGAAACTTGGCGTTACGATTGGGCTGACGTTGGCGACGTTTATCAATGGGTTGCCGTTTTAAGAGTAAATGAAGTCGTCAGAAATTTTACTAATCAACCCATAGAAGAGGAGGAATTAGCCTCCGCGATTACCGAAACAATAGCGCATTCTTTGCAGGATACGCAGTTAAAAACGACTGAACCCGACGCTTCAAGCGCCGACAATGAAATCACAAGCGCGAAACAGCTTTTTAGTATATTCGGCTTTGGCGTTAACGCGCTTTTAACTACGGCTAAGAACGTTATCGGCGCGATAAACGAGCTGAAAAATATGATAACCAATTTAACTTTTGAAGCTCTTGCCCCAAGCGAAATGAAAGGTAAATCCGCGCGCGGGATAAATATGGCCACGAACGCGGTGATAAGCGTTGAGATGAGCGGTCTTATCGTACAGATAAGAAAGACAAGTTCGTCAACTCAGTTTGAATTAGGATTTACTAACGCCTCATCCGGCTCAAACAGTTTTGTTTATCATCTAAGTCACCAATACGGCGGCACGTCGTCATCAAGGTATTACGACGCACCCACTCTTAACGCCGGTCAATACGAAGAGATTCATAACTTGATGAATTACGGCGGCAACTGCTTTTTTACCTGCGCGCTGACAAACCTTACGACAAATAAGTTTTATCTTATCACCGGGCAGGGCGAGGGCAATAATATCCGCTTTACGGTCAAATTAATAAGCGAATAAAGGAGATAAAATGGCAAATTTTGATTTAAAAAAGCTTTTTGGTATTAAACACCAAAAAACGGAAAAGGAAATTGCGCGCGAAATTGCAAATAAAGGCGACGTAAAAAAGAGTGCAGACGATTTAAATGCAAAAATTGAAAATATTGCAGAAGCTAAAAAATAACGTTTGATAACAGCGGTACGGGCTTAAACGCCCAAAACGTTCAAGACGCTATAACGGAAATACTTCTAAGTATGCAAAACAATGAGGAGGTAGTATGAGCGGAATATTTACTGCAGTTTTAGGTTTTTTTGTGAGTTGGTTTTCTAAACCAAAAAAGTTTTAACAGTTGCCCTCATTATACGTCCTGCAACTTTAGTAAAAAACGACAAAGAACAGGTGTGTTACGAAGTTGTAGAGGGTTTTACCGTACACAATTTTAAGGTTAAAAAAGGAACGCTTACAGACGGCGCAAGCATACCTCTGTTTTTATGCTCTATTTTAGGTGCGCATCCGTTTTCTCCTGCAATTATTGCACAATCCATAGCGCACGATGTAATGTATAACAACGCAATAGTGTTTTTTAATGCCGCTGTAAAAGGCAGTAATAAAGGTACAAAGTTGCGCGCAATGCAAGATTTTAGGGCGGCAGATAACTGGTTTTACGATGCTCTGCGAATTAACAATAGGAGATTGCGTTGTAAACTGTTTTTTTGGGCGGTGCGTGCATACAGCACGCTTAAATTTGGAATTTTTGAGTGGTATATAAAACCATTTTTTATAAAACAATAGGTTAGTTTCTCATTTGCGAATGCAAATGTAGCATAAGAAAGGTCCCAAAAATTTGCAGGCAAATTCTTTGGGAGCCCTGAGAGTTGGTTCTTAGGGTGGCTTTGCCGCCCGTCTAAGAACATAAAAATAGAGGTTCCCTTAAAATTGGGGAACCTAATTAGTTTCTCATTTTGCATTTGCAAAATGTAGCTTCAGAGTTGGTTCTTAGCGGAACTTCGTTTCGCGTCTAAGAACATAAAAATAGAGGTTCCCTTAAAATTGGGGAACCTAATTTTAAGGAGAAAATAAAATGGCAGCACAATTTGGCGTTAATGCAACAATCACGGCAGAGGCGGCACGTCCTATAAGTATAGAGAGTATAACTCCTATCGGTATTGCGGGCACGGCAGAGGGGATTGAGGACGAGCTTTACTTTTACGGCAGCGTAACTGCGGCAAAAAAAGCGCTTGAGGCGGCGGAGGCGGCGGGGAGCCTGCTAAGAGCGATAAGAGCTATAGACGAGCAGTCGGTTGAAACTCCGATAATCTTTAGCGTGTTTACGGAGGGCGGTTCGGAAGGAGAAACAACGACGGCTTGCAGAAACGCTATAGAAGCGTTTAGAAATGCAAGCGGCGAATTTGGCTATACGCCAAATATTTTAATCGCTCCCGAATATTCGCATATAGCCGCGGTGGCTTCAACGCTTCAGGGCGAAGCCGAACGCCTTAGCGCAACCGGCGTTGTGGATTTGGGCGGCGTGAACGAGAGCGCGGCTTTAACGCAAGCGGACGCGTTTGGGACAAAAAGATTGATTTTACTCAATCCAAAAGTAAAAGTTTACAGCGAAGAGCAAAACGATTATGTGTATGAACCCCTGTCCGCAAGATACGCGGGACTTAGAGCCAAAACCGACGGAGAGAGCGAATACGGCTGGGCGGACAGCGCGTCAAACAGAGTTTTAAACGGCGTATTTGGTACACAAAGACCGGTGGAATTTGTTATGGGTGCGGATTGTGAAGCCGACAGACTTAGAACTGCGCATATCGGTACGGTTATACGGCAAGAAGGTTTTAGGCTTTGGGGCGAAGAGACGACCGATCAGGATACTATTTGGCAGGATTTGACGCGTGTGAGAGTGTTTGACCGCGTAAGCGAAGCGTGCCAAAAGGGCGTATTTTTTGCCGTAGATAAAAAGGCAGACCAGCTATTATATGCAAAGCTTAGCGTTGAAGAACTGCTAAGGGCGCTTAAGGGCGCAAGCGTGCTGATAGGTTACGACGTTGAATGGAATGCGGCGCAAAATACGCTTGCGAATATCACGGCAGGTAAATTTTACCTTGATGTCAGGATGCAAAATATGCCGATAGTAAAAACGCTTGAGCTTAACTTCATTTACAGCGACGCTTGGGGCGAAGAGTTGATGAACAGTATAGGATAATAAGGAGATAAGAATGAAAAAACAGATACCTCAAGTCATTCAGGATTTGAATGCTTTTTTAGACGGCAAAGGTTATTTGGGCGTTGTAAGCGAGGTACAGCTTCCCGCAATCGTCCAAGAAACCGTAGAGACAAAAGGCGGCGTCGGCGCGAAATATGCGACCGGAGCTATCAGCGCGATGGAAGCGACGCTGAAGTTAAATATTCTTGACGCAAATACGTATTTATCGTTTGGATTGAATACTTTTGAAAACAGAATACCGATAATTTTAAAAGGCTCTATTTACGATGACGGCAACTCTAAACCCTTAGTCGTTGTATTTACCGCAGATATAGAGTCTATAACACCAAGCGCATTTAAAGCCGGAGAGGTGATAGAGCAAGAGATAAAATTGCAGGTACAGTTTTACTCTCTTACGATAGGCGACATTCCCGTTGTCGTGATAGACAGCAGAAATATGATTTGTATGATAGGTGGCGTAGATTATTTGGGCGATCTTAGGAGTAATCTACAATAGTTGGTTCTTAGCGGAACTTTGTTTCGCGTCTAAGAACATAAAAATAGAGGTTCCCTTAAAATTGGGGAACCTAATTTTAAGGAGAAAATATAATGACAAGAAGTAAAACCGTAAAATTAGAGGTCGCAAACAAAGAGGTTACGATACACGCTCCAACAGTCGGCGTTATTATTAACGCAAGCGAAAGCAGCAAAAATGAAGTCGCTCAAGGCGCGGCAGTTGCCGCCGCTTGCTGCAATATGACTGAAACTGAGATCAGAGCTCTTGACGCGCTTGATTTTAACGTAATCCAAAAGGTTATTACGGATTTTTTAGGACAAGCGGCGCAAGAGTGAGTATAGAAGCTCTCGCCCTTGTCGCGCATGTGTTGCATTTTGGTCATAAGGAGATGCTGGGTATGGATATAAAAACTTTTGGCGAGTATTTAAGATGCTCTAAAGAGATTTTGAAAAAAACTATCGCGTAAGGTCAAAAAGAATGACGTTAATTATAAAAAGAATGAACAATAACGCTAAAACGCCCATTGCAAACCCAATGCCAAACGGTTCGTTCGCGGTTAATATCTCCCCGATTGTGCCTGCGGCAATCATTAACATTATAGATTGGCGTTTCGTTTTTTTGTTTATTAGTTCCATACCGTTTATTATAACAAAATATTTCTTATTTTACAACGCAAGAGGCGTGCTAAAAAATGTAAAAATGTTTTTCGCAAGCGCAGCGCGGCAGCATAAGAAAGGTCCCAAAAAATTCGCAGGCAAATTCTTTGGGAGCCCTGAGAGTTGGTTCTTAGGGTGGCTTTGCCGCCCGTCTAAGAACATAAAAATAGAGGTTCCCTTAAAATTGGGGAACCTAATTTTAAGGACTTAAAGTATGGAAAAGATGGTTTTAGGCATAGCCATAGGCTTGAGCGCTCATGGGCTTAGCGGCGTCAAAACCGTTACCGCAAGCTTAAAAGAGCTTAGTCAAATGGCGGCAAAAACAAAAACAGGCATAGCGGGACTTCAAAAAGAACTTCAAGCATATGATAAAAACTTGTCCGAGATAGGCTCTTTGCAAGCTAACAACGCCGCTTTAAGAAGTAAACTTATAGGGATAGGCAAAATCGGCGCTATGCTTGGCGGCGGCAAATCCGTAAGTTTGGCGATAGAGTATGAAAATGCCATGGCAGATATAAAAAAAGTTGTTGAGTTTACAAGCAAAGAGCAGGAAAATCTTTTTGCGCAGCAGATATTGCATCTTTCGCGCGACATTCCTCTTGCCGCAGCCGAACTTGCGCAAATTACGGCAAGCGGCGGGCAAATGGGTATAGCTGCCGACCAATTGATGGAGTTTACCGAAGTCGTTGCAAAAATGAAAACGGCTTTTGATATGAGCGCAGACGATGCGAGCCGCTCTATGGCGACGATAATGAACGTTTACTCACTTGGCATTAAAGAGGCAAAAGAGCTTGGCGACGCTATGAATACGGTATCAAACACGGTAGGCGTAAAAGCAAGAGACGTAACTGAAGTTATGGCGCGCATCGGCGGTAATGCAAAAGTTTTTGGGCTAACAAGCGAGCAAGCCGCCGCGCTTTCATCTACATTTTTATCTCTTGGCAAAAGTCCGCAGATAGCCGGAACGGCTATAAATTCTATGCTGTCCAAACTTGCAACGGCAGATACGCAAGGCAAGGATTTTCAAGATACGCTTGAGAGTATAGGACTTAGCGCGGTTGACTTAAAAGATATGATACAAGCCGACGCGGGGGCAGCTATAGATATAGTTTTAGACTCTCTTGCGGGAGTGGATAAATCCGAACAGTTGACGGTCTTGAAAAAACTGTTCGGAGAGGGGATTTCGGACGATATGGCTCTTTTGGTCGGAAGTCTTGGACAGTATAGAAAAGCGCTTGGCAGCGTTGCCGATAAAACCAAATATATGGGGAGTATGCAAAGAGAGTTTGACGCGCGCAGTAAAACGACAGGCAACAGCATAACAAAAATGAAAAATGCGTTTTCAGAACTTGGCATAGGGATAGGCAATGCTTTTTTGCCTTTACTGAATTCGATGGCAAAAGGTATTGCATTTTTGATACAGCGTATAGTAGATTTTATGAATAAGTATAAAACTTTATCGGAAATTATTATATACGGTATCGGCGCATTAATGGCTGTAAAAACGGCTTCCATAGCTTTAGCTATCGCAAAAAATACTCTAAGGATAGCGACTCTAAGGTCGGCAAACGCGTCTATTTTTTCGCGTATCGCAGCTCTTGCCGAGAGCGGCGCAACGACCGCAGGCACGGCGGCGCTTATAAGAAAAACGGCGGCTTTAAAATTGGCTTCGATAAGGACGCTTCTTTTTACAAACAGTGTTAATTTTTTAAAAGGTTCTCTTATGCTTGCGAGCGGCGGCATACAATTTATGTTTGGATGGATAGGCAGCGTGATAAAAGCCATAAGATCATGGACAATTGTACAAGCGGCGTTAAATATTGTTATGACTCTTAATCCTATAGGGCTTATCATTGCCGCTATTGCCGCCGTGATAGCGATAATAGCCGTATGCGTTACAAAATTTGAATGGGTCAAAAACGTCATAAGCGGCGTTTGGGAGACGATTAAATTTTTATTTGAGTGGTCGCCTTTAGGACTTTTAGTTAAAGGTGTCGGCGCGGCTATAGATTGGCTGGCTGGTAAATTTGAATGGATAGGCGCTATAGGCAGTAAAATCGGCGAGTGGTGGGGCGGGATTAAAAGCTTTTTGGGTTTTGGCGGCAGCGAGGATATTGAAGTAAATAAAAATATAAATTCAAACGGCGTAATTGACAATGTGTATGAACCCGATATCGCGGCTTCGGGAAGTTACGATATGAGCGGCAGTTATGAGGGCGGCGGCGTGAACGTTAATTTTAACGGGGATTTTCTTATCGGAGTGGGTACGGATGGAAAATTTGATTTTAAAGAGTTTAAAAAAGAGCTTGTTGCCGCCGTTAAAAGCTCTATTGAAAAAGAGAGGTTCAATATGCAAAACAGGAGTTTGGCATGATATACAGTTTAGGCGGCTTTAAGTTTGAAAGCAAGGTTTTACCGCAAATATTTAAGCGTACGACAGAATATAATATCAATGCGCAGGAGCGGATAGGAAATTACACCGCTTTATCTGCCAACAAAAAACAAAAAGAGGAGATAGAGATAAACGGCGTTACCTTGCCGCTGCAAGGTGCGAAAAACGGTGCGCTTGATAAGTTGTATAAGTTAGCCTCGGAGCAAAAGTCTTATACGCTTGTAACGGGAACGGGCAAGTTTTTAGGCAAGTTCGCGATAACAAACATAGATGAAGAACAAGGTGCGATAATGGATAACGGCGCATTTTTAGCGCAGAATTTTACGCTTAAACTTATAAGGGATTACGATGTATAAATATACGGCGCATAAGGGCGAAAGACTGGATGTTATAGTCTACAAGTATTACGGTACGCTTGCAAATTTTGAGCAAGTTTTGCAGTTAAACGCAAGATTGAAACCTATTTTAGAAGATAAAGACGTAGTTTTACTGCCAAGCATACCAAAACAAACGCTAAAAGAGTCGACATTATGGTAGTTAAACCTGCCTTTAAAATTATAGCGGAAGAGGGAGATATAACTCAAAAAATTGCTAAAAATCTTATAAGTTTAACTTATGAAGATAAGGAAAACCTGCAAAGCGACGAAATGAGTTTTACCCTTGCCGCGCTTTATGAAAAAAAGCCTTTTGGAACTAAATTGGAACTGCATTTGGGATATGCGGACAATCTTTTTTTGTGCGGTTTGTTTACCGTGCAGACGATAACAAAAAATTATCTTGAAAAAACAACCGAAGTAAGAGCAACGGCTGTAAATTTTGCATCGCGGCAGAAAGAAAAAAAGTCGCGGATATGGGAACAAACGACGCTTGAGGATATTGTCAAAAAAATTGCGGAAGAGGAAAAACTTGATTATGACGTTGATGCGGCGGCAAAAGAGTACACAATCATATCAGAATTGCAAGACAATACGGCAAATATGCCTTTTTTAATTATGCTCGGGCATAAAAGAGGGTTTCGCATTTTTCAAAAGAACGATACGATTTACGTTAGAGACAAGAATGTAAAAATTCAAGAGATAAAGGCTGATACAACCAAAGCGCCGTCAATTTTAACGCTCAAACTAAACTCTTTATATTCGCTTGAAATCACCGATGCCAACCGCAATGTGTATGACGCCGTTTTATTAGAATGGCAGGATACAAAGCGCGGCGTTACAAGGGAGCTGAAAATAGGCGGCGGCAATACGCAAATATACAAAATGAAAATCTCTGAGCCAAAAAGCGACGCCGAAGCGATACAAATTGGCGAGGCAAAGCTGTTCTCTTTGCAAAGAGGCGGCATAACGGGCAGCTTAGAGACGCAGGGACGAGAGTTTCGCGTCGGACAAAGATTTAAGATTGATGAACTTGACGGGGAGTGGACGGCTAATAGCATATCGCACAATTTTGACGGTTCGGGATATAAAATATCGGTGGAGTTTGAAGGATAAGAAATGGCAAAACGCGGCAAGCCTCCCCCCCCCGTAATGCCAAGGAGCTTGCGGCGCGGCATCCAAAACGGGCGCAAAGGTTGATTAACCGAATGATTGAGGGTTAGCTTAGAGTTGTTTTTAAAATCGGGATTTTGATAAGTCTACTTGATAACTCATCATACTCTTTTGCTTTTTTGTACAGCTGTATCCAGCTATCTACAATAGGAGGTACAGTGTTTGTATTTCTGCTCCAATTTAGTACGGTTTCATATTTATAACCCGTTATTTCTGCAAATTCTTTTCGGGTTAAACCTATCTCTTTAAGCTCTTTTGTCAGCTCTGCGTTTGTCATTTTTCATTTCCTAATTTTAATTTAGCCCTATTTCGCCAACAATAGGGCTTGAAATGTTCTTTAAAATTTAGTATAATCTATTCAAAAGTTTTAGGCGGAGGGATTTTCACCCTCCTTTAGACTACTTTAACCAAGTTTTCAAGAGGTCACCGACTTTGGCGAGTAGCGACCTCTTGAACTTGATTTTAAGCGTCAGCCTAAACTCAATTTTCAAGATTGCCTCCTTTCAAAAGAACTCTGAAAAGCGAGTTTCCCCTCTTTTCATACTATAATTATAGTATATTTTACGGTAGATGTCAAGAATTTTATAGTAAAAATACGATAAAATTTAAAAAATTACGTATTTTTTTACGAATTTTTGAGGTTATCTAAATAGTCCGACCACCACTGCATAAGTTTCACGCGTTCTAACATGTATTCGGCATGGTTATAAGCCGCTTTAACGCCGTTTCGTTCTGAATGAGCCAATTGTCGTTCTATAGCGTCCGAATGGATACCGTGAGCTGAAATATTTTCATGTAAAATAGTTGAAGCTATGCCCCTGAAACTATGCGCCACTATTTCGTCTTTTGTGTAATCAAGTCTGCGCAGGGCTTGCACAAGCGTATTTTCGCAAATCGGTCGCAAATTTGATGTGGGACTTGGAAATAGATATTTACCGTTACCTATTATTTTTTTCACATTTTGAATAATTTCTATTACCTGTTTTGAGAGTGGAATAATGTGAGGTGTTTTTGTTTTCATTTTTTCTTTTGGGATGCGCCAAATTTTTTTGTCAAGGTCAATTTCCGACCATTCCGCAAAACGCAAGTTTGCCGGACGCAAAAAGACATGAGGAGCAAGCTGCAAGGCATATTTTGTAATTAAATTTCCATGATAATTGTCTATGTCCCGCAGCAATTGTCCTAATTTTTTAGGCTCTATGATTACGGGGAAATTACGTTTTACGGCTTGTTTAAAAGTGTTTTTTCTATCTATATCGGCTATTATATTGTGAGGCGCGTATTCTTTTGACACTGCAAATTTAAAAATGGAATTGAGCGTATTTAGCACTTTACGAAGCGTTTCTAAATACCCTTTTGCTTCTATTATTTCAGCCATTTTTATTACATCTTTAACCGTTATTTTTGACGTTTCTAAATTGCCGATTTGGGGATTTATATGATTGCGTAGATAGCCTTCTATGCTCTCTTTATGTGTTAAGCTGATTCTGTCGGCGTTTTTTTCAAGCCATATTTGCGCAACTTTTTCGAGTGAATTTATTTCATTTTGCAACTTTTTTTTGCGTTTGTCAGTTGGATTGATGCCGTTTTTTACTTGTTTATAATATTCTTTATGTTTTTCTCTTGCTTGTGCAAGCGATATCTCCGGATATTTACCGATAGACAGCAGTTGCTCTTTGCCATCTATTTTATATCTAAAATGCCAATATTTTACACCTGTTACGTTTATGACTAAGCATAATCCATTTCCATCGAATAACTTATATATTTTATCTTTTGGCTTTGCATTCTTTACTTTCAATTCGGATAACGGAGTAACAAGTTTAGGCATGTCCTATCCTTTTTGAGGGTATTAATTTAGTAGTATAGTATTATACCCTCTAAATTACCCTTAAAAAGTGTTATTTTATGCGTTTTCATATGTTTTTATGCGTTATCAAAACACTATGAGAAAGCCCTTGTTTTGGAGTGTTTAAGTTGTTTTACGTTGTTATGGATTGTTATGTTCTGGCGGACAGAGAGGGATTCGAACCCTCGAAGCCCGATTAAGACTTGCACCCTTAGCAGGGGTGTGGTTTCAGCCAGCTCACCCATCTGTCCAATAGCAGGGTTTGAATTATATAGAAG
>JAIRNE010000058.1 GCA_031258205.1 Campylobacteraceae bacterium
AGATAGGCGCTTGCACGACTGTTGACAGGGCTGTTTTTGGCTCTACCGTCATTAAGCGCGGCACAAAGATAGACAATCTCGTCCAAATCGGACACAACTGCGAACTTGGCGAACACTGCGTCATCGTTTCGCAAACCGGACTTGCGGGCAGCTCCATACTTGGCAGGAATGTCGTCATGGGCGGACAAAGCGCAGCTTCGGGACATTTAAAAATAGGAGATTTTGCAGTTATCGCCGCGCGCGGAGGGGTCAGCAAATCTCTTGAGGGCGGTAAAACGTACAGCGGATTTCCGATAATGCTCCACAAAGAGTGGCTCAAGATGCAGTCAAAACTCATGAGGTTTTTTAAAAAAGAGGGTTAATCAACCCTCTAAAACCACGTTAATTATTGCTTTTCGTCATTGCGTCCTTTTCTGTCATTGTGAGAAATACTCCCCCCTCCGTCATTGCGAGGAATGCCCCCTTATTCCGTCATTGCGAGGAGTGAAACGACGAAGCAATCCAGAGGAATTAAAAATATAGATAAAATAAAAACAGTTAATGTTTTTACATGAGAATTAAGTTTAAAGTTTTAGCGTTGCTGGATTGCCACGCTTACGCTCGCAATGACGGGAAAAAGGGACGGGATTGCCGCGCAAACTTCGTTTGCTCGCAATGACGGAATTATTTTTTTACATGCAATCACTCTTTACATGTAAAGCGCAAAAAATAAATTGCCACACAACTGCGAAAAACGCGGAATAAAATTGCGCGCAAGATAAGCATAAGAATACCGCGATTTACCGCTGATTTTTGCAAAAACAAGACGGTATTTTAGTATAACTCTTCAAAACTGTATTGATACTCAAGCAGTTTGCGTATTATACTCTCTTGATGTTCTTTGCCTTTTGTCTCCAATGTGATAGTTATATTTGCGTCGCCAAACTCAAGCGTAGTTGAAACCCTGTCATAA
Source organism: Campylobacteraceae bacterium (assembly GCA_031258205.1). GTDB lineage: Bacteria > Campylobacterota > Campylobacteria > Campylobacterales > Campylobacteraceae > JAIRKW01. The sequence continues at coordinate 953 of JAIRNE010000058.1, forward strand.
TCTATCTTGACGATATTGGCGTTAGTCTCTTTAAAAATATCCGTCAGTCTCATCAAAGCTCCGGGTTTATCTACAAGCGTTATCATCAGAGTCATTTTTCTTGCGGATTTGACAAGACCTTTTTCTATGATGACAGAGAGCATTTGAACGTCTATATTTCCGCCGCTTAGTATCGTTCCTATCCTCTCTTTTGGAAAAAATGCAAATTTCTGGTGCATTATCGCGGCGACTCCGGCCGCGCCCGCGCCCTCTACTACAAGCTTTTGGCGTTCCAATAAAAACAAAATTGCCGAAGCTATCTCTTCATCGTCCACCAAAACGACCTCGTCAACACATTCAAGCATAGTTTCAAGCGCAAAAGAGCTTACGTCTCTTACGGCAATGCCGTCTGCTATAGTACGTACGCCGTTTGAATTGATGATTTTTTTGGCGTTAAATGAGTTACACAATGCAGGCGCGCCTTTTGCCCCGACGCCTATGACTCTTATCTTAGGGTCAATCTGCTTCACGGCAGACGCCACGCCGCTTATAAGTCCGCCGCCGCCTATCGGCACAACAACGATATCAAGAGAGCTTATATCGTCCAGCATTTCAAGAGCGATAGTCCCCTGCCCCGCCATCACTTCGCCGTCTTCAAAAGGGTGGATAAATGTTAGCTTGTGCTCTTCGGCGTATTTTAGGGCAAACGCGAACGCTTCGTCAAAATTATCGCCATGCAAAATCACCTCTGCGCCCAAAGACTTTGTACCCATGACCTTCAAAAGCGGAGTAGCTTCGGGCATAACGATAACGGCTTTGACGTCAAACTCTCTTGCGCTGTATGCCACGCCCTGCGCGTGATTTCCTGCGCTCGCGGCTATGACGCCCGCGCTTTTTTCATCTTCGCTAAGAGCCGCTATCTTATTGTACGCGCCTCTGATTTTAAAAGCGCCCGTTAATTGCAGGTTTTCTTTTTTTATATAAACTTCCGCGCCGCTTATGTCGCTTAATGCGGGCGCATATGCAAATTGTGTTCTGTTTACAACTCCGCGTATTCTTTTTTGCGCTTCTATGATATTTTGCAAAGGTATCATTTTAATCCGTAATTTTTAATAGTAATAACCGGCGCTGTCTACCATCGATAAACCTATCACCATAACGGCAACAGCAATAATAAATATAGCAGCGGAAAATATCAATCCCAAAACCGCAAATATTTTTTTTCTCTCTTTTGCAAAAAGTCCCGCTATACCAAGTCCAACGCCGACAAGAGAAAATCCAGCGAAAAGAAAATAAAGCACTCCTATTATCACAGCCGCCGCAGAATTTTCATCCATGCCGCCCGGCGTAGAAACCTCTATCGCGCCCGCTACAATAAATAAAACAAAAATACAAACTACGCTTATAATGCTAAGCGCGAATGACGCAACTCCAAGTCCTGAATGTTTCTGCACTTCCATGATGCTGCTCCTTAAGAAAAGTAATCGCGGATTATATCATAAACATGTTTAAATCTTTAACGGCAGTTTTTGAAAAAAGTAAAAATGTCCGCAATTATGTAAAAAATAATTTAACTGCATGCAATAATATAAAGCAAAATCGCCAAATCAGCCAAAAACTAAAATCACCTTATACGGCGATAATAAAAATGGTTGTGAAAAAAATCACTATGCATGCCGAAACGATAACGCCAAAATATCAAAAACCGTATATTACCGCACCCTTTTTAAAATCACTCCGCTTTCAACATGGCGCGTATATGGAAATTGGTCAAAAAGCGCAAAATAGGCGATTTTGTGCGTTTTGGTAAGTTCTGCCAAATCGCGCTTTAGCGTTTCGGGATTGCATGAGATGCAGATGATGTTTTCAAATCTTTTTACAAACTCTCTTGAGACAGTATCTAACCCCGCGCGCGGAGGGTCAATCAACACATGAGTAAAATCGTAAGAGAAAATATCCGTATCTTTTAGCCTTTTGAATTCGCGCTCTTTTTTTAACGCCTGTGTTAATTCTTCGGCTGAAAGCCTTATAAATGCGACATTTTGCACGTTATTCAAAGCCGTGTTTTGTTTTGCCGCTTTTATGGAAGTTTTTGA
>JAIRNE010000055.1 GCA_031258205.1 Campylobacteraceae bacterium
AAAAATGCTCAAAAAATTTCCGATATGATAGACAGACTCTCTTTGGCTGTTAAACTTGAAAGCGGCGATTTGCCTTTTCAAACCGTCGAATTTGACTTCAACGAGTTAGCCAAAGAGAGTGTTGCTTCGTTTTCTATCGCGGAGACTTCAAGAGAGATTGTCTATGACGGCGAGGAGACGCTTGTAAAAGCAGACGCCCAAATGATGGAGATAGCCGTCTCAAATCTCATAAGCAACGCTTTGAAGTATTCAGAGGGCGTTGTGTATGTGAAGTTAAAAGATGGGATTTTTAGCGTAACGGACAGTGGCATTGGGATAGCTAAAGAGGAGATAGACAAAATCACAGATAAATTTTACCGCGTGGAGGGCAGAAGCTGGGATAACTCTTTGGGGCTCGGACTGACATTTGTCTCTTATATACTTAAAATACATGGGTTAAAGCTTGAGATAGAAAGTCAGCTTGGCGAGGGCTCAACTTTTTTATTTAACGTAAATGCGCTTAAAAAAGCCCCGTTATGATAACCGCCCAAACAAACACAAGATAGATAAAAGAGATTAAAACCAATAGACTTCCAACGTCTTTGGCTTTTTTAGAGAGCGGATGAATTTCATTTGAAACCCTATCTACAACCGCTTCTATAGCGGTATTAACGAGCTCCATTAGCAGCACTAAAAACAGAGAGCTGATTAAAAAAAGCTTTTCTATGATAGAAACCGGCAGCAGCAAAGCCACAACAAGCAGTACAGCGCACAATGCCAGCTCTTGCCTGAATGCCGCTTCGCTTTTAACGCTCTGTAAAAACCCTTCCGTTGAATATACAAACGCTTTTAGTATTCGCTTTACGCCCTTGTCGCCGCTTTTCATCTTTTTGCCTTTTAAAAATTTATAAAAGTATATCAAATTTTTATATTTGACGCGTTTTTATACTTTGCAAACGGCGTTTACAAACATTGCAAATTATAAAATTTTATGTAGCGTAGTGGCGTTTTTCATCCAATCTTCAAGCTCATCCCAATTTTGTTCTTCTACCATAATACGGCATTTTTCAAGCTCTGTTTGGAAATTTTTTATGGCTTCTAAGACATTTTTACGGTTTTGTTTAAATACGTTACTCCACATGACAGGCGAACTTTTAGCCACGCGGCTCATATCGCGAAAACCGCCGCCCGCTAAAATCAAAATACTTTTAGGGTCTTCTTGACGCATAACGCTGTTTGCCAAAGCATAACTTAACGCATGGGGCATATGCGAAATATACGAAGTGTGGCAGTCATGCTCTTTGGGATTCATAAAAAATATCTTCATGCCGATGTGCGAAAATATCTGCACCGCGCGCGTCAAATGGATATCTTCCACCTCTTTGCTTTTGCATATCACAACAACGCCGCCGTTGTAAAGAGTGGCAAATGCCGCACTGGGTCCAAACTTTTCCGTGCCTGTCATGGGGTGAGCCGGTATAAAATTTTTACGCAGAGTTTCAGGCGTGTTTTTAACTATCTCCTCTTTTGTGCTGCCCAAATCTATCAAAGTCGTACCGGCGTCAATGTCTGCAAGACTTTGCATTATGGCGATAATAGCATCCACAGGAGTTGCTAAAAATATCACGTCGCACTTTTTTATATCTTCAAAATTCACTATCTCATGTACAAGTCCAAGTCTCAACGCCTCTTCGCAGTGCGTTACATTGTTGTCGAGTCCCACCACTTTTTTGATAAGTTTTGTGTTTTGAAGCGCTAAGCCCATTGAGCCGCCGATAAGCCCAAGTCCTATAATCCCAGCTGTCAATATCTATCCTTAAAATTTTGAATATTTATTATTAAAATGGTATTATACCTACTTTATTTTGCAAAATTTTGTTTATGGACGTTTTTATGAAAAAAGTTTTACTCTCGCTTGCGTGTATTGCCGCTCTTGGTGATACGATGTGCGCCAAACAGATAAATGATATTAAATTTGAAGGATTGCTGTATCTATCTCCTGAAACCGCTATAGATATGATGGGGTTGAAAATCGGGCAGCAGATTAATATAGATACTATAGATAATGCCCTAAAAACGCTTTTTCGACAGCAATATTTTGAAGATATTTGGATAGATGAACAAAACGAAACTCTTATTGTACATGTAAGAGAAAAACCTATTGTATCAAAAGTAGATATAGAGGGCGTAGGCGACAGCGATAAAGAGTCTATCAACTCTTTTTCCAACGTTAAAAAAGGCGAAATATACGATATAGATAAAATAGAATTCGCCAAAGAACAGATAAAGAAATTTTATGAATTAAAAGGCTTTTTTGATACGGTAGTAGATGCGGAAACAAGTCGTCTTAATGAACGAAGTATAGAAATCAAATTTATTATAAATAGAGGTGAAAATATTATTATTAAAAGCGTAGATATACATGGAGCGAATAAGCTGGATTATAGCGATTTTGAGTCCTCTTTAGCCAATAAAGAGCGTGAATTCATGGGTTGGATGTGGGGCAGAAATGACGGCAAAGTAAACCTTTTTGAGTTAGAGCAGGACGCTTCAAAAATTAGAGACGCTTATTATAAAGAGGGCTATTTGGACGCAAATGTCAGCGCGCCGTATTTGAGAGTATCGTTTGATAATTATAACGCCAAATTAGAATACAAAGTAGACGAAGGCGAAAAGTATAAAGTGGGCGATATTACGATAACTATCCCTGAAGGACTTATAGACATTGAAAAAACGATAAAAAATTTCGCGCTGCAAAAAAAAGATATTTTTGATATAACAAAGCTTAGAAAAGATACCGGAACGCTTGAAAATATGATAGCCGATCAAGGTTACGCCTATGTTAAAGTCTATCCCGATATTAATAAAGACATACAAAATAATATCGTGGATATTGCCTATACCGTAACGCCTGCGGATAAAGTTTACATTAGAGACGTACGCATTATGGGTAATTCAGCGACAATAGACAGAGTTATACGCCGCGATGTTTTTTTGGCTCCGAAAGATTTGTACAATAGAACGGATTTGAGAGACTCAAGAGATGCTCTTAGACGAACCGGATATTTTGAAGACGTAACCATCAAAGAGGAGAGAATCTCTAAAGACGAGATAGATTTGGTGGTTGAGGTTAAAGAGAGACAAACGGGAACTTTGGGCGGCGGTATCGGGTACGGCTCAAGCGACGGTTTTTTAATAAACGCTTACGTGTCTGAGAATAATCTTTTTGGAAGCGGCGTAAGTACTTCAATAGACGTAGAGCGTTCCGATAAAGAGTTGTCGGGTTCAATCTCTGCCGCTAATCCAAGAATTTTTGACTCTGTTTACAGTCTTAGCGGAAGTATTTACAGGAAAGATTACGACTATTATGATTATGATGAGCTGACAAGCGGTTTTTATATAAATGTGGGACGAAAACTTGGACGATACATGTCTGTCGGCGCACGATATACTTATGAGACATCCGAATTAAGCGATATCAGCGCCGCGTTAAAACACGATATAGACAAAGACACAAGCGGCTATTTGGCAAAGACTTTGAAAAGTTCTATTACGCCGAGTCTCTCGTTTAACAATACGGACGATTACTATCTGCCAAGACGCGGTATAGCGGCGAGTACGGCATTTGAGTTTGCCGGACTTGGCGGAGAGCAGGAGTTCATGAAAAGCACGACTAAATTCGCCGCTTTTTACGGACTTGAGGATAGTATAGGATTTGATTTGATATTGCGTTATAAAGCGCAGTTTGGCTGGATAGGCGATAAAGGTTATCTGCCGTACAATGAAAAACTCTATCTTGGAGGCGTGGGTTCGTTAAGAGGTTTTGAGAGTTCCTCCGTTTCGCCCAAAAATGAAGATGGGGCTCTAACGGGCGGCAAAATATCATTTTTAAACTCTATAGAACTTAGTTTTCCTATGGTAGAGAGAATAAAAATGCGCGGCGCGCTGTTTGTTGACTATGGCATGATAGGCAATGACGATTTTGAAGAGAAACGCGCTTCGGCAGGCGCGGCGATAGAGTGGATATCTCCGATGGGTCCGATACAGTTTATTTTCGCCAAACCTATCAAAAAAGAGGACGGCGACAGGGTAAGCAGTTTTGAGTTTACCATGGGAAGAACGTTTTAAAAATATTTTAATCAAGCCCATTTGCTAATTTAGTTTAATATAAACGGCGATTTTTGGCAGGCTTGAAAAAGAGATATTTTAATCTTGTGCCATAAATCCAAACTTTTTTGCAAGATGTAATTTATGCAGGCGCGCATACATTTTTAGCAGATGCCGTTACGGCTGTTTGCACAGGCTTGCGGTCTAACTTTAATAAATAAAAGATGATTTAAAGGTAAGCTGAATGCCGCTAAAAAGCGGCATATAAAGCGGTCTATTTGACTTTTTCCAAGTACTCGCCGCGTGCGGTATCTACTTTTACCGTGTCGCCTTCAAGCACATGAAAAGGTACTTGTATAACCGCGCCGCTCTCTAAAGTAGCAGGTTTTCTGCCGCCTTGCGTGTCGCCTTTAAAGTTTGGCGGAGTATCCGTTATCTTATACTCAACTACTTGAGGTATCTCAACGTCTATAGCTACATTGTTGTGAAAAAGCACCTCCACTGTCATACCGTCAAGCATCCATTTGAGCAAATCTCCCATCTGTTCTTCAGATATGGCAACCTGCTCATATGTGTCGGTATCCATAAATTGCAGATATTCACCGTCGTCGTAAAGATACTGCATTGTTTTTTGTACAAGATTTGGCTGTTCACATTTATCGCCGGCATGAAAAGTCTTATCTATAACTTTGCCGTTTATGAAAGACTTGATTTTAGCTCTCACAAATGCCGGTCCCTTCCCCGGTTTTACGTGCTGATACTCTACTATTTTGTACGGAATACCGTCTAACTCTATCTTTAATCCTTTTTTTAAATCGCCCATTGAATATGAAGCCATAAAATTTTCTCCTATATATTTACGCTCTGCGCCCAGACGCACTGCTCAAGTTCATTTAATTTGGCAAGAATGTCTCTATTTATCTCTTGATCTACCAATATGACCGCAAGGGCAAATCCATCATCTCCGCGCCCAAGCCTAAAGTCTGCTATATTTATACTGTTTTGCGCTAAAATGGCGCTGATTGCGGCGATAACGCCCGGCACATCTTTGTTTTTAAAGATTATCATTTTGCCTTTTGGTTTGAAATCAGTTTTAAAGCCGTTAATATCTACGATTCTCTGCTCATCTTCGCCAAATACAGTACCGCTTACTTGCGCAACTCCTTTGTCGGTTGAAATTTTGACGGTTACTTTATTGCTGTAACCGCTTGCCGGCAGGACTTTGGAACTTGTGTCTATTTTATTTTCCACAGCCACATAAGCGGCGTTTACATAATTGATATTATCTCCCAAAGCCTCTTTTAACGCTCCTACAATTGCAAAAGTCAATAGAGAGTTTATATGTTCGCTGATTGTCCCCTCGCCTTCTATGTGAATGCCCAAAATCGGACGTTTATATATTTGAACCGCTAAAAAGCTTATCTTTTGAACCAATTCAAGATAGGGCGCAACGAAGCTTGGCAAATCTTCCGTTTTAATCGGAAGGTTGAGCGCGTTAGGATAACTTACGCCTCTTGCGGCTAATATCGCAGCTTCCGCCGCCGCAGCGGCTATCTTCTCTTGAGATTCCAAAGTATTTGCGCCAAGATGCGGAGTTACCGTAACATTATCAAGGTCTAAAAGAGGATTATCCACGGCGGGCTCTTTTGAAAATACGTCAATGCCGGCAAAAGCCACATGTCCGCTCTTTAAGCCCTCTATAAGCGCTTCTTCGTTGTACAATCCGCCGCGCGCTACGTTAATAAGCCTTACGCCTTTTTTCATTTTAGCTATTTGGGGTTTGTCTATTATATTAACAGTCTCTTTGTTTTTAGGCGTATGAATAGTGATAAAATCGCATGCTAAGATATCGTCAAAATTTTCCGTGTATGTCATACCCAAATCAGTTACTTTATTGCTTTGAATGTACGGATCATACGCTGTGATATCCATGCCAAAAGCCTTAGCGCGTACGGCAACGCGGCTTCCTATATTGCCAAAACCGATAACGCCGAGTTTTTTACCGAATAGTTCAACGCCGTACCACTTTTCGCGCTTCCAAACTCTGTCCTGTTTTAATGCGTTGTGCGCATACGGGAAACTGCGTGCGGCTGATAAAATGTGCGCCATAGTAAGCTCTACGGCAGCTATTGTGTTTGCGGTCGGGACATTCATGGCAATCACACCTCTTTTGCTGCATTCGTCCAAATCCACATTATCTACGCCTACGCCCGCGCGAACTACCGCATTTAATTTTTTTGCGGCGTCTAAAAATTTAACATCCACATCAGTGGGACTTCTTGTGATAGCCACATCGGCATCTTTTAGAAATTCGTCTAATTTATCTTTGGCAATATTAGTTGCGTCAATCGCCTCTATATCGCTCTCTTTTCTTAAAAGCTCAAAGCCTTTTTCGTGAATAGCATCACATACGACAATCTTTTTTTGTCTCACCGAAACAACCTTTTGAAATCTTTTTTTGTATATAAAGCCGCCTTGAAAAATTCAGGGCGGCTTTTGGCATTAATTATTTTAGCTGGTCTTTTATAATATCGCCTAAAGTCATTTTATCGTCTTTATTTATCTCGTTTAAAGCTTCTCGCTCTTTGATTCTGGAGAGTTTTTTTACGGATAAACGTATGCGGTTTTTCTTTTCGTCTATAAAAATTATCGCCGCTTCCAATTCGTCTCCAACTTTCAAGTCGGCAATATTGAGACTGCCAAGATCTTCTCTGCGTATAAGCGCATCTACGCCATCGTCCAATTCCACAAATAATCCGAAGTCTTTTATGTCAAGGATTTTGCCCTTTACGATATCGCCGCTGCCGAATTTTTTGGCATATTTTTGCATCGGACTCTCTTGAAGCTCTTTAAGGCTTAGCGAAATTTTCTCATTTTCGGTATCTATTTTGATAATTTTAATATCTATTTCATCGCCCTCTTTGAGTATATTTTTGCACTTTGCATTTTTATCCCATGAAGAGTCTTCGTTATGCAGCAGCCCTTCTATTATGTCTATTTTCACAAACGCGCCGAAGTTTGTAATGGTAGTTACCGTTCCTTTTACTATATCTCCTGCTTTATGAGTTTTTATAAAATCGTCAAACGGTTTGGGGAGAATATTTTTCAAAGATACGCGCAGCCGCCTCTCTTTTATATCTATCTCTATAACCTCTACGTCTATCTGCTCTCCTTCGCTGATATAATCTTTAGGATGCTTGATATTTTTGTCCCAAGAGATTTCAGAGATGTGCAAAAAGCCCTCAACATCGTTGCCCAAATCAACAAATGCGCCGTAAGGCTCTATATTGCTGACGGTTACTTGTATAACGTCTTTTTCCATAAGCTGGTCTTCTATCTCCTGCCATGGGTCTGGCTGAGCCGCTTTGATAGACAATGAGAGGTGTCTTTTTTCTTTATCGTAACTTACGGCTTTTACCAAGACTCTATCGCCCTCTTTATAAAATGAGCTTGGATTGACAGGTCCTTTGTAGCTTATCTCGCTGTAGTGAACAAGTCCGTCTACGCCGCCGACATCTACAAACATGCCGTAAGTCGTAATCTTTTTAATCACGCCCTCTATGATTTTATCTTTTTCCATCAATTCTTGGATAATATCTTTTCGTTTTTTTCGCTCTTCGTCTAAAAGTTTTTTTCTTGAAACTACGATAGATTGATTGTCTTTGTCTATTTTTAAAACCGAGACTTTGATAGTTTTACCGGACAGCGTCTGAGGGTCTTTAACAGCCGCCTGCGAACGCGGCAGGAAAAACTCTACGCCGTCGCCGTTTTCAGCGATAAGACCGCCTCTGTTTTTACCTATAACTTTTACGTCAAACGAAGAGTTGTCATTTTCGTCAAAATTATCTATAAAGGTTTTTATATTCTCTTTTTTCACGGCTTTTCTGTGGGAAACTATCGGTTTTTCATTTCTATAACCTGTTATAACAACTTTTATAGCATCGCCCGCTTTGTGAGTGAGATTGCCTTCGGCATCTTTAATTTCGGAGATATAAAGTCTGCCTTCGCTCTTTTTGCCGACATCAACCAACGCAATATCATCTCTAACTTCAACGATGACGCCGTCTACCGTTATTTCATTGTCAGTCTCTTTTAAAGACTCCTCAAGCATCGCGGCAAAATTTTCATCATCTGTAAATTCTGCCGTTTTGCTATTTTGAACGCTATTGTTCACCTCTTTTGCCATTCTTTTCCTTTTGGTGTGATTTGTTCGCTTTTGTAAAATTAAAACGTATTCAAAATTAACATTATACTTTAATTTCTCTGATTTTTTCAATAATTTTTTCAATAATCCAATCAGGAGTTGAAGCCCCGGCTGTTATTCCGCATATCTTTTTGCCCGCAAACCACGAGAAATTCAGCTCTTTGGCGTTTTCCACAAGAAAACTGTCTTCGCAATATTCTTTAACAATTCTATACAATTGTTTCGTATTTGAGGAGTTTTTTCCTCCGACAACTATAACAATATCGGATTCAATCGCCAACTCGCGCGCCGCATCTTGGTTTTCAAAGGTAGCGTTGCAGATAGTATTAAAGATTCTCACCTCTTTGCATGAACTTATTAAAAAATCCGCGATTTTCAAAAACTCATCTACATTGCGCGTTGTCTGCGACACAAGAGTAATCTTATTGTTTAAATTTATCCCATCCAAGTCTTCAATGCTCAAAACTACATGTACATTGTCATGCACGCTGTAACTTTTAACGCTTTTAACTTCGGGGTGATTTTTGTCGCCGAAAATGATTATCGTGTAGCCTTGCAGGCTCATCTCTTCGCAAATCTTTTGGGGCTTTGTAACAAATGGGCAGGTGGCGTTTATTATCTCAATATCCAGTTTTTTCAAAGTCTGCAAATCCTCTTTTTGGATGCCGTGCGTGCGAATAATCGCCTTTTTTATGCCCGCGGCTTCATTTATACTGTTTAACGTATCTACGTTAAAGTTATTTTTTAGCCTTAAAATCTCTTCGTTATTGTGTATTAAGGGTCCTATTGTAGAAGCTCCGGGCGCGTTTTCGGCTATTTTAATGGCACGTTTCACGCCAAAACAAAAACCGTAACTTTTAGCTAATTTTATCTCTATCATAAATTCTCAACAGACGTTATTTTTTTCAAGATATTCGTAAAATTCGGAAAAGAGGTATTAATGCAGTCCGTATCCTCTATAACTCCGCCGCTAAGAAGCGAAGCTATAGCGAAACTCATAGCGATTCTGTGGTCGCCAAAACTGTTAAATACGGCTTTTTTAAATGTACCGCCTTCTATATCGTATCCATCTTCCAGCTCATCTGCATTAATGCCGCAAAGCTTTAAGTTTTTAACAACCGCGCTTATCCTGTCGCTCTCTTTTATCCTAAGCTCTTTGGCGTTTCTTACGCTGCTAACTCCCGAAGCGCATGCAAAAGCTATACAGAGCGCGGGAAGTTCGTCTATAAGCCATGAGATATTTTCGCTGACGTTTACGGCTTTTAGCGGCGCGTATTGCACTGTAATATCGCCGATACTCTCGTATCTATCCTCTTTTTGCATAAACTCTATGCGCGTTCCCATCCGCTGTAAAACTTTAAAAGCCTCTATACGCGTTTTATTTAAAAGCACATCTTTTAAAACTACTTTTGAATTTGGAACAACAGCGGCGGCAACGGCAAAGAAAAATGCGCTTGAGGGGTCGGCCGGTACGGTAATATCTAAAGGATGCAGCGGTTTTTCAATCGGATGTATGACAATTTTGCCGCCTTCATATTCTATATCAACGCCCATGCCTTTTAACATTCTTTCCGTATGATCGCGGCTAAGTTCGGGCTCTTTGAAAAAACTCGGCGCATCCGAATTAAGCGCGCTCAAAATCATCGCGCTTTTTACTTGTGCTGACGCTATGGGGCTTTCATAATCAAACGGCTTTAATTTCGCACCTCTAATGCAAATCGGCGACAAATTACCGTCATTTCTGCCGTCTATATTTGCGCCTATTTTTCTTAACGGCAAGGTTAATCTTTTCATGGGACGGCTTGCCAAATATTTATCGCCATGTAAAACAAAAAATCCTTCTGCGCCGCTTAAAAATCCCATCAACAGCCGCATAGCCGTTCCGCTGTTACCGCAGTCAAGCACTAAAGGCGGTTCAATAATTTTTATCGGCGGAGTAATATGCAAAACGCCATTTTCATTTTCTATTTTTGCGCCCAATGATTTGATGATACTTAGCGTACAAAGCGTATCTTCTGCTTGCAGATAGTTTCTAATAAGCGATGTTTTATTGCTTAAAAGCGAAAAGAGAGCGCATCTGTGCGATATTGATTTGTCTGCCGATATATCGGTTATGACTTCATTGAAAACTTTGGCTTTTTCTACTTTTAAAACACTCATCTTACGCTGATTTTCAACTCCAAACGCAGAGCTTTTAATATCTGTTCTAAAAAGCCGTTTATCTCCTGCTCGGTAAAAGTTTTCTCTTCAGGCGTGAAAATAAGCGTGATAGTAAGACTGTGATTATCGCCTAACGAATCATCTTTATAGAGGTCTATCGGATAAAAAGCACTCAACTCTTTGGGCGCACCGTATTTCAGGCATTGCGCTACTTTTGTATAAGGTAGCTCTTTTGGTACAAGCAGACTTAAATCCCTTGAAACATTCGGCAGTTTTGAGTAAGTTTTGGCTCTTTTGCGTCCGTAAGGCAATGTTTCAAAATCTACTTCGCATATATACGTGCGTTCCAAATCATATTCGCTCTCAACGCCGACTCTTGCGATATAACCCGCTTTTTTGTCTCCTATAATTATCTCTCCGTACTCATACGGACTGTAAAATCTATTGGAAGGTTCTGTTTTTACTATCTCAAAATCCCCTAAAACGACGGCTATTTTTTTCACAAACAGCGAAAAATCAAACTGTGCGGCTTTGCCATGATTAATCAGCGAACTTTTTTCACTCTCGCCGCTTGATATAAATGTCATTACGACTCTTTCATTTCGCTTTTTGTCAAAAATTTTGCCAAGCTCAAAGAGACTCGCGCCAAAACGTCCGGCTCTTATATTATTGCTTACCGCTTGTATGAGATTTAGAGCGCATGTAGTGCGCAAAGTATTAAGTTCGTTTGTTATCGGATTGATAATCTCAAGTTCTTCGTCTAAACATTCAAAACCATACAACGCCTGCTTCTCTTTGTCGCCGAATACATAATGCACGCTTTCAAAAAAGCCCGCGGCTGCCGCTTTGTGGCGGTAAAATTTCTTTTTTTCAAAATTCTTGGATATGGAGTTAATGCGTACGGTTTCGGTAAATTGCAGCGGCTTTGAGGGTATATTGTCAATGCCTACTATCCTTACTATCTCTTCGCAAATATCTTGTATATTTTCCACATCATGACGAAACGGCGGTATTTCTACTATTAATGCATTTCTGTCGGGTTTGAATGAGGCATTTAGATGGAGATTGTTTAATATCGTAATAATCTCATTTTTGGCTATCTCTGCGCCTATAATGGAGTATATATCGTCAATATTAACGCTTATTTGCCGTACAGGCTTCTCTTTGACGGTTCTTTGAGCGCCTGTTAGGATACCCGCTTTTGATGTTTTATTTAAAATGAGGCTTAAGTAGTTAATGCCAAAGTCAAGATTCGGCTCGCTGCCTCTTAATGACCTAAAAAGCGCGTCGTCTGCCTCTTTGATATTGCGTGCGCCGTTTGAGGCTATTTGTGTCGGATCGGCATAACTTGCCTCTATGATTACAAGTTCGTCGCTTTCCGGTTTTGAGGAACTCTCTTGAGAAATACCTATATATGAGAGCCGCTTTTTGTTCCATACGCTGTCAAGCCCATTTGCATCTTTTTTGACGGTAAACGTTATCTTGTCTGTTTTATCTTTTTCAAGCGCATCGGTTCCGTAAGCTCTTAAAATAACGCCCGTAGAGTGCGTTGTATAAGCCAAATACCGTTCCAGAGCGTTTTTTGTACTGATGCCTGCCATAGCCAGACGCAAATCTGTTATAGTATCCTCTTTTAACTCTTGCATGCGCACCGCTTTATATACTAAAGAGGAGTCTATAGAGCCTTCTATATTTAGATTTAAAACGCGTCCTATGCCTATTTGACCGCTGTCTTCTATAACTTCTTGAGGGATATTGATTTTAGCGTTATATACCGCGCTCAAATCTCTCGCTATGCCATGAATGCTCAAGCAGTCTCCGCGGTTAGGGGTGAGTTCCACCTCTATGGCGTCGTCTTGAAACTGCTCTATTTGGTCAAGCGGAGCGCCAAGCTTGGCAGAAATTCCCTCCAATACCATAATTCCGTCATTTGTTTTCGGATAGCCGAGTTCGGATGAGGAACATATCATACCGCATGATTTTATGCCGCGAAGTTCAGCTTCTTGTATCTCAAGACCGTTCGGCAGTTTACAACCGACAAGCGCTATGGGAACAAGCTGTCCTTCTTGTACATTTTTCGCGCCGCAGACAATTTGAAGAGGTTTGTCGTCCCCAATATCTACTGTGCAAACGTTAAGCTTTTCGGCGTTTGGATGACGCGTTTTTTCGCGCACTAAGCCGACAACGCACTTTTGCGGCATACGATATGACGCTATGACAGCCGCTTCAAGACCTATTTTATTTAGAGTTTTGCAAAGTTCGTCTGTGCCGATTTGGTTTAAATTTATCCATTCATACAGCCAGTTTTTTGTGATTATCATTTAAATTGCTCCAATAGTCGTAAATCTCCCTCAAAAAGCGAACGCAAATCGCCGACACCGCATAAAAGCATAGTAAAGCGTTCTATGCCAAGTCCGAATGCGTATCCGCTTACATCTTTGTATCCGACTGCTTTAAAAACATTTGGGTCAACTTCGCCGCATCCTAAAACCTCAAGCCAGCCTGTATTTTTGCATACTTTGCATCCCGAACCGCCGCAGAATATACAGCTTATATCCACCTCTGCGCTTGGCTCTGTGAAAGGAAAAAAGCTTGGACGAAAACGCACGTTTACATTTCCGAACATGTGTTTTAAAAATTCTTCAAGTATTGATTTTAGATTGGCGAATGAAACCGCGCCTTTTTTATCTACGACAAGTCCTTCTATCTGATGAAACATCGGAGTATGCGTCAAATCCAAATCGCGCCTGAAAACGGAACCAGGACATATCATGCGAATAGGCGGCTGCTGTGAGAGCATTGTCCTTACTTGAACGGGAGAGGTATGCGTTCTTAAAAGCGTGCCGTCTTTAAAGTAAAACGTATCTTGCATGTCTCGTGCAGGGTGAAATTTGGGCAGATTTAAAGCCTCAAAATTATGAAAATCATTTTCTACTAACGGTCCGTCTTCTACAGAAAAATTAAGAGATATAAAATACTCTATAATTTTATCCATAGTGCTCATTGTGGGGTGAAGTGCGCCCGCGTTAGATAAATGCGAATAAAGACTTGCGTCAACGGCGTCTTTTTTAAGCGCTTCGCTTCTTTTGGCTCTCTCCAGCAGCTCTTTTTTTGAATTTATAAGAGTTGTAAATTTTTCTTTGTTTTCATTGACTTTAGCGGCAAATGCTATCTTTTCATCATCTTTTAATTCTTTGAGTTTTGCAAATTGCGCAGTAAAATAACCCTTTTTGCCAAAAACCTCAATACGCAGTTTTTCAAGCTCTTTTATACTGTCGCACTCTTGTATGCTTTTTTCTAACGCTTCCAAATGGCTGCCTTTGAATAGATTTGAATGGGTGATTGTATTCAAAATTTAATTATAAAAGAGTTAAAGCAAAAATAGTCTATACTCTTTGAAAAATTTTCATAAGGAGTAAAAATGACTATTTTTACGAAAATTATTAACGGTGAATTGCCCAGCAACAAGGTGCTTGAAAGCGACAAATTTCTGGCATTTCACGACATCAATCCGAAAGCTCCGATACATATACTCATTATCCCAAAAAAAGAGGTTGAGAATTTCCAAAGCGTAAGCGCGGAGCTGATGGGCGAGATGACGCTTTTTATACATGAGGTCGCAAAGCTCATGGGACTTGACAAGAGCGGATACAGGCTCATAACTAACAACGGCAAAGACAGCGGGCAGGAGGTGATGCATCTGCATTTTCATATGCTTGGAGGTTCAAAACTTATATGGCCTCATTTGGCTGATGCCGATACGGATACGAAAAATTTCTTTTAACTCTCTTGAACCCTGTTTTTATATTAAATTTCGCCGTAAAAACAGGGTGTTGAAAGTTTCATGATATTTTTTTGTGATACTTTTGTCATATCGTTTTCATATTATTTCCGACAATATTTACAAGGAAATGCATTAATGAATAGTATAGCAAACGATATTACAAAAATGACTTCGGCGATTGTAGAAACGGGTTGGAGCATGTTTAACGGATTAAAAAAAAACGATATTATTCTGCTTGAAGAAGCTGTGGAACAGCTGGCAGGCATAGATATAAACGCAAATAAAATAGATAACAAAATCATCTCCCGCATGCCGCTTTTTTGTCAAAATGAAAACAATTCAAGAGAAACCATATCATATTTTAGAATTATAGACGAATGTGTACAAACAGCTCATCTTTTAAGATATTTTTGCAAACATGTAACTACGTATATAAACGAATATCCTTCCGCGTCTGCAAAGGAGTATATTCGGCAAATTTTTCAATACTCCATGGATGCTTTTGAAATGTCGGCAAAGCTTATAGAAAAGAGAGTTTATGTGGAAGATATATTTCGTCAAATCAAAACCAAACATATGGCAGGACGCGATTTGTGCGCCAAGCTGGAAAAAAATATAGAATTTGACCTGCGGTACGCTTTTGTTCATACAAGAATTTTAAATGCGGCAGAGAAACTTGACGAAATATTTAAAAAGGCTGTTATGATAGCGAGGATTATACTGCTCATGCAAGACAACGGAAAGCTTAGGATATGCTAAGCTTTTAAAACCGTTTTATTTATTTCAGCAGCTCTTTGAATAACTCCACTGCGTCCAATTTTTCCCATGGATAGTCGCTTTGACCTACCTGTCCGCGCGCCGCGACATCAGCGTAAAGAAATGTTTTTTCGCTCGGTTTGTCAAGAGCAAATTGCTTTGTTATCCATTTTGGCGTAAGCGGAAATTTTTCCAAAACAAAGTCGGATAAAATATCGTCATTTATATGATGTTTAAATGTACCCATTGTATCTATGCATATGGAGATAGGATGCGCTACGCCTATCGCGTATGAGATTTGCACTATGCATTTATCGGCTAAGCCCGCCGCTACGATATTTTTAGCTATCCATCTTGCCGCATAAAGCGCGCTTCTATCTACTTTTGTATAATCCTTGCTTGACTGCGCGCCGCCGCCTATCGGCGAATATCCGCCGAAGCTGTCCACTATAAGTTTTCGTCCTGTGAGTCCGGAGTCGTGAAGCGAGCTGTGATTGACATATCTGCCTGTCGGGTTAATGTGTATAATGGTATCTTTTTTTTGCGGGTCATAAAGCTCTTTAGGAAGCCCTGCGGCGTCTATCAACCCTTTAATCAATTCGCGCACTTTAACAATAGGCATACTCTCCACGCTTGGCGCGGAAACTACGATGGTGTGAATATGCTGAGGTTTGCTGTCTTCAAAATTGCTTTTAGCGCCGTAATCTATAGTAACTTGCGTTTTAATATCAACGCCAAGCTCATTTTTGTGCGTAAGCGCGTATTGATAAACTTTGTCGCATATTAATCTTGCGTAAGTAATGGCTGCCGGCATAAGCTCTTTTGTCTCATTTGAGGCAAATCCAAACATAATTCCCTGGTCGCCTGCGCCTATTTCGCCGTCTTCTTGATCAACGCCTTGATTTATGTCGGGAGATTGCTGATTTAGCAATACTTGCACTTTAACATCGTCCGGATGCAGACACTGCTCTTTTGTAAACGCGCTTTTGCCGTCATAGCCTATTTTTTTAAGCGCGTCTTTGGCTATTATTTCATAATCATTTTTGCTAAACTGCGCTTTTGTGTTTACTTCGCCGCCGATAATTACATGTTTGCCTGCGACAAAAACCTCGCTTGCTACTCTGCCGTTAGGGTCTGCCTGCAAAATTTTATCAACAATCGAATCGGCTATAATATCCGCACATTTATCGGGATGTCCGGGACTTACAACTTCGGAAGTAAAAAGATACATTCTCTCTCCTTTTTTTTAAAATTGGTATTGTATCATAAAAAAATCTTGATAAAAAAGCTTTATTTTATAATATTGATGGTTTACTGCCCAAAATATAGAGGGTTTGTAAAAATTTTTCTCTTGAAATTTCTACAGTTCCGAGCGAGGATAAATGAGGATTTATAACTTGACAATCTATGATACCCTCCTCTTGCGAAACTTTGCGGCACAGCCAGTAAAGCGCGGATTTTGAAGCGTCTTTTTTAATAGCAAACATAGACTCTCCGCAAAAAACTTTTCCTATGCATACGCCGTACAAGCCTCCGACAAGCTCTTTGTTTTCATCATAACTCTCTACCGAGTGGGCAAATCCGAGCCGAAAAAGTTCATTATATGCCTTTATCATGTGGCTGTTTATCCAAGTTGTCTGCTTTCTTACGTCGGCGCACATTGCAATAACCTGCGAAAAATTTGTATCAACTCTTATCTCATATCTTTTAAGACTGCGTTTTAAAGAGCGCGTGAGACGAAAAGTATCGGGATATAAAACGGCGCGCGGATTTGGCGAAAACCAAAGAATAAGCGGAAAATCTTGACGCGGCCACGGAAAAATCCCATTTTTATACGCTTTTATAAGACGTTTGGCATTTAAGTCCCCGCCTACAGCCAACAGTCCATTCTCATCAGCTTGGCTTGGGTCGGGAAAATAGAGATTGTCCGCGCTTAATTTATAAATCACCTATTTTAACTCTCCCCAATTATCGCCGATACTGACAGTAGTTTTCAGCGGTACATTGAGTTTATAAACAGCCTCCATTACCGCGCTTGCTTTTTTGGAAAACTCTAAAGCGTTCTCCTCTTTAACTTCAAAGATAAGTTCGTCGTGGATTTGTAAAAGAAGTTTAGCGTCTGCATCTAAAAGCGTATCATAAATTTTTAACATTGCAAGCTTTATCAAATCTGCCGCACTGCCTTGAAATACCGCGTTTACAGCTTCTCGTTTGTAATTTGCCAGCATTAAAGGCGACACCGAAGAGAAATTAAAATTGCGCCTGCGCCCTAAAAGCGTCTGAATAAAACCGTTTTTCTGCGCGCTCTCCTCTATAAAAGAGAGGTAATTTTTCACGGTTGCAAATGATGCGAAATAACTCTCTATATACCCTTTTGCTTCGTTAGGCGATACTTTTAACGTAAGGGCGAGCTTTTTTGCCCCCATGCCGTATAAAAGCCCGAAATTGATACTTTTAGCGACGCTTCTCATCTCTTTGGCTTTGTCGCCGAAAAGTTTTGCGGCTGTCGCAAGATGTATATCCTTATCGTCTAAAAAGGCGTTTACGAGCGCGCTGTCCAAACTAAAATGCGCCAAAAGCCTAAGCTCTATCTGCGAGTAGTCAATACCGACAAGTTTATAACCCTTTTTAGCAATAAACGCCGTTCTAACCTCTTTGCCAAGCTCTGTTCTTACGGGAATATTTTGCAGATTCGGTTCTTTTGAGCTAAGCCGTCCGGTTGAAGTGCCCGTTTGCAAAAAGCTTGTATGTATGCGTGAAGCTTTATTTGAAAGTCCAAGCCTCAAAAGCGGCTCTATATAGGTGGATTTTAATTTATAAAGCTCTCTGTACTCAAGAAGTTTTTCTATGACGGGATGTTTGTCCAAAAGCTCGTTTAAAACATTTTCATCCGTGCTGTAGCCTACTTTTGTCTTTTTAGATGCGTCAAGACCTAAATGCCCGAATAAAACCGCGCTCATTTGCTGTGTGGAGTTGATATTGAACTCTCTGCCGCTTAAATCGTAAATTTCGCGCGTAAGACTGTTTATCGCGCTCTCGCTTTTTTCAAGCAGCATTTTCAGATACGGCGTATCTACTCCGATACCCTCGTTTTCCATGTCTCTTAATATTTTTATAAAAGGAAACTCTATGCTCTTGGCTAATTCCAAAAGTTTCGGTTCCAAAAGCTCTTTTAGTTTATGATAAAGTTTAAGCGTTACCCATGCATCTTCTGCCGAGTATTTGCATGCGTCGTTAAGCTCCACATTGGCAAACGTCATATTTTTGGGTACTATATCGGAAAATTTTATAGTGTTGTAGCCAAACAGCCGTTTTGCAAGCGAATCCATGCCTACGCTGGACTCCGAATCCAAAAGCCACGCCATTATCATTGTATCGGCATAAATTTTTATATCCTTCATGCCTAAGTTAAATTCTACTACGTTTAAATCAAATTTGAGATTTTGCCCGATGATTTTATAAGTAAACAGCTTATCTAACGCCTCTTTTGCATCCATTTTGTCAATTTGCGCGCCGACTCCCAAATAGTAGTGCGCAATTGGAACGTAATAAGCTTTGTCCTCCTCAAAGCAGAATGAAAAGCCTACGATATTTGCACTTCTGGAGTTTAACGAATCGGTTTCGGTATCAAACGCTACAAACGCTTCATTCGGGATACTGTTTATAACTTTTAAAAGCTCCTCTTTTGTATCAAGCAGTATGGGTTCAAATGCTATCTCTTTGTGCTGTTTTTTTATATCGGTTGTACCCAAACGATTTATGATAGAGTACATATCGTTATCCAAAAGCTCGTCTTTTATTGCTAAAAGCGGCTGCTCTGAGGGGAGTTTAAACTTATCAAGACGCTCATATACATCCAAAGTATCGTCAAGCGCAGTAAGCTTCCAACTCATAAAAGCGTTTTCCCTTCCTGCTTTTAAAAGCTCTTTTGTGCGTTCATTGCGCACTTTTTCCAAATTATCATAGAGATTTTGTATATCTCCAAATTCGTCCAAAAGTTTTTTTGCGCCGACCGCTCCGATACCTTTGACGCCGGGGATATTGTCTGCGCTGTCGCCGGTTAAAGAGAGGAAATCTCTTATCTTTGAAGGCGGCAGTCCGAATTTCTCAAAACAGCCGCTCGCGTCTACCTCTCTTTTTTTGACAGGCTCATATATCACGACTTTGCCGTCGTCTATCAGCTGATACAAATCTTTATCATGTGTAACAATGCGCACTTTTAAATCGTTTGTTTTGGCAAATTTAACCATAGACGCGATAACGTCGTCCGCTTCATAACCCTCTTTGGAGTACTGCGCAAATCCCATCTTTTTTATCCATTCAATAGCGATAGGCAGCTGTTTTTTTAAATCTTCAGGCGGCAAAGACCTGTTGGCTTTATAATTTGGGTCTATCTCTTCGCGGAAAGTTTTGCCTTTACTGTCTAATGCAAACAGCATATAGTCGGAAGGAAACTCGCGCAAAGAGGTTTGGATAAAATTTGCAAAGCCCGTCAAAAGCCCCGTAGGCTCTCCTTTGGAATTTTTAAGATTTGGCAAAGCGTAGTAGCTTCTGAAGAAAAATCCGAATGTGTCTATTACGGTTATAGTTTTCATAGTCCGACCTTTTTGTTTTTTAGAGTAAAAGTGTAACGTTCTTTAGCAAAAAAATTTATAAGAACAATACTGCGCGTTAAATCTCCGACCTCATCTGTTCCAACCCAAATTCATATGCCAAAAACTCGCCCGTATAAGAGCCTGTTTTTTTATAATTTTCGGCTAATTTTAAAGGAGGCGCGCAGTCTACAATTCTGCCGCCTTTATCGCCGCCTTCCGGTCCCATGTCTATGACAAAATCGGCGTTTTTTATAATATCCATGTTGTGTTCAATAACAATTATCGTATTGCCCAGCGAAGTTAAATGGTGCAAAACTTTAGCAAGTTTATCAACATCCGCAAAGTGAAGTCCCGTTGTAGGTTCGTCTAAAATATAGAGCGTCCTGCCGGTATCTTTTCGGCTGAGCTCTTTTGAGAGTTTTATCCTCTGCGCTTCGCCGCCGCTCAAAGTTACGGCATTTTGTCCCAAAGTGATATATCCGAGCCCCACGTCTTGAAGCGTTTTTAAGATTTGGTGCAGTTTTGGTATAGCCGCGAAAAATGCCGCCGCTTCGTCTACGCTCATGTTTAATATATCGGATATGGATTTGCCTTTATATTTTATCTCTAATGTCTGCGTATTGTAGCGCGTACCGCCGCATGCGTCGCATTTGACCATGATATCCGGCAAAAAGTGCATCTCTATCTTTATCTCGCCGTCGCCTTGGCACTTTTCGCATCTGCCGCCTTTGACGTTAAATGAAAATCGTCCCGCTTTATATCCTCTAATCTGCGCTTCCTTAGTCTTTACAAAAAGGTCTCTTAAGTCGTCCATGAGCCCCGTATAAGTGGCGGGATTGCTTCTTGGCGTCCTTCCTATGGGACTTTGGTCAAGATAAATGACTTTATCAAGCTGTTCCAATCCAATGCATTCCACGCCGGATACCTTTTTTATTTTTTTGGCTCTGTTTAAAAGCTCTTTTGCGACAGGCAGCAGAGTTTGAAGTATTAAAGAGCTTTTGCCGCTTCCGCTCACGCCTGTAATTGCAACTAAATTTTGAAGTGGGATTTTGATATTTAATTTATGAATATTGTTGATATTGACATTTTTAAGTTCAAGCCAATTTTTCTGTTCTCTGTTTTGTCTGTAATCTATCGTTTTTTTACCCGTAAGATATAAAGCCGTTTGCGTATCGCTCTTTTCAAGCTCTTCCAAAGCGCCGCTAAACACTACATTGCCGCCGTATTTTCCAGCGTATGGTCCTATATCTACGATAAAATCCGCGCTTCTTATAGTCTCTTTGTCATGTTCTACGACTATCAGAGTATTGCCTTTTTCCTGCAAAGTCCTAAGCGTCTTTATAAGTTTTAACGTATCTCTCTCATGCAGTCCGATACTTGGTTCATCCAACACATACATAACGCCTGTAAGTCCGCTCCCGATTTGCGAAGCTATCCTTATCCTCTGCGCTTCACCTCCGCTGATGGTTCTGGCATCGCGCCCAAGCGTCAGATATCCGAGCCCCACATCATATAAAAAGCGAAGCCTCTCGTTTATCTCTTTTATAATGGGCGCGGCTATCATTTTCTCTTGTTCGCTGAAGTTTTTAAAATTTTCCTCATTAGCAAAAAATTCGGTAGATTTTTCTATAGGCATGATAAGTATATCGGCAATGCCTTTATCGGCTACTTTGACCGCTAAAGACTCCGGATTTAGCCTAAAGCCGCCGCATTTATCACACACTTTCTCGCTCATATAATCATCAAAGCCCTGCTCGTCTTTTATCATATCATATGCTATTTTGATAACGCCGTCAAATACTTTATTGATTTTATGGTGTTTCCAGAAAAATGAAACCGCTTCCGTGCGTCCGTGTAAAACGGCTTTTTTCTCATGCTCTTTCAATTCGCCAAACGGCGCTGAAGTATCTATCTTTTCACTTTCGCAAAATGCCATCAAAAACTTATAATAAAAGCTTTTATTAAACCCGTAAAGAAGCTTTACCGCTCCGTCTTCTATACTCAAATCCTCGTCTATAATCTTGCTCATATCCAGCGTATAGCGTATGCCAAGCCCGTCGCACGCACTGCACGCGCCTTTGGGGGAGTTAAATGAAAATGAGAGCGGCTCAAGAGGGTTAAAACTTATCTTGCAGTCAAAACATGCCAAATGTTCGCTAAAATGGATACTCTCTTTCTCATATCCTATCTCTTTAGCGTTAAGTATCTCTACTTCCACTTCCTGATAACTCTCGTTAAGCGCTTTTTCAACGCTTGAAGCTATGCGTTCGCGGTTCTCTTCGTTCATTATTACGCGGTCTATAACAACTTTTATCGTATGTTTTTTAGTTTTTGACAACTCTATCTCTTCGTCAAGCCTGACTATGACGCCGTCTATTACCGCACGTACATACCCTTTGTGGCGCAGAGATTCTATCAAATCGGCAAAAGTTCCTTTTTTTTCGCGAATGAGCGGAGCCGTGATAACAAGTTTGGCATCGCTTGGGAGTTTCAAAATCTGTTCTATAATGTCTGCCGCCGACATTTTGGAGATAGGCTTGCCGCATATATGGCAGTGCTGATGTCCTACTCTTGCGTAAAGAAGCCTTAGATAATCGTATATTTCGGTAATAGTTCCTACGGTTGAGCGCGGATTTTTACTCGTAGTTTTTTGATCTATGGCGATAGCGGGCGTAAGTCCTTCTATCTTGTCTATATCCGGCTTACCGACTCTGTCCAAAAATTGTCTTGCATATGAGGAGAGAGACTCTATATAACGTCTTTGCCCCTCTGCGTAAAGCGTATCAAACGCAAGAGTGCTTTTGCCGCTGCCCGAAATACCCGTAAAAACAATCAGTTTGTTTTTGGGAATTTCAAGATTGATAGACTTTAAATTATTCTCTCTCGCGCCGTAAATTTTTATACTGTCCACACATTAACCTTAAAGTAGTAAATCAAATCTGTTATTATATAACATAGGCTCTTAATATGCGATATATTGTATGTAAAGAAAAACTGTTATAAAATGAGTGTTATTTTAATAAAGGAGTTAAAATTGCGCGCTTTTACACTCTATTTTTTACTTAATGTTTTGGCTTTGGGCGCAAATATTACCGATATAACCTGCCCTGATGGATTGAACGATAAGGGCGTTTTTGAACTTACTCTTCATGTTGACGGCGATTTTAACGCTTCGTTTGAGCAAAAAGACGAAGGGAGCGTAACTACGTTGATTTTTAAAGGATTAAAAACAGATAAACCTTTTACGAAAACGTTTGACGGCGAAATGATAAAAAACGTCAGTATAAAACCCGACACAAATGCGGTGAAAATCTCATTTGAAAGTAAACAGCTTTTTGATATATCCGTAACAAATGACGCTGATGCGGCGCGTATTACCATTACTCCAAAAGCCGCTTTGTTTGCGATAGAGAATATCGCAAAAGATATAGGGAGCGGTAATATCGTCAGTTATATTTTAGACATGCTTTTTTATGTTGCCATACTCTTGTTTGGCGCGGCAATTGCCGTTATACTGTTTTTGTATCTTAAAAAGGCTAATATAATAAAAAAAACGGAAGAGAAAAATCCCGTTGCAGACGTTTTGGAAACTACGCTTGAGGAGACAAAAATACCGCCTTTACATGAACAACAGACAAAAATAAAATCCAAAAAAAAGAGTTCTAATATACGTCAAAAAACGCTTTTTGATATGTAGCTATTTATACGGCGTGATGTATCGCTCATATCGCGATGTTTTCAACATGGATATATCCACCAACACAAGCCCGTCCACGCAGTCGTTAAAATCGGGGTCAATGCCAAAGTCTATAAACCGCACCCCTCCTTGTTCGCAAAGTTCGGAGTATTGTTTATAAAGCGTGGGGATACCGCAGTTCATATTATTAAGCATACTTTTTAAAGAACGTATATCTTCGCAGTAGTCGTTTCCGACAAACGTCTTTGCCGCCAACAACTGCGTTGAGGGATAAGGTCGTTTGGAGATGGCGACCAGATTTTCAGCAGAGAAGTAGAGCCTGTAAAATGACACCAGTAAATCGCGCGCGGCGGAGGGTATAGATGAGGATATGGAGACCGGTCCGAACAAATACCTGTACTTAGGATTTTTTGCCAAATATGCCCCAATACCCTGCCATAGATAATCCAACCCCTTTTTACCCCAATATTTAGGCTGTATAAAACTTCTTCCAAGTTCGATGCCGTATTTTAAAATCTCATTCATCTGTTCGTTATAGTCAAACAATGTATCGCTGTAAAGCATCTTCGTGTTTTTATACTCGTCCGTAGGAGCAAAACGGTAAGCCCCGACTATATCAAGTCTATAGCTGTCCCACAATATCAAATGATAGTAGTAATTATCGTAGCAGTCCAAATCAAGCCTTCTTCCGCTCCCTTCCCCGACTGCTCTAAAAGCTATCTCTCTTAATCTTCCAAGTTCATGCAATATAGGAGAAAACGTCTCGCTCTCACCTCTTTTATATAAGTAAATAA
>JAIRNE010000093.1 GCA_031258205.1 Campylobacteraceae bacterium
ATAAAAGAACGCTTGGATGCAAGAAGCAAAAAGGAGTTTAAAAAGGCTGATTTTATAAGAGATGAGCTTGCTAATATGGGTATTGTATTGATGGACGGTATAGACGGTACAAAATGGGAGAAAGTTTCAGATTGAACTCTTGTGTGTACTATTTTTTATATTTACTTAGCTATAATCCAAAAAATAGTGTCAGGATAGAAAAATAATATGTTAAACTACCAAACTCTTAAAAAGATATTGTTTAAATTAGACCCCGAAAAGGCGCATATGCTGGCAGAATTTGCCATGCGGCTTGGAAATTTCGCACCGTCATTGCTAAATCCGATAGCCTCAAGATGCGTTGTAATAGACGAGCGGCTTAGTCAGGAGCTTTTTGGCGTTAAATTTTTAAATCCCGTTGGTATAGCTGCCGGTTTTGACAAAAACGCTTCAATGATAAGAGCTTTGTGCGCGCTTGGATTTGGTCATATAGAGTATGGTACGGTTACGCCCAAGCCTCAAGACGGCAATGCAAAACCTCGCTTGTTTCGGCACATTGAAGAAAAATCGCTTCAAAATGCTATGGGGTTTAATAATGACGGCAGCGCAAAAATAGCCAAAAGAGCAGGCGCTTTGTATCCGTTTGTGATACCGCTTGGCGCAAATATCGGCAAAAACAAAACAACTTCGCAGGAAAATGCGATAGACGATTATATAGAACTCACAAAAACCTTCTCTTCCATGTGCGATTATTTGGTTGTGAATATCTCATCGCCAAACACGCCCAATTTAAGAGATTTGCAAAACGAGAGTTTTGTAAAAGAGCTTTTTCAAGCGTGCACTCCTTTGACAAACAGACCGATTTTGCTCAAAATCGCGCCTGATATGACGCCAAAAAACGCCATCTCTTTATGTTCTGCCGCTATTGAAAACGGCGCAAAAGGTATCATAGCGACAAACACGACCGTAGATTATTCGTTAGTTCAAAATCCTAAAGAGTTTGGCGGTATCAGCGGAGAAGTTTTACGCGAAAAGAGTTTTAAACTTTTTGAGGTTATAGCAAAAGAGTTTTTCAAAACTACCGTTTTAATCAGTGCGGGCGGTATATCAACCCCAAAAGAGGCGTACAAAAGGCTTAAAACAGGAGCGTCTCTTGTACAAATTTACACAAGTTTTATATATGAAGGTCCTAAAATAGCAAACAGTATCAATAAAGGAATTTTAGAGCTTATGGATAAAGATGGATTTCATACTATCGATGATGTCATAGGGGCAGATAGAAATTGAAACGGTTATGTTTAATTGTATCTCTATTTTTAGGAGTTTTAATGGCTGATTCTTTGCCAAAATACGAAAATCAAACGCTTTCCAACGGACTTCGGGTATTTGTTATACCTATGAACGCAGGAAGCGACGTCATCACTACGGATATTTTCTACAAAGTCGGAAGCGGCGATGAGATAATGGGTAAAAGCGGTATCGCGCATATGCTCGAACATCTAAATTTCAAATCCACAAAAAATCTCAAAGCCGGTGAATTTGACGAAATAGTTAAAGGTTTCGGCGGTATTACAAATGCCGCTACGGGATTTGACGCTAC
The DNA here is from genome assembly GCA_031258205.1 of Campylobacteraceae bacterium. Taxonomy (GTDB): domain Bacteria; phylum Campylobacterota; class Campylobacteria; order Campylobacterales; family Campylobacteraceae; genus JAIRKW01. The sequence continues at coordinate 1,580 of JAIRNE010000093.1, forward strand.
GCACTATTTTATAAAAAGCAGCAGTAAAAATCTTTCCAAATCGCTCGAACTGTTCAGCGAACTTATGGCAAATCTCTCACTTAAAGACGAAGAGTTTCAGCCCGAGCGCGATGTTGTCATGGAAGAGCGCAAATGGCGCACAGATAATAACCCTATGGGGTATTTATACTTTAGACTATTCAATAGCGCGTTTATCTACCACCCGTATCATTGGACGCCGATAGGTTTTAAAGACGATATTAAAAATTGGACGATAGAAGATATCAAATCATTCCATGATACGTATTATCAGCCTTCAAATGCGATAATAGTCGTTGCGGGCGATATAGATCCGAAAAAAGTATTTAGCGAAGCGCAAAAATATTTCGGCGGGATAAAAAGACAAATGCAACTACCCGAAAAATACATGATAGAGCCCGAACAAGACGGCGCAAGAAGAGTATATGTACACAAAGACAGCGAAACGGAAATGGTCGCCATCGCCTACAAAATACCTTCATACGAACACGGCGACCAAGTAGCGTTAAGCGCTCTAAGCCAGCTTTTGAGTGCGGGAAAAAGCAGCAGACTGTACGAGACATTGGTCAATCAAAAAAGACTTGTCAATCAAATCTACGCTTATAACATGGATACAAAAGACCCAAATCTTTTCCTGTTCATGGCTGTGTGCAACGAAGGCGTGAAAGCCGAAAAAGTTGAGGCTGAGATTTTGGCGGTCATAGACGAGATTAAAAAAGGAAATATCAGCGAAGAAGAGCTGCGCAAGATTAAGACAAATACAAAGGCGGACTTTATATTTGCGCTTGAAAATTCAAGCGGCGTGGCAAATCTATTCGGCAGTTTTCTTGTGCGCGGCTCTTTGGAACCGCTCTTGAAGTATGAAGAGCGAATTTACGCGCTTGATACCAATGCTCTAAAAGAGGCTGCTAACAATTATTTTAAAAGCAAAACGTCAACTACAATCATCTTAAGAAAGGAAACAGAATGAGCGAATTTTTACAAGGCGCGATGAGCGCGCTTGTTACGCCGTTTAAAAATGGCGCTGTAGATGAACTTCAATATGAAAAACTTATCCGCCGTCAGATAAAAAACGGTATAGACGTAGTAGTGCCTGTCGGTACCACAGGAGAGAGCGCAACGCTAAATCATGAAGAGCATCGCCGCTGCATAGAGATAGCGGTCGCCGTTTGCAAAGGCACAAACGTAAAAGTCAT
>JAIRNE010000005.1 GCA_031258205.1 Campylobacteraceae bacterium
CCAAAATACGGATACGGCAAGCGTTTCAATCCATGTATAGACTGTCACGCTTTTATGATGAAGACGGCAAAAAAACTGCTCATAAAAGAGGGGGCGGATTTTATCATCACGGGAGAAGTATTGGGACAGCGCCCCATGAGCCAAAACAAAGAATCTTTGAAAAATGTGCTTGAATTAAGCGATGACGATGGTCTTATACTGCGTCCCATGAGCGCGAAACTTTTACCTCCCACAAAACCCGAGATAAACGGGTGGGTAGATAGAGAAAAACTGCTTGACATTAAAGGCAGAGATAGAAAAAGGCAGCTTGCTTTGGCGCGAGAATTTGGATTTAAAGAGTATGCGAGTCCTGGCGGGGGCTGTTTGCTGACGGATATATATTTTAGCGAGAAACTGCGCGATTTTATCAAATACCAACCACTGCGCGCGGAAGATGTCGCGCTTTTAAAGGTTGGTAGGCATTTTAGATTGGAGCATGGTGCAAAATTATTGCTTGGGCGTGATGAGCGTGAAAATGAGATATTGCAAAGTATTGATAACGACAATTTTGACAATCTATTTTTAGGAGACGATCTTCCCGCTCCGTACGGTAAAATCTCAAAAAATGCATCGCATGAGGATAAAATTTTAGCCTCTAAAATAGCTCTTTCATATACGAAAATAGATAGGAACAAACCTCACGGCGTGCTGGTAAACGATGAAATTTATGAAGTTTGCGCCGGGGATGCAAAGGAGATTTCAAAGCGGTACGCGGTGGGGATTTAGCGTGAAAGCGCGGATTGGTTTTGCAAGATGGCATAGTATTTGCAAAATCACAAGCGCACCGCTTAATCCGTATTTTTATAGTTTTCATTCTTTACTCTTTTGATTTTATGCCGCATGTGTGCATGGCGGCGTTTTGCTTGATTTTTGTGATTTCTTTATCTAAAAAGGCATTTGGATAAAAGAGTATAAATCCCAAAATACACATTTATACATTAGCCTCATTTGAGTTTTATTAGTCAAAAATAGTTGCGATTTTAGGGAATATACTAAGATTTAGCATAACAACCCAAGCGGTGCGGGAGATGTCTTAAATAAAATTATGAAAAACTAACCGCCACAAACTTTATATAAGCATTTGACTTGTATAATTTTGCTCTTGCAACTTGCGGGGTGTTAGCTCAGCTGGGAGAGCGCAACGCTGGCAGCGTTGAGGTCAGGGGTTCGATCCCCCTACACTCCACCACGATAAAATCATCTAAACTTAAAAAACCTCAAAACCTTTTAAAAAGCCCTTTAAATCGCTTCTCTTAAAGTTTCTTGCTTTCAATACATATCGCTTTTTACGGCGTATTTTTTATTGAGACCATAAAAAGGTTTATTGTGCCAAAAACGCGGACGGTAATACATGTCAAGATGTTTTTAAGCCGTAAACTTAAAAAAAATAAAATGCGGCAAGTTTTGCGCGTATTGTGCGGCGCGGGATAAAAATCATCTGAATTTTTTGATATAATTTTTTTATTTTTTTGGAAACAGCTTTGGAAATAACATTGGAATTGATAATATGTCTGTTGGCTCTCGGGTTAGTCGTAGGCTTTATGGCGGGACTTTTGGGAATAGGCGGCGGCGGGATAATGGTGCCTGTGCTCTCAATCATTTTTATCTACAAAGGCGTGGACGTAAGCAAAGCGATTCCTTTGGCTCTTGGAACGGCTATGGCTTCCATAGTAGTAACTTCATTTTCCAGCATGAGAGCGCACAGGGCAAAAAACAATGTCGTTTGGTCGGCGTTTAAGCCAATGGCATTTGGCGTGATATTGGGAGTTTTGGCGGGAACTTTCGTAGTTTCCATCACAAATTCTTTAATCCTTTCTATATTTTTCAGCGTATTTATGGCGTATGTATCCGTGCAACTGTTTTTAGACAGAAAACCAAAACCAACAAGAGAGCTTTTGTCAAAACCTTTGCTTTTTAGCGCGGGCGGCGGTATAGGGACCATCTCCGCGCTTGTTTCTATAGGCGGCGGCTCTTTAACGGTGCCGTTTTTGATTTGGCAGAATGTGGACGGCAAAAAGGCTATCGGCACTTCCGCCGCGCTTGGGTTTCCGCTCTCCGTTACGGGTGCGCTTAGCTACATGATAATAACGGGAATTGGAAATATAGACGCGCAGACTTTCACTTTCGGTTACGTATATCTGCCCGCTGTGCTTTTTATATCGGCGGCAAGTTTTTTTACGGCGAAATTGGGAGCAAAATACACGCAGATTTTACCCGTTTCTATACTCAAAAAAATACTCGGCGCTTTGAATATGATACTTTGTATAAAAATGATAATGACCGTGATATCCGAATTTTAGATAATCCGCTTAAAATGCCCGATAACGCGGAATATAAAGACTTAACAATATTATCGCTATTGCTAATTTTACGGCTTTAACAGATATGACAAAATGATTTATGCTGTAAAAACAACCCTTCCATGTACGAGCAGCAAATTCTCATTTGCAAATTTCAAAACCGCTTTATCGTTTCGTCATGAAGTTTTTTGTATTTTGACAGCTGCTCTTTGATGTGCGCAATAACGCTTTGAGGCGCGTAGGGTAAAAGATGTACGATTTCCCTTACCTCTTTTGATTGTTTATAGTTATAATCTGCGGCATACTCCAAATCAAACGTAAAAAGTTCCTGCTCCTCAACATCAAGAGCTTCGGCTATATAGGGGATAAGCTCTATCTTTATCTTTCTTTTGCCGTAAAGATAACCTAAAATAGTATGAAAAGACGGGGTTTCTCCCGTAAGTTTTATCTTCGGTTCAAGAGCTACAAGTTTATCTGCAAACTCTTTTTTTGATATATCTTTTTCGTTTAATATATAATTTATCTTTTCCCAAACTTCCACGAAAAATCCTTTAGTCAATTTGAATATACTTTAGTCATAATGTTACTAAAAAAGATACGGTAATAGGTCTGTGTTGGCTGCCAAAAGCTTGCGAATATAAAGATATAACAATAAGACAAGCCTTAGTTGAAGATATTGAAAACTTGCGCCGCGCTTGATGCCGACCAAGCGTATGATTTGATAGAACGCTGTAAGAAGCTGACAAAAGAGTGATTGGGTAAAAACTTATACCGCATATTATAACGCCGATTGCGCGAACATACCTGCCAAAGTTATACCAGAGCGCATACTTATAAAGAAGCCTAATAGCCTAACCGTAAAAAGACAAGCTCCGATATTATTTCGTTTATTAAGCCCTCTCTTATCTAATTTTTTGTAAAATTAGCCCCTTAATCTCACACACACCAATCCTTGAGCAGGTTGCGGCATTGTCCGTTGATGGGTGTGGAGGACTAAACCAAATCAGGGAAACGAAACAAATGTCAAGACGGACGCTTTAAGCGCAAGCCTTGAAAATATTGTCTATTTCCCAAAAATATAAGGAGAAATTCATGGTAACCATGAAAGATTTATTAGAATGCGGCGTGCACTTCGGGCACCAAACAAGAAGATGGAATCCAAAAATGAAAAAATTCATCTTCGGCGAGAGAAAAAATATCTACATCATTGACCTTCAAAAGACTCTAAGATATTTCAGATACACATATAATATCGTAAGAGATGCGGCGGCAGAGGGGAAAACTATCCTTTTTGTCGGCACAAAAAAGCAAGCGGTCGCGGCTATAAAAGATGCGGCTGAAGGCTGCGGCATGCCGTATGTAAATCATCGCTGGCTTGGCGGTATGATGACAAATTTTAATACCATAAGACAATCAATCCGCAAACTTGAAATCATAGAAGAGATGGAAAAAGACGGTCAAATTGACCTTTTGACAAAAAAAGAAGCGTTGATGCTTAGAAGAAAAAAAGAGAAACTCATAAGTTATCTCGGAGGACTTAGAAACCTCAAAACTTCGCCCGATATGCTCTTTGTCATAGACACCGTTAAAGAGAAAATAGCCGTTGCCGAAGCAAACAGATTAAAAATCCCCGTAGTAGCTCCTCTTGATACCAACTGCGACCCTGACGTTGTGGATTTCCCGATACCGGGCAATGACGACGCTATCCGCTCCGTTCAACTGTTTTGCAAAGAGATGATGGAAGCCGTAAATGAAGGCAAAGAGTTAAGAGCGCAGGACAATCCTGACGCAGAGGGCGTTGTTATAACCCAACAAGAGAAAGAAGAGTTATTGGAAGAAGCGCTTGACGACGAAGAGTTGGGTATAGACGAAGAGTTTTTAAGCAAGAGCGATGCAGAGGACAAAGAGGTAGAAAAGCCTAAAGCGGAAAAAGAGGACGCCAAGGAGCCTTTGAAAAAGACGAAAGCAAAAAAAGAGGCTGAAACCGAAGAGAGTACGGAAACGGCAGAAAAACCAAAAAGAACAAGAAAGCCAAAAGCGGCAAAAGAGGAAGAGTGATGGCAGAGATAAGTTCAAATTTAATTAAAGAGTTAAGGGAGAGAAGCGGCGCGGGAATGATGGACTGCAAAAACGCGCTTACGCAGACAAACGGCGATATAGAAGCGGCGATAAATCTACTGCATGAAAAGGGACTTGGCAAAGCCGCCAAAAAAGCCGACCGTCTTGCGAGCGAGGGATTGATAAACGTTGAAGTTTCAAGCGATTTTCAAATTGCAACTATAAGCGAGATTAATTCCGAGACCGATTTTGTCGCCAAAAATGAAAAATTTGTCAATATGACTAAAAGCATCACTTCGCATATACAAGCCAACGGCATACCGCATGTGGAAAATTTGCAAGAGAGTATAATAGAGGGCAAAAATTTCACGGAGTATTTAAATTCTCAAATCGCGACTATAGGCGAAAATCTTGTAGTGCGCAGATTTGTTACCATTAGAGCAAATGACGACACGAGCGCAGTAAACGGCTATGTTCACTCAAACGGGCGCGTAGGCGTAATACTTGGCGCAAAATGCAGTTCAAAAGAGATTGCCGTAAAAGCTGCCGACTTATTAAAAAATATCGCTATGCATGCGGCGGCTATGAAACCTGTTTATCTCTCATATAAAGAGCTTGCGCCCGATTTTATAGAAAAAGAGTTTACGGCTTTCAAAGCAAATTTGGAAAAAGAGAACGAAGAAGCGAGACGTCTTAAAAAACTTGAGAAAAAAATCCCTCTTTACGGTTCAAAAGCCCAGCTTAGCGATGAAGTTTTAAGCGGCGTAAAAGCGGAGCTTGAGGCGGAACTTAAAGCGCAGGGCAAACCTGAAAAAATTTGGGACAGAATTATCCCCGGACAACTTGAGAGATTTATCGCGGATAATACGCAGCTTGACCAGCAATACGCGCTTTTAAGTCAATTTTATGTCATGGACGACAGCAAAACGGTAGGTCAGACAATCAAAAATAGAGCCGATGAACTTGGCGGTACTATTGAGCTTGTAGAATATGTTCGTTTTGAACTTGGCGAAGGATTAGAGAAAAAAGTTGACGATTTTGCGGCTGAAGTCGCGGCGCAGCTTAACTAAAGCCAAAAAGGGCGGTTTTTTGCCGCCAATGATTTTAAAGGAGAGAAAATATGCATCTTAGCGTCAAAAATCTCTCACACTCGTTTGATTATCCGCTTTTTAACGATATCTCTTTTGAGCTCCCGTCAAAATCATCCGTCTCAATAACCGGTGGCAGCGGCAGCGGCAAAAGTACGCTTTTGCATATCTGTTCTACGCTTTTAAAGCCAAATAGAGGCGAAATCTTTTTTGAGGGCAAAAGCCTTTATAAATTAAACGCAGATGAATTGATAAATATAAGACGAAACGACGTGGGGATTATATTTCAATCCCATTTTTTATTTAAAGGTTTCAGCGCATTTGAAAATATAGAACTCTCGAGCGTTTTAACGGGGCTTCCTTTAGAAGACGAGCTATTAAAAAAACTTGGCATTTCGCATATTTTAAAACAGAAGCCGGGAGACATTTCGGGCGGACAACAGCAAAGAGTCAGCATCGCGCGCGTACTCTCAAAAAAACCAAAAATCATATTTGCCGACGAGCCTACGGGCAATCTTGACACATCTACCGCCGCAGAGGTAACCGAACTTCTTTTTGACTATATTAAGAGCAATAACGCAGTACTTTTTTTGGTAACGCATGATTTAAATCTCGCGAAGCGATGCGATATGTCATATAAACTTGAAAATTTAGAACTAAAAGATTTTTGATAATCCAATGCTAATTTAAGATATAATACAATTTGCAATTGAAAAGTTAAAGGAATTAGCATGCGCTTTTTACTTGTTAATACAAACCCTGCGGTTTCAAAGCTTATAAATGCCAGTTTAAACCGCATAGGACTTGAAACCGAAGAGATAAAAAATTACAATGATTTGCCGTTAGACTCTTTTATAGCGGTTATCGTGGACAGCGACTCGTATGACGCCTCGCATGTGGACGATTTATTGGCGGTTAGCATTGCTCCGTCTTTGATATACCTTAAACAGCAAAATACTCCTACGCCCTCTGGCTTTCAATACGCGCTCGCGAAACCTTTTTTACCTACTGATTTTATCACTTTTATCGTATCTATCTTGAAAAAAAATCCCGAGCTTGAACGATTTATTACGCAAAAAGCCGATGAATTTGTCTCTATGCTGCCTGAAGAGGGCAGAGTGGAAGCCAAAGAGGAGGATGCGCAAACTCTTGCTTCAGAAGAGCAGGCGATGGAGAATAATTTTATTAACTTTAACTTTTATGACGATTTGCAAAAAAAAGAGCCGATTTTTAGCGCGCAAGAGCCTATAGAATCGGCATTCGGCGCGCCGAAAATAGAACCGGATAAAACGGACGATGTATTTTTCAACCTTTCCGAAGATGTTGGTAAGCTTTACTCTTTGGGCGATGATGAAACAATAATAGAAAAGAGTGCGGAGGAAGAGGAAACAACCGCTTTAAATCAAACGCAAACAGCCGCAAATGACGACGAAAATATTGCAAATATACAAAAAGATATATCAAACGGCGGCGATTTCACGCTTAGCGATTCGGAAAAGAGCGCATCTAAAACAGAAAGCGGCGATATTAAATTGGATATTCCCGCATGGACGCAGCAAGATGAGTCGGACGATAAAGTCAATTTTGATTTTAATATTATGGATAAAGTGGAGCAGACAAAACCACAGGAAGAATTTTCGGATAATTTTTTAAAAGAACCGACAATAGAAGAGCCGAAAAATATCGGCGGATTTGAGGAGTTGGCAAAAGAGTTTGACGATTTGATACAGACGCCGAATAAAGAGATACCCAAAGATACTAAATTGCCCTCTTACGCGGACGAGAGAAAAGATTCGTTTGAAAATCTAAATGAAAAAGAGATGAAAAGAGCTTTGCAAGACGGCGGGCTTTTGCCTCAAAGCGCGGCAGAAATGGTAAAAAGCGAGATACAAAACGTCGTGCAAGACAGCGTACATGGAATGCTGCAAGGACATATTCTGCGCGATATATTAAAAGGATTAAAAATGAATATCACAATAACTTTTGAGGATAAATAGTGAATAAAGGCGCGCTTTTAGTTATATCTGGTCCCAGCGGCGCGGGTAAGAGTTCCATCGTACGCGAACTCTTGAAGCAAATCCCAAATGCCGCTTTTTCAGTCTCTACAACAACAAGGCAAAAGAGAGAAGATGAAGTTGACGGGGTGAATTATCACTTTACGGACAAAAAGAGTTTTCAAAAAGATATAGACGAGGGAGCTTTTTTGGAGTGGGCAAACGTTCACGGCAATTTTTACGGCACATCGCTAAAGCAGATTGCAAAACTGTTGGACGAGGGGAAACTTGTCATTTTGGATATAGACGTGCAGGGATATATGATTTTGAAAGAGAAATTGGAGCGGTTCACAACTGCCGTGTTTTTGACGACAAAAAGCAGAGAGGATTTGAAAACAAGACTGCTTTTGAGGCAAAGCGACAGCGAAGAGGCGATAGAACAAAGACTTGAAAACGCTTTTGAAGAGATGGCGTATATCAACCGCTACGAATATCTTGTCATAAACGACGACTTTAAAACGGCTCTTGCGCAAATGTTAAATATCGCACATGCCGCTTCTAACAAACGCACTCTTACGGATGCGGATAAATTTATAGAAGCTTGGGCAAAGAGCCTAAAATAATGATATAATAACTCTCTTATTTTCAAGTTTAGGAGTAAAAATGTTTTCAAATATCGGCGTACCGGGTTTAATTATTATATTGCTTATTATCGTCGTGCTTTTCGGCGGTAAAAGGATTGCCGAAGTGGCAAAAGGTCTTGGCGCGGGCGTAAAAAATTTCAAAGATGCCGTTAAAGAGGATGAAAAACCGGAAGAAGTTCAATCAGAACCTGTTTTAGAGGAGAAACCGGCAGTCAAAAAAACAGCCGCAAAAAAAACCGCCAAAACCAAAACAGCCTCCAAGTAAGCCTTACATGAAGCAAAAAGTTACAGATACTATAAAAAAATATGTAAATAAAGAGTTTCATTTAGAAAAGCCAAAAGATATGTCGTTGGGGCATTATGCCGCGCCTTTGGCGTTTTCTTTGGCAAAAGAGTTACGAAAATCGCCTGCCGTTATCGCGCAGGAGCTTGCCCAAAATTTTCAAAACGAACCTATTTTTGAGAGCGTTACAGCCGTAAACGGATATATAAATTTCAAGCTCTCTTTGGATTTCATGGACAGCTACGCAACGCATTTTTTATCCAACCAAAGCGAATTTGCAAAAGGCGAAAAAAACGAGAGTATTCTATTGGAGTTTGTCAGCGCAAATCCTACAGGACCTTTGCATATAGGTCATGCGAGAGGCGCGGTCGTAGGAGACGCACTGTGCCGTATAGGCTCACACCTTGGTTATAAAATCACAAGCGAGTATTATATAAACGATGCGGGCAATCAAGTGGATTTGCTGGGGCTCTCCATCTTTTTGGCAGGACGTGAAAATATCTTAAATCTTGAAACAAAATGGCCTGAAGAGTTTTATCGCGGCGAATATATCATAGATTTGGCACACGCGGCGGCAGTTAAATTTGGCAAAAATATATTTGAAAATGAAAAAAGCATAGCAGATTTGAGTCTTTGGGGAAAAGATGAGATGATGAATCTCATTCGCAAAGACTTGGAAAGCGTATATATAAAATTTGACAATTTTGTCAGCGAAAAGAGCCTGCACCATAAATGGGAAAAGAGTTTTGAAAAGCTTCAAAGCAGAGATAAAACTTACGAAAAAGAGGGTAAAGTCTGGATAAAATCGCAGGAGTTTGGCGACGAAAAAGACAGAGTCATCATAAGAGAAGACGGTCGCCCTACCTATCTTGCAGGCGATATCGTATATCATGATGATAAATTTAACAGAAATTTTGACAAATACATCAACATTTGGGGAGCAGACCACCACGGATATATAGCAAGAGTAAAAGCGGCTATAAATTTCATGGGCTATGACGAGAGCAAACTTGAAGTGATTTTAGCTCAAATGGTCTCTTTGTTAAAAGGCGGCGAACCGTACAAGATGAGCAAGCGCGCGGGCAATTTCATAACAATGAGCGAAGTTGTCGAAGAGATAGGAAGCGACGCTTTGAGGTTTATATTTTTGAGCAAAAAAGCGGATACGCATCTTGAATTTGACATTGATATATTAAAACAATC
>JAIRNE010000097.1 GCA_031258205.1 Campylobacteraceae bacterium
GCCGCTTTGTATTATTTGGCAAGGCTGATAGAGGGCGGCGAGAGTCCCGATTTTATCGCAAGAAGATTGGGCATACTCTCAAGCGAAGATATAGGCAATGCAAACCCAAATGCGCTTACGGTTGCCGCTAACACACTAACGTTAGTAAGCAAGATAGGATACCCCGAAGCGCGCATCATACTTGCCCAATGCGTCGTATATCTTGCCTCAAGTCCAAAATCAAACAGTTCGTATATAGCTATCGGCAAAGCGCAAAAATATGTTAGTGAAAACAAAGCGTTAGAAGTTCCCGAGCATTTGAAAAGCCCTCTTAATAAAGGCTACTTGTATCCTCATGATTTTGGCGGTTGGGTCAAACAAAAATACACACAAGTTGAGCTCGATTTTTATAAAAGTTCTGGCGTAGGCTTTGAAAAAACGCTTTTAGAGTGGCATGAGAAGATAATCAATAAAGACAAAAAATAGAACCTGTTGCGATATTGTGTCGTTTGTTTTAAACTAAAATAGGAAAACTGACAATGGAAGAAGAAAAAGAGAAAAAACTTAAAACTTATAAAAATATAAGAAAAATTTCAACTATAACATTTATTGCCTGTGCTGTTTTGGTGATAAATTTTATTCCATTCCTTTATATGCATGAAAACGGTAAGGCTATCGGTTTCATATTTTTACCACCTGCAATACTAGGTCTTATATCTTTACCCTTGCTTTTACCCCTTCAAATTCTTTATTTCTTCTTGTCCTCAGTTTATACATATATCAAATTTAAAAAAATCCCTTATATCAATATTGCAGCTATCACAATAATTGGCATCTTTTACACACTGTATTTCACAGGTTTTTGTTTTAAAGATATGAGATATTGGAGTAAAGCCGAGATAATAGATAGAGCAGTTAGTGCACATGTATGGCACTCTTGCGAACAAGAGTATACAATAAAATATGGATATTTCCCAAGAAAGAAAGGTTCAGCTCTGACAGACTATGACAAAATAACCGATAAATGTTCAATAACTTTTGAAAGCGTTAAGCAAGAAGCTCCTCAATGTTTTAAAGATAAACGACAAGATAGATGCAGAGGCACTGTAACGCACTTTGATAAAGAAACAAATACAACCATAAAAAGCGAAATAGAGATATATAGTTATGATCCGTTTTATGCGCGTAAAATTATAAACTACCCATATAAAAAATTTGAGGTTGAGAGCGATTTGGATTTGTATAGAGACGGAAATAGATACGTTGTTTCGCCATGCGGCGTTCCAAAGTGTTACGGTTGCTGGGATTGATAATTTTATTTAAAAATAAAAATTAGGGAGTAAACCATGTCAGAGAAAAGAGAAATATTTGCAACATTGTTAGCATCCATGTTTGGATTAAAAATGACAAAAGAGCAAAAGAAAATCTATCTCATACATACACTATTATCAATGATAATATCAGCAATTAGTGTTTTTTTAATTATATTTATTGCGAAAGCCGCAGGTGGGATGGAAATTATATTATCATGGTGGATTTTCTCGCATATGCGACATATCTGGCAGTCTCAACAATAAGAATATTGATAGTATGCAAAAGACCTCCTATAATCAATACGGCAGCTATAGTTATTATCTTGGCGTGTATTGCTTATTATCATATGTTTCATTTCTGTCCAGACAGTTATAAACTGCTCACTGTTGAGCACGTAGAAACTACCTTGCAAGATATCATAGAACAAAATTGCGCTGATTATAAAAATGCTGCCAAGTCGGAAACTTGTCTCACAACTTTTGATATCGTAAAACAGGAAAATCCACATTGTTTTGAGCAAAATAATATAACAAAACAAGAATGCTATGGTAATACTACGGTTACAGATATGCGTTTTAAATCATATACATATGGTGGACATGAGAAAATTTATTCTGTTATACGAATAAAGAAAGATTTATCAAAAGTTATTTCAGGATATATTTTTTCCAAAGTATATTATGAAATGAGTTCAAGAGTTGGTAACTACAGATATAACTATTATATGTTGGAAATACCTTGCAAGATAGATTGAGACAGATAAAAAGTATTTTGGGGCATAAACAAGCGGCGAACTCGAAGCAATGGCAATGATGTTATATATAGCAAGCTCCATCTACAACAAAACCTTACAAATATACCAAAACTATAAATAATTAAGATATTTTATAAAATAGTTAATTTATAAGAATTTGCGATATAATCAAAAAATTGTTTAAAAAGGACAATGACAATGAAAAAGACACTCTTGCTTTTAACTTTACTTTCCGCATTTTTATTTTCCGCAAGTTTTGACTGCAAAAAAGCGACTACAGAAGTTGAAAAACTTATATGTTCAAATGAAGAACTCTCACAGCTTGATGATGAATTAAATAAAGCATATAAAGAAATACTAAATAAAACTGACAATAAAGAGGCTTTAATAAAAGAACAGAGAGCTTGGATAAAAGAGAGGAATAGTTGTAAAGATGAAGCTTGTATAAAAATTTTTTATAGAACACAAATTTTTAAATCAAAAACACAAATAGCACATACTTCTACATATGCTGAAGTTTTAGAAAACAAGAAAATGGCAAATATGCGTGAAAACATATATGCAGATGTTCGTCCTGCTGACAGTTTTCTGCTTATAGGCGGAACAGAAAAGCAGATTTGTAAAGAAACTCTTGCGTTATTTAATGAAAAAGGGACGTATAAAGAAGATGAAAAAATTGTAGATTTTGATTATGTATTTTGGTATCTTAATAATTCAGGGCTTATTTCTTGGGTTCCAATAAATGCTGCTTCTTCCGAAATGAAAGTTTCGGAAAAAATTTTTAAATTCGGTCTTGAGTATGTTGAGCTTGATATTGATAATAATGGAAAGAATGAATATGTATATAGACATGGAACAATAAGGTATGATACTGCATTCGGGCAATCAGTACATATATTTAACCAAAAATTGCAAGACAATATGGAGTTACTTGATAGATATAAAAAAACATGCGAAAAGAAAAAAGGCGAATATACATGCAAACGAAATTATGAGGTTATCTTAGAAGTTTTAATGTCGGGAGACTACCAATTAGAATGGCAATCAACAAGAAATTTTGGTTATGACAATATTATACTATCTATTATTTCTGATATAAAATCTTTAAAAATTTTATATCCAAATGGTTATAAAGCGCGCGAAAACATAGGTGTTGAAGGTGAAGTTTTTTGGAGTATGTTCAAAGTAAAATCGGGTGTGGTTTTGGTATCTGCCGTTTACCCTGAACCTTGCGGTTGCGGTAATGCAGTTCCTTTTTTTCCAAATCCGGAATTTTTAGTTTTTTCTTTACATAGAGATAAACCTGCTAATTTAGAGTGTATCATAGCGCCTAAATAGTACCAATAATAAAAATATTTAAGGAGTTTTAAATGGCGACAGCAGTAGAACAATTGGGATAGAATTTGAGACTATAAACTCCTTGAGAAATCAAAATGTACAGCACATGCAGTTTTAATGTTAGATTGAGTGATCGCGCCAAAAAGCGCAATAGCACATGTGCTATTGCGCATCATTTCATATCTCCAAATCCGATATATATTTATCAAATTCCTTTTGCGCTTTTTGCAGGTTCTCTGCGGTTTTGTTTATCGTTTCGCTAATTTTATCTATCTCGTCATCAAGCGCAGTCAGCTTTTTGATATAATCTTTGCCCACAGTTGATTCGCTTCCTACGGTATGTATGTTTTGGCGTATTCTATCCTGCTCGCTTAGCTTATCTTGATGCGCGCGTTTTACTTCTTCCAGTCTGCTTTTTTGGGTTTTAACTTCGCTCATCAGTTTCGCGGCTTCCGCGAGGGCGTTTTTGACCTCTTTTGAGAAATTTTTATTTGTTGAAAACAAGACGACAGCGGCATAATCCATATCGGCTATACGCGTATAAGAGATATTTGGCTTCTCCTCTTTGACGATATATTTTAACTCTTTACCTGCGGGCGACACAAACTCAAACCTATAAGACGAAGCCGTTTTTTCAGCATATTTAGACGGTTGTATCAGTTTTGCGTCATAAGTAAACGGATGTTCTAAAATGATATTTTTGTCCGCTTTGCCGCTGTTTTTTATTGCATAAGTTTTTTCGTAAGTTATCTTTTCCGTTACGGCTAAAACGCCTTTTGAGATTTTGACGCTACTAAACAACGCCGATGAAGAGTGCGAAACGGTTCCCAAAAGCGTCAAATCATCGCCGTAAGAGATAAATCGCTTTTCGCCGTCCGCTAAAAAATCCGTAAGAGCGTCGCCTGCGTAAGAACCGCCCTCATATACCGATATTGCGCCTGCGGGAAGCTTAAGTCCTAAAGCGTTTGTAATCTCCGCGCCGAGTGCGGGATTTACAGCCGTATTCTGCGGAATATGTGTAAAGATGGAGACTTTGCGCGCTTTTATATCGCCCTGCGCAAACGGAAACATCGCGCTTTGTCTGCGCTCTAATGTGATGGGGTTTTTTAGCGTGAACGCGAAGTGTTCTCCCGCGCTTTTGGAGCTTGTCGTATCATAAACAGAGCGGTTTATGCCGCTGTCGGATTTTGCCGCGGACATCTTACTTAACGGCGCGGCTGCACTCTCATAAAACATTTCTTCAGCCGCCGCAAATCCCGTATCATAGCTTCGCGCCTGCGCAAATCCCGCTATTGACAGCGGCAGTACTGGGCGGGTTAAAAAATAAGGAGTATACAAAGGTTGTGTAAAAGACGTTGGACGTCCTACTATAAGCGAAAGCTCAACATCTTTCCAGTCCGAATCTCCCGCATTGTCCACTATCGCCCACCCCTGCAAAAACGGCTTTTTACCGTCCAAATCAAGCCTGTAAGCCGCTTTCCAAACAGGAACAGGGATAACGTAACTAACGAATACGGAGCGTTTTTTGGAAGATGGAAGGTAAACGTTGACGTATTTGGCGTTTTGTCTGAAATTCAGTATGACATCCAGCGCGCGCGCCAAATCCTGCGATATCGTTTTGTCGCTGAACGAATAAGAGGCTATATCTTGCAGGGATACGAGTACTATTTTATTTTGTGTAAAGATGGACAAAAACTCTTGCTGTACTGCCGCACCCTCTTTGACGACACTCTTTGTCTCAACGCCTATGATTTTGCCCGTTATTTTATTTGGCGCATATATTTCAATCTCCGCTCCTTTTAAAGAAGCTAAGATTTGGGCTATACTTGGATTGGACGAGAGGTTTATCTTGAGCGAAGAGAGCGTTTTTTGCAGATTGTCCGAAGAGTAACTAACTATAGGCGCGTTAGTTGACGGGTCATGTACGATAAGCGACTTTAAAACGTCGTCCATCGCCGCGTTTTCAAAGGGCAGAGTCAAATTGGCTAAGCCTGTAACTTCGCCTGCGCGCTCGAAATAACCTACGCCGGATGAAAACAAAGATATCCTTTTTACGGGCAGCTCAACATTTTTCAAAGTATCGGCATTTATCGCCGTGATACTTCCTAAAATTAATGCGCATAAAAAAAGCGGCTGTTTGAGGTACATTTTTTCTCCTTTAAAATTGCTAAATATATTATAGCCAAAGCGCGTAATTTTTCAGCATATCCCGTCTGCTTGAAAATAAAATCGCCTTAATAACATTTTTATAATTTTTACTTGGTTATAATCATAAAATTAAAAAGATAAGAGGAAAAATTTTTATGGCACCATCGCAGGAGACGAAATATATATTTGTAACGGGCGGCGTTTTAAGCTCCCTCGGTAAAGGCATAGCGGCGGCAAGTTTGGCTACGCTTTTGAAACATATAGGGCTTAAGGTAAGCATACTAAAAGCCGACCCCTACATAAATGTAGACCCCGGCACTATGAGTCCTTTGGAGCACGGCGAAGTATTCGTAACAGACGACGGGGCTGAAACAGACTTGGATTTGGGGCATTACGAGCGGTTTTTAGACGAGAATCTTTCGCAGGCAAATAATTTCACCACAGGCAGAGTTTACTCAAGCGTTATAGAAAAAGAGAGGCGCGGAGACTATCTTGGAAAAACGATACAGGTAATCCCGCATATCGTGGGCGAGATAGTACACAGGATAAAAAACGCAGGCAAAAACAGAGATGTGCTTATCGTAGAAATCGGCGGTACGGTGGGCGATATAGAAGGACTTCCGTTTTTGGAAGCTATAAGGGCGTTAAGAAATGAAGTCGGCAGAAAAAGAGCTTACAATATACACCTTACGCTGATACCGTACATCAGAGTGGCAGGAGAGCTTAAAACCAAGCCCACACAGCACTCCGTTCAAGAGCTAAGACGTATCGGTATAGCTCCCGATATGCTTATATGCAGGACGGAGATGTCTTTGCCCAAAGAGCTTAAAAACAAACTTGCATTCTCATGCGGCGTGGATAAAAACAGCATTATAGAGTCTGTGGACGCTTCCACGATATATCAATTGCCGCTCAATTTTTTGAAGCAAGACATTTTGACGCCGATAGCCGATACTCTTGATTTGCCCAAAACTGAGCCTGACATGGAGATTTGGAATACGCTTGTAAAAAGAGTCATCGCGCCTACAGATGAGGTTACGATAGCGTTTGTAGGAAAATACCTGAATTTAAAAGAGTCGTATAAATCATTAACCGAATCTTTTATTCATGCGGGCGCAAACGCAGATACTAAAATAAACCTCAAGTGGATAGACAGCGAATCTATAGAAGAAGAGGGCGTGGAAAAGGCGTTAAGCGGCGTGGACGGTATTTTGGTGCCGGGAGGTTTCGGCGCGAGAGGCATTGAGGGCAAAATGTGCGCCATAAAATACGCAAGAGAAAACGGCGTGCCGTATCTTGGCATTTGCCTTGGCATGCAGCTGGCTTTGATAGAGTTTTGCCGCAATGTGCTTGGTATAGAAGACGCTAACTCTACCGAATTTGACCAAGAGTGCAAAAATGCCGTCATTTACTTGATAGACGAATTTAACGACAGCTCGGGGCTAAAACAGGTACGCACAGTCCAAAGTCCGCTCGGCGGCACAATGCGTTTGGGTTCTTATAGATGCAATACCAAAGCGGGTTCGCTTTTAAGAGAGATTTATAATGACGAAGAGCAGATAAAAGAGCGTCACCGCCACCGTTATGAAGCCAACCCAAAGTATAGAAAACAAGCGGAAGAGAAAGGTTTTGTCGTTTCGGGCGAAAGCGACGGACTCATTGAAGCGATGGAACTTAAAAATCACCCTTGGTTTTTGGGCGTTCAGTTTCACCCCGAGTTTACCTCGCGGCTTACCAATCCGAATAAAGTGATTTTGGCATTTGTAAAAGCGTCTATTAAGCATAAAAATGAGCTGTAATATCCAAATAGTTATGAGAGACTGTAAAACAGCGCAGAATGAAAAGTATTTGCGCGATGATTCCATTTTTTGCGAACTGTCATGACAAAACTTACCAAAGAGACGATCAAAGAGATACTGCAAAAACGCTTTCAGGAAGATTGTCATACGAAACTCTCGCTTATCCCTCCGCCTTCCGCTTTTAAAGATATGCGAAAAGCCGCTTTGCGCATCAAAGATGCGATAGAAAAAAAAGAGAAAATCGTCATAGTAGGCGATTATGATGTGGACGGGGTTGTTTCTTCGGCGATTTTGGCGGAGTTTTTTGACGATTTTGGCGTTAGTTACGACGTACATATACCAAACCGCTTTTCTGACGGGTACGGGTTAAATCCGGCCATAGTTGAACGCATCAATGCCGATGTGGTTATTACGGTGGACAACGGCATCTCGGCTGTTGCCGCCGCGGATTTATGCAGACAAAAAGGCATAGATCTCATCATAACCGACCACCATACTCCCCCTCCCGTACTGCCGGATGCCTTTGCCATTGTAAATCCCAAACAAGAAAACTGCCCTTTTCCAAACAGCGAAATATGCGGCGCGCAGGTCGCATGGTATTTGAGCGCGGCGATAAAAGAGGCGTGCGGATACGAGTATAATCTTGGAAAATTTATGGATATGCTTTGTGTGGCTATCATTGCCGATATGATGGATTTGAAAGATATAAACCGCACAATGGTAAAAAGCGGGCTGAAACTTTTAAACAATTTCGAACGTCCGGCTTTTGCGGCAATCCGCGAAGTTTTCAAAAAAGAGCGTTTTGACGGCGATGATATCTCGTTTTTACTCTCTCCGCTGTTAAACAGTTCGGGACGCATGGAAGACGCTCTCTTTTCATATGGATTTTTGCGCTCCAAATCAAAAAAGGAAGCGCTTGCCAGACTTGATGAGATAATCGCGATAAACGAGCGCAGAAAAGAGGAAGAAAAAACGCTGCTTGAAACTTCATTGGAGTTTGTGAATGAAAGCGATAATGTTATTGTCGTTTGGGGCAAAGAGTGGCATGAGGGAGTTATCGGCATAGTCGCTTCAAGACTTGTCAAGAGATTTAAAAGACCATCTATCGTCTTTTCGCTTAAAGAGGATTGCGCCAAAGGAAGCGCCAGAAGCGTTATGGGCGTTGATATACTCTCTTTAATTTCAAAGCAGGCTGACCTGCTGCTTGGTTTCGGCGGACATTTTGGGGCGGCAGGACTACTGCTTTTAAAAGAGAATTTGGAGCTTTTCAAAAAACGGATAAATAAAAGCGCGGAAGAGTTAAATATCAAAGAGTGCGCAATACATGACGAGAGTCTGGGCGAGATAGAGCCCGAAGCGATAGATTTTGAATTGTTGGAGATTTTAGAAAACTATGAGCCTTACGGACAGAAAAATCCAAAGCCGACATTTATTTTACGCGGCGTCAAAATAAAAATAGATAAACCCATAGGCAAGGACGGACGCCACAAAAAGCTCATTTTGCAGTGCGATGAGAAGACGATGGAGGCTCTGTATTATAATTTTACGCAAGAGATTAAAAGCGGCGATACCGTGGATATACTTTTCAGCGTTTCGAGGAATGATTTCAGGGGACTTGTAACGCCGCAGCTGCTGATACGCGAAATATTATAAAACTACAGAAAAATAAAATCACTCCCTAATAATTTGGGCGCGGTAAAATGATAAATTGTCAAAAAACTTTGGAATAAATACTGTTGCCGTCTTTTTAAAAATAGCAAAATAGTATAAAAATTTTAATGATAATTTAGTTCTTTGTAGTATAATTCACATTTAAAAAGTTCCCCAGAAAGGCGTTGTATGCTCTCAACAATACTCAAGCGTGACGGAACAACACAAGAATTTTTCCCTTACAAAATAGAAGACGCTATCCGCAAAGCTTTTAAAAGCGAAAACGTTACATATGACCACTCTGTCTTTCAAAATCTCATGACGCGGCTGCAAAACAAAAGAGTTGC
>JAIRNE010000039.1 GCA_031258205.1 Campylobacteraceae bacterium
TTTACTTTGCAAATTTTAGCTTTGTCTTCAAATTCATTTGCCAACTCTTCAATCACAGGCGCCAACATTCTGCATGGTCCGCACCAAGGCGCCCAAAAATCCACCAAAGCAACGCCTTCTTTAATTACGCTGTCAAAATTAGAAGCTTTTAACTCAATATATTTACTCATTTTTATCTCCTTTGAAAATTTTAAATAAGACAAATTTTACCTTAAAAAACTTAAAATATGCCCAATATCAATCTGCCGTTAAAAAATGTTCCGCACCCACTCAATATCGCCGTTTGCAATAATTACGGCATCTATCTGGTACTCTTTTTGGATACCGTTTTTCAAAATATAATACTCTATGGTTTTTATTATCTTTTCCATTTTAAGCCCGGTTATACGCTCCAAAGGATCATAACTGCCCGATGTGGCTTTCACTTCCACAAAATGCAAGATATCTTTATCTTCCGCGATAATGTCTATCTCACCAAAACGCGAATGGTAGTTGCGCATCACAATCTTAAGACCAGCCTTTTCCAAAAACCGCGCCGCTTCCTTTTCGGCTTGACGCCAAGCTGGAATCTTATCTTTTTTCTTTGCAAAAATTTTGAAAAACATCTTTTATTATAGGATAATTATACTAAAGAGGAGTATAAAATACATGTCTGACATGTAAGCCCGCTCCTTTTTATATCACCCAATCAATCACTATATTATCATCATTTTTTCTTGAGCGTTTGGAAGCTTTATCCGTGTATATCAAATCTTGATTTTTCAAGCTTACATTTGTTTTACCGGTAATAGAACGCGTGATAAAAACGTTGCTTCCTATCACGACGCCTTCGCCTATAACGGTTTCGCCGCCAAGTATGGAAGCTCCCGCATAGACTATCACATTGTCTTCTAACGTGGGATGTCTTTTGGTGCCTTTTAAGCGTTGTCCCGCTTTTAAAGACAGAGCGCCCAGCGTTACGCCTTGATAAATTTTTACGAAATCTCCTATTACCGTAGTTTCGCCTATGACTATACCCGTTCCGTGATCTATAAAAAAG
The DNA here is from genome assembly GCA_031258205.1 of Campylobacteraceae bacterium. Taxonomy (GTDB): domain Bacteria; phylum Campylobacterota; class Campylobacteria; order Campylobacterales; family Campylobacteraceae; genus JAIRKW01. The sequence goes on from JAIRNE010000039.1 coordinate 1,040, forward strand.
TATTTGCCGATTTTGGCTCCGGGGTGTATATCTATGCCCGTCAAAGTATGCGCATATTCGCTCATGATGCGCGGTATCAGAGGAATACCCAGCATATGCAATTCATGAGCAATTCTATGTACGGTTATCGCGAATATCCCGGGATATGAAAATATAACTTCATCCGTGCTCGACGCCGCAGGGTCTCCGTCAAAAGCAGCCTGTACGTCCATGGATAATATATCTCTTAAAGTTGGAATTTTTTCCAAAAAAGCGTAACTTTTCTCCTGCGCTCTTGCCGTAATCTCCTCTTTTTGCGATATATTATCTCTGTTTTGCAGCATAAATGATTTATATATCTGTTTGTACAGCCGCTCATAAATATAGGTAATATGCTCGCTTATCATAAAATCTATCGTTTTTACGCAGTTTGACTGCTTGTCAAAGTATCCGGGGAAAAGCAGTTCGCGAAGCCTCAACACTATATCTATAATCTTTTCGCGCTCAGGCATATTTTCGCAGTCAAGATTATCGCAGTCAAGATGGCTTGTATATTTATATTTTTTGTAGCTTTGCGCTATTAACGGCGCAAGAGCGTTAAGTTTTGTCTGTATATCCTCTTTCAAATTCAACTCCTTAATACTTTACTATACTCTTATCTATATCCTCAGCCCACTCCATAATGCCGCCTTCAAGATTGAGAAGCTCTCCTTTGAATTTAGCGTTTTTAAGAGCGTCTATCGCGTACAGACTCCTGACGCCCGATTTGCAAAGTATAACGGACGGCTTAGAGGCGTCTATCTCTTTTAAGCGGCTTACGACACTGCCTAACGGGATATTAATAGAGTCTTTGATATTTGTCATTTCAAACTCAAAAGGTTCGCGCACGTCAATTATATTTATTTTTTCGCCTTTGTCAATCTTTTTTTTCAGCTCTACTGCGCTGATATTTTTAAAACTATCTGTCTTTGGGGGTGTTGCGGCGCAAAAATATTCGTAATCAACAAGCTTTTTAATGCTTGGATGTTTACCGCAGACGGGACAATTTTCATCTTTTGAGATTTTGAGCCGTACAAATCTCATCTTCCATGCATCCAAAATAAGCAGCCTCCCTATAAGCGTATCGGGCGCTTGCAAGATAAGCTTTATCGTCTCATTTGCCTGAATAGAGCCTACAATCCCCGCCATTGAACCAAACACGCCGCCCTCTCCGCAGCTTGGCGCAAGTTCTGCCGGCGGCGGCGATGGAAAAAGGCAACGGTAGCAAGGTCCTTTTTTTGCCCAAAACAGCGTCATTTGCGCGTCAAAACGAAATATAGAACCATATACGGTCGGTTTATCTAAAAGTACGCATGCATCGTTTATGAGGTAGCGCGCCGGAAAATTGTCCGTACAATCAACCACTATATCAAATTTTTTTATAATATTAAGCGCATTTTGACTTGTGAGTTTAGTATTAAAAACATTAACTTTTACAAGCGGATTAAGGCGCGCTATACCCTCTTTGGCGGATTTGGTTTTTGGTTTGCCGACATTGGCGTTTGTGTGGATAATCTGTCTTTGCAGATTGGTAACATCTACTTCGTCCAAATCTACTATGCCGATATTTCCCACACCCGCCGCCGCAAGGTACAACGCCACAGGAGAGCCCAAAGCTCCGCCTCCGACTATCAAAACGCGCGCGTTTTTGAGCCTTGTTTGTCCCTCCAGCCCAACATTAGGCAATATAATATGCCTGCTATATCTTGTCATCTCCTCTTTTGTAAGCATTGTTTCTCCTTTTTATAGGCAAAATTATACAAAAAAATTGCATAATTTGCATTTTGTGATTTTTATTGTGTACAATATAAGTTTTAGTTTGACACTCAAGTCAATGCTTAAATTAAGGATTTGTTATGAAAAATATTGTCGCTATGCTTGATAAATTTTTAAATAATGTATCTTTTTTAAATCGCACAAGACTTGTACTTTTTGTGCTGGCTTTTGGTATGGCTTGCATCTGCTTTTTAACGTTTATTTCGCTTTTTGCCCTTAAATACGACCATGAAATGCTTTATGAAAACCGCATTTCAAATATTCAAAAATTAGAAGAGATTAATACTCTTTATATCAACGATATATTTTCTGCAATAGAACAAAAAGACAATCATAAGCTTTTTAATACGTATGACAAAATTGACGCGCTTTGGTATGAAATAAAAAATGTACAGATACAAAAGCCCGCATTTCCCGCAAGTTTTGCAAATTGGTGGCTGCGATTTTTTATGATTTACGATAATAACGAATTTACGCTCAAAAACGGCGGCGATATAGAAACGCAGATAGAAAACGCCGCAAAAGAGATTAGGCAAAATGCCGCGCTTGGTTTAAAACACGAAACATTTGACGGCATTCATAATATCTCAACTCTTTTTATGAGCCTTATCAATTTTTACTCAAAAGAGGCAAAAGCGGAAAAGACGCGCACCGACAAAGCTTTTACAAAAAGTATCACCATTTTACTGCTGCTTGTAATTTTTGTTTTTATGGCAAGTTCATATGCGACATATTTCATTTTAAAAAATATCCGCGAACTGCACAATTATCTTGAGTTTGACGTGAAAAAAAAGACTAAAGAACTTGAGGATTTGAACAACTCTCTTGAGGCGCGCGTTAAAGAAGAGGTGGAACTTAACCGCAGTAAAGACAGGATTTTATTTCAGCAGTCAAAGCTCGCAAGCCTTGGAGAAATGCTTCAAAATATAGCCCATCAATGGCGGCAGCCTTTAGGCGCTATAAGTATGATAATACAAAGCTTTGAGATAAAGTATAAAGCGAATAAACTGGATGATGATTTTGTCGTCTCAAGAGTGCAGGACGCCAAAGTTTTAGCTAAAAATATGTCCGATACGCTTGACGATTTTCGTACATTTTTTAACCCCAACAAAAGCAAAAAAAAGTTTGAATTAAAAGAGGCGATAAACAAATCAATAGATTTGAGCAAATATCCGCTTGAAAAAGAGAAGATAAATTTAAGCGTAAACGAATTTGACGATATCTATATATACGGCTTTAAAAATGAACTCATACACGTATTTTTAAATCTTATCGGCAACGCTAAAGACGCCCTTTCAAGTAAAAATATAAAACGCCAAATAGCCATAACGGCACAAAGCGGCAACACTCATGCAGTAATCAAAATCATAGATAACGGCGGCGGTATAGCGGGCGATATAATATACCGCGTGTTTGACCCGTATTTTACGACAAAACATAAAAGTTTGGGAACAGGCATCGGACTTTATATGTCAAAGCAGATTATAGAAGAACACATGCAAGGAAGTATAGAGTGCGAAAATATAGAGTATGATTTTGGCGGTAAAAAACCATACCGATGCGCGCTGTTCACGATAAAAATTCCTCTTTTAAAGGACGAACATGAGTAAGCGGGACTATTCAATTTTATTAGCATGCAATATTTTGTATATAGAAGACGAGATAGACCTCTTAAAACACACAGGCGTGATTTTGGAAGATTTTGTCAAAAATGTTTATGCCGTACAAAATACAAAAGAGGCGTACGAGATAATAAAAAGTCAAAATATTGACGTCATAGTATCCGATATTTTACTGAAAAATGAAACGGGCATAGAGTTTTTAAAAAGGCTGAAAAATGAGCTTGACATACACATACCCGCTATTCTTACAACCGCATTTACCGACACCGAATATCTTGTGGACGCGATAAAATTAAAAGTTGAAAATTACATCATAAAGCCGATAAATGTAAGAGAGCTTTTAGACTCCATACATGATGTGGTACTGCCTAAAATTCAGCAAAAAGAGATAGAACGCTCATACGATATCATTAAAACAATATCTGCCGTAACGGACAGCAAGCAGGTGGAGATTATCCGTTTTATCATTAAAAACTTGGACGAAGACGGCGTTTTGAACTACTCGTATTCGGATATCATGGAGAGAATTGACGTAAGTAAACCGACTATTATAAAGCTTTTCAAGCAGCTTTCGGACAAGGGGATTTTAATCAAAGTGCAAAATAGAAAATACCGTTTTTATGAAAGCCGTCTGCCGATACCGGAGTAAATAATAAGCATGTAAATACAACTTGTGTCGGTTCAACTAACGCGCGCCAAATCCGCGCCGTGTCCTGCGCACATGTAAATACAAAACGATTTATCCTCTTTTGTCGGAACCCCATTCTTTTATATCTTTTCTACCCTCTTTAAAAAACATTCCATGCCCTAACATATGCCTGCTTGAAAGTTCACAAGTAAAAAAACCGCTTGATGATGTTTTAATACTAAAAATGGTTTAATTACAAACAATAATCACTATCAATATTTAAACTAAGGGAGTTATGATGGATTTAACAAAAAGTAGAGTGCATATAGCAATTGCGGCAGCCGCGCTTTTAACCCAAGTCGGTTTTGCGCAGGAGGTAAGCGGCAGTACTGTTACGGAGCTTGAAGAGATAAAGGTTGTAACGGCTATAGGCGTTGAGCAAAATATAGCCGATGCACCGGCGACAATTACTATCATATCGGGCGAAGAGCTGCAAAAAAAATCATATAACGACGTAACGGACGCGCTTAAAAATGTGCCGGGCGTATATGTTACGGGCGGGGGTTCTCAACAGTCAATAAATATAAGAGGTATGAGTTCTTCATATACTCTATTTTTAATTGACGGAAAACCTATGCAAGGAGGAGATACATTTGAGGCAAACGGAGGCGTTTCAGGCGCTCAAATGAATTTCTTGCCGCCTTTGGAAGCTGTTGAGAGGATAGAAGTCGTAAGAGGTCCCGCATCTTCTCTTTATGGTTCTGATGCCATAGGAGGCGTTGTAAATATTATCACGAAAAAAGTGTCAAATAAATTAGACGGCGGCATTACTATGGAGTACACGAAAGCCGGCAAGTCCAATGAAGTAAATAATGACGGATTTAGCACAAGCGCATATATTAATGCGCCGATAGTAAAAGATAGATTGTCTTTGCAATTAACGGGTTCATACTTAAATCAAGACGAAAGCGATTTTATGGGTTCGGGCAATGAAGCCGCAGAAAGCGATCCGGAATTTAAGAGAAAAAATTTCGGCACAAAACTCTCTATAGCCCTAAGCGACAGCGATACATTAAAAATCGGCAATAACTATAATCTTCAAGAAAGAACGCACACGGCAAATAAAAGCAGTGCGGCAAGCAGTTATACAAAAAGTATCAAAAACAACTACTTTGCAACTCATGAAGGAAAGTATAGCGATTTTATAATAAACTCTTATGTAAATTACGATACTGCCGAAAATCCCACAAGAGTCGGCGCTGTTACCGGAAAAGGGATAGACTTTAAAACATTGACATTAAATACGCAAGGAACATATTTTTTTGATTCGCACATTCTCTCAGCCGGCGCAAATTATAAAAGGGAAAAACTCACAGACGGCGCAACAAGCTCTACAAATCAAATGGTAACCATGAAAAGATATCAATACTCTTTATTCGCCGAAGACGAGTGGAGTATAATTGACGATTTGACATTAAGCTTAAGCGGCAGATTTGACGATAATGAAAAGTTTGGCAGTCATTTTAGTCCGAAAGCATATTTGGTTTATCATTTGACAAATGAACTTACGCTCAAAGGCGGAGTAACAAGCGGTTATAAAGCGCCCTTGCTTAGAGATGCAGCGCCTGATTATACGGGAGTTTCAAGGGGCGGCGTTATGATCGGAAACCCTGATTTGATTCCAGAAAAAAGCATTAACTACGAAGTCGGCGTAAATTATGACAATAAAGATTTGGGATTAAGCGCCAGCGCCGTTGTTTTTAAAACCGATTTTAAAGATAAAATCACAAAAACGGGAAAAATCTGCCAACCAAACACTGCTTGCACTTATAAGGATACCGTATATCCGCCGCACGCAAATGGATACACAGCTCGTGAAAACATCGATGAGGTAGAATTTTTAGGATTTGAGCATACTTTTGATTTTGATATACTAAAAAGTTTAACGTATAGACACAGTTACACTTATACAAAATCCGAACAAAAAAGCGGCGATGGAAAAGGACATCCGTTAAACGATATATCAAAACACATGCTTAATGTCGGACTTGATTGGCAGGCAACTTCAAAACTTGATGTGTGGACACAAGCAAATTACAGAGGTAAAACGAGCGGGTATTATAGAACCGCAGGAGGCGCCGTAGGTCCTGTTGGAGGCACACCTTCATACACATTTGTTGATGTCGGCTTGGTATATGAAGCCAAAAAGGATCTATTTTTAAAATTTGGAGTTTATAACTTGCTTAATAAAAAAGTTACTAACGAAGAATACTCATACAACCTTGACGGCAGAAAATATAGCGCATCATTTACTTATGGATTTTAATCAAAAAACATTAATCCGAAAAAGTTAACTTTTTCGGATTAATATATCAACTTACAAAATGGGTTTATTGTGAATCAAAACTATAACCGACACTGCTTATCCTCTCTATTTTTATAACAATTGCAGCCTTTATGGCTCTGTACGATTGTAAAATTTTTGGGTTTAATCCCGCCAAATGATGAGAATTTCACATATTGTGAACTTGGCTGCGGGGCGGGACTAAATCTCATGATA
>JAIRNE010000040.1 GCA_031258205.1 Campylobacteraceae bacterium
TCCAGCTCTATTTTTGCCTTAACAACTTCGTTTTTCTCACTGTTTTTTTCTATTAGTTCGGCGGCTGATTTAGCATTTGTTTTAGCCTCTTTTTGCGCGCTTTCTATACTTTGCAAAACCCCAGAATAACTCTCTTTACACTTTAGATACCTGTTCTCTTCCAGCAACAACAGAAAGTGTAAAATACCGATATAAACAACCAAAATACCGATAACTATAAAATGCCAAAACTGTTTAACAGCAGGCAAAAAACTTACAACTTTCGCAACCCAGCTAAGCTTGCTAAACCAAGCCCATACAGTTAAAAACCAAGCTATCACGCGCTTCTCCTTTTACGTGCTCCCTCTGCTCTTAGCTGACTTTCTCTTATCTCTCGCAAAATTTCAGCGTGTTCAGACAGGATTTTCTCCATAAAATCATTATGGATTTTCTGTACCTCTGCCATTTTTACAGTAGCTTCCACTTGTCTTTCCGCTATACCCTGCGCAGTTTTATCTTTACGCCTGTCAAAAAAAAGCATAATGATGACTAAAACTAAAACACCTACAATACCCATTTTGTCAATGTTTGAAACGGCATTCGTACCAGCCGTTATTACTTCTGCTTCCATTATCTAACTCTCCTTGCCGCGATATCAAGAGCCATATACCCGTTTGTTGGTTCTACGCAGTTTATATCAACTTCCCACATCATATTTTTTATATAATCCCATATTCTAATTTTGCTTCCTATGCTAAAGCCACCGTATCCCAAGTGATTTATTGGAGTTAAATCGGACGGATTTGTTTCAACGTTTCCTATCGTTATGCCTCCTGTGCCGCTAAACGCAGTTCCAGAAGCTCCGCTGTTGTAGTGATTTACAAGGTGAATAACGGCAGTGTATGTGTCGTAATTATGAGACCGTATCGCAAAGTTAATAAAATTTGTATTTTGATTTGCTCTGCTGAATTTTATCTCTAACTCTTCGTCTCCTTCTAAAAATCCCCCAAACGGTATCCATTCGGTGTCCCCGCCGCTTAATTCCCAGCCGTGTTGATAGTATGTATATTTGCCCTCCGTTTTTTGAGTTTCGGGAGTAAATTTTTTATCCTGCGTTATGGAGTAAATCTTATTATTTACAATTCTCTCTTCGCTTTCATATGTTTGCGTTAGTTTAAATATTATCTTATAGGCAAACACAACTTCGGGAGTTGGATACTGCAAATCGTCAAACGTCTCATATTCACACTCTTGAACTATTTGACTGCGTTTAGTTCCAGCAAATATCTTAACAGGCTCTCTTTTATCTGTTGTGAAAGCTATGTAAGAGGTATAATATACATAATCTCCGTCTATTCCACTATCAGTAACTCCACGTATGTTTATCTCATCGCCGTCTATTTCGTTGTAGTAAAAGTTTTTATAATCGCTTGGAGTTACCTCTCCCGTATCATAGTCCACATCTACATCGCCGAACATAAAATCATCGGCTATAGTATCCGACTTTACCCATACGGTTTTATAATCCGTATGGTAGTCTCTTATCCTGAAGTATATATGAGCTTTCAGTTTTGTGGCAAACTCTTGCGTAAAGTCATCTGAATTTTCATCGTGAGTATCCGTATGCACTATTCTAAATCGTAAATCCTCATCTGCAACTCCCAACATATTGTTAGGCGCAAGTATGGCTATGGCGTCATTGTCTCCAGTTACAACTTTTGGCTTAGTGTAAATCCTGTTCATTCTCTCCCACGTCATACCCGTATCGTTATGCATTTGCAAGTGTGCATTTGTATCACGTGAAGCAGAGTGTCTCTCCTCTCCCATATGCACCCATCTGTTTACGTTGTGATAGCTTATGCCCAACGTTTGAGATATCCCAATTATTGAATTGTAGTAAAACCAAGCGACTATTACGTGGTCAAGGTTATCAGGGAATTTCACATATTTTAGTGTAGCTTCGTTTGAACCGTCTGGAAGTAAAACCAAATATCCGTATCCAGCTATTTTGCTTCTAAGCCCGTACACACCGTCCACAATAGCTTCTGTCTGCGCTAAAAACTCATCGTCTCTTTGAGGATACCAGCTAAGCTCGTTTGGCAAAGTTATCTTATTGCCGTGATAATATACCGTTATAGGATTACCATTCACGCCTTTTAAGATAACTCTGTCGTGGTATCCTTTTCTTGCCATAGTAAAGGTTATTACCGTGCCTGAGGGCAAATCTGTTGAGAATGGTACTTGAACTACTATCTGCTCTTGATTTTTATATACATTTGCATATACTCTATCTCCGTCTCCAATCTGCGCATGCATAACATTAGGGTAGTAATTGTAAGGCAGATACTCCTCAAATATACTCGTATCGTCTAAACTAAAAGGCTCAACTTCCGCGTAATGAAAATCAGCAGTAAGAGTTGCCTGTCCGATAGTCTCATAAATCGGTTCGTTTTGTTGATAAAATTCAAGCGTGCAGTTATTTTGATTTATATAGTCTATATCTCCAAGAAACCCAGTACCGTCTTTGGTTAATCTCTTATACTCCTCAAATTCCTGCTTTGTGTTAAAGTTTTCTACAGTTGATGGCGCAAGCTTCTCTAACGTTACGGCTTCGTCATTTATTGTAGGGATACCGTCTATTATGCTTATCTCATCGCTTCCCTTTACGATACCAAATAACTCGTTTGTCGCTGGTATAACGCTGTCGTCTCCCGTATCTATCCACTTATACACGGGGGGTTCGGTATCGTCCGTATTGGCAAGTTTCCATCTGTGGTTATTTTTAGTATTTTTTACCTCTGTTCCGTTAAATATTTCAGACGCATAGTGAGTTGTATCGTTGTTCACGTAAGTAGAGTTTGCTGGGTTTGTACCGTCCCATGTAAATACTCCGCCGTCTTTCCATATAAACTTCATAGCGTGCTGTGTTAAAGCTTCTTGAGTAGGCGTATCTCCAAAGTCCGCAAAACCTACAGAACCTCCTTTGCCAAGCGCCGATTCAATCTCTAAAGCTAAAGCTTGCAGGCTTATCGCTACACCCTCTTTATTTGCTAAAGAGTTAAATTGTTCTGGTGTTATAACTCCTGCCGTTTCACTGCTTACAGGCTGTATAAATATGTCTTGGGTGGAATTTGTCTGATTTACGATATTACTTTTGTCAAAGTTTATTCTTATTCTGTTATTCTCGTAAAATACTCTGCCGTCTGTAAATACTTGACCAAGCCAATTAATCTTTTGACCCTCTAAATTGGTCATTAAGCGTTTTCCGTCTTCTTTATCTACTTTAGTGTCAAGAGCTTCCTCAACGCTATATACTACTGCTTGTGGTAATTCCCCTTGTCTTGTGATAGAGAGCTTGCCTTGATATACTACAAGCGTTCCTGCTTTGTAAGCTTTATTCTCATCATAGCTTTCTATGTAATACTCTATAAAGTTGTTATCTATTTTCATTGGTTACTCCTTATTGTGCCGCTCTTGTCGTAAGAACCGTTAAGTAAATTCTTGTGCCAAAAAAATCTTTCCACTCTGATTGAGATTTAATTGTAAAATCAAAATTATTAGGAATATGGTCTGGATTAGGTGCTGGTGTACCATACATAGGGTACACTACACATTCAAGCGGACTAAGCCCCAAGGGAGGAGCTATTACTTCAGGAACTTGCGATGGTATGGAATTTCCGTCAGCTCCATATGGTACTCTTACCCATGATACATTACAAGATATTACAGTTTCATTTTTATAAGACATACGTAAAAAATCATTTAGCCAAAAATAATGTGTATAATCTTCAGGTTGATGTGATTGGGTTTTGGGTATTTCTATGCAAACATAATACTCTTTAAGATAATATGGCGTTACTCCATTGCCAAATTTTACAAGCGTTTCAAAAGCGGTTTGCGAGAAAAATGCACTAACCGTATATGCAGTTCCTGTATGGTCTGGGTTATTAGACGAATATGAAGTTAGTCGTCCGACTTCTTGTATTATCCCTTTTCTTACAGAAGCGTTTGCCGCATTAACGCTGAAAAAAGTTATATCGGTAATCAGATAAAGCCTCAAATCTTTATTATTACCACTATTATATGGTTGCGATGTAGTAAGAGTATGAGTATTATCGTCAATTGTATATTCGCTTCTTGGGATTAATATGCCTCCGTAAAAAAGTAGAGTTTTTTTATCCTCTATCACAACGTCTCCCAAATCAAATACGCTTACGCCATTAGGTATAACATATCCGTTTTGATAGTAAAACTGCGGCGTCAAGTCAATCTCCGCAAAAGTCGGATTAAAACTATCTCTAAAATCGTCTATTGCTTGTTTTGCCGTGTCAATTTGTTCCGTAACGCTCAAAACTTCAGGAATTGCATCAAAAAGCAACGCTAAAACACTTGTCGTATCAAACCACGTGTATTTGGGTTCTAACTTTACAAAGTCTCCCGATACCGCATGCAGTTTAATACTCTCCAAGTTACTTAAAGTATCTGCGTAGTCAAGTATCCTCAAGATATTTCCTACTTTACCCGCCGCGTCCGTTGTCATTTTAGTGTTAATAAGTTTATTCGTGAAAGCGGAATTCTCGTTAAGTTGAACTCTAAGTTCGGCAGAAGTAGATATATTAATGGGCAAATCGCCATCGTTTACGAAAATTACCTCTATAATTGCGCCGTCATCAAACGTAGCAACCGCTTTATCGTAGTAAACGGTATTTTGCTCGTTTTGCCAAATTGCAAGAGCTTCGGCAGTTGTTTTTGCTTCCGCTATGCCGACTTTATTCAAAGACAAGTCTATGTCTAACTTACGTTTACCGTTAAATGTACCTTTAGCCAAATCGTCCGCTATCAGTCCGAGTTTATCGTTATTGTCTATTATGTACTGAAGTGTGCTTTTGTATTTTACCAATAGTCCCAAAAGGCTCTTTGCTTCGTCTGTGTCGTAGTAAGAAAGAAGTTCTATAAGCTCGTCAAGCTTTTCAAGAGTTGAGAATATTTCTCTTAGTTTCGCTTCGCCGACTTTCAAAGCCTCTCTATCTATAACGTTCCCTTTATCTCTATCAAACATATTAGCCATTGTTGCCGCCTTTAAGTTTACTAATCCATTTGTCAAGATGAATATTCAATCTACTAAAAAACTTTTTAATGTTAAACTTCTCCAAAAACCCTGCCGCTTCGTATGCTTTTTTGTCTATTTTCATTTCACACCACGCTGTATTGATTTTTGACGTAGAGCAAAATGTCTCTATCGCAAATCTGTAAATACCCCGCCTCTTTGCAAAGCAGAAAACAGACATAATTGATAACCGCAAAGCTAAGCTCTTCATCCATCATCAGATGTTTTTGCGGCTTAGTAATATCAGGTTTTTCGGGAAATATAATCTCTCTATTATTTGGCAGGAGGCGCAATACCCCCTCGCCAAAATGCTCACTGCCGTCATGTCTTATTAAGACAGTCGGTTCGCAGCTTCTTGCAACATATATCAAAGCTTCATGTAAAAGCGCGGTTATCATCTCATCGCTTGGCAAAGCATAACTTTGCGCACATCTAAGCTTTATATGTTCAAGAGCTGCGTCAAGTCTCATTATTATTCTTCCTCTACGCTTTCTGACGGCGGCGTAGAACCGTCTCCCAAATCGCTCAAGAGCGCGAACGCGAACGGCGTACAAACGCGCAGAGTAAACTCGCTGATTATCTCTTTTTGTTTGATGTCGTTAGGGCTTAGTATATCTCTTGTTTTCATAGGACGCAGATTTACTTTATAGATATCCTGCGGACGTATGGCGATAATCTCATTTTGTCCAACGTAGGGCGACAAAACAACTTTTATGTTGCTTCCGTAGGGTGTGTTGCCGATTAAAGTTACATTGTTCTCAAGGGTTTTTGTACCAAGAAGAGTTATATAAGCTTTACTGAACAGTATGTCGTCAAGCACATCTTTTTGCGTTGAATTCATGAACACGTGGCTGAATGTCCCGCCGTTTCGCCAGCCTATTTTTAAGAGCTCGCGTATGAGCTTCCAAGAAAGATTATCGCCGGCCGTATCAATCGTATTATTTACGGTTGCAAATGCCTTAAGACCTGCGCATTGCCCTTCAACAGGCGAGCCCGCATTTACTCTTTGCACGGCAGGTTGATCGCTTAGTAAAATCTGTTCTATGGATTTCACATGTTTTAGTTTGGCTTTCAAGAATTGGTCGGTCAAAACAAGCTTGCCGTCCACTCGTGTTGCGTCCTCATTAGACCCTGTCACTCCGTACGTGTTCTTCACAATCTGGTAGTGATTGAGTAAGCTTCCTCCCTCAAAATATTCCGCAGGTGCAGGAGCTCCGCCCTCAAGGTGTTTGTTGGCTACATCGCCGTCAGGCACATCATCATAAAACCATGCATGTCCTAAAGCGGCTTTACCGCTTCTAATCGGTGCAGCGCTTGGTATAAGAGATAAAAAAGGCGTATCTTTGAATCCCGTCTCTTTTATCACTCTCTCTAAATCCGCTTCTTTTCCCCAAACTTGTGCTTGGTCCACTAATCCCGTTTTAAGTATCGGCATTTTTTATCTCCTTATGCAAATTTGCCAAACAGTTTATATTCGTCCTCTGCCGAAGCCGAACCGCTTTTCAATTTTTCTATCAATGCGACATCATCGCTTGATACTCCGCTTGCTCTTGCAGCGTCAAATTCGCCCTCTTGCGATTTTGCGTTGGCAAATTCGCTCTTCCATACAAGCTCAATTCCCTTAGGGGTAAAAAGTGCATTACCCGCGCCGGGAGTTTTTTTATCAAGCTCCTGCAGGTATGAAACAACCTTCTTAATTTCAAAGCCGTCATATTTTGCTTTCAAATCAGTCTCAAGGGCGTTAAGCTCTTCTCTTTGTCTTGCCGCCGCTTCGCGTGCCTCTATAGCTTTCAGCCTCGCGTCAATATCTTCATTAGAAGTCGGAGGAGGATTGGACGGATTGGGAGACGGAGGCTCTGTTTGCGGCGGATTTTTTGCGGGTTCTGGTATATCGTCTCTATCGTTAAACAAATCCTCGCCGCCATCACTGCCTGCACCATCGTCAGGATCAATCACGTGAAAAAACAAAAACTTTATTAAAAAATTAAACAGTTTCATTCGTATCTCCTAAATCTAAACCGGGCGATTTGGCGGCTGGTTGTGGTTTTGGCTTTTTTGGCTGCGGAATTTCAAGAGTTACCTCTTTGGATTCCGGTAATTCTTTCCACTCTTTTGAGTCTGCGGCGATAATTCGTCCGTCTTGTATCCTGCGTAAAACAACGTCCCCCACCTTGCAGGGTTTATCTATTTGGCGTTTTTTACCCTTGTACTCAAAAATTCCGAAACCTGTTACCGCCTTGTGAGTGATAACACCTAACTTCTCATACAGTTTTTTATGTCCTTCAAGTGGCATAGAAACTCCTTTCTTTTTTTTGGTATCGTAAGATTTTGTTTTCGCATTTTTTTATACTCCTCCCCGCAGTAACGCTTCTCTGTCAATATCTTCTTTGGTTGGGCTTGGAGGCGCTTCTTGCTGCTGCGGCTCTATCATCTCTACTGCGGCGTTTTCGCCTTGTATAATGACCATGATGTCTTGTATGAGTTTTTCTACGATGACGGCATTAACTACGCCTGATTGCATCAGTATCTGCAAGAGGTTAGATAGTTTTGATAGTTTTACCTCTTCGGAAATGACAGTGCCGAAATTCACACGTACATTCATCTCAAGAGGTATGCGTTTCCCAAGCGTGCCGATAATATTTATAATTTCAGGGTTTTCGGTGATATTGACAAATTCTGAATCCGTCGTGTTGTAATAAACAAGCTTTGCAAAGTGATTGGCGTAAGAATTTAGCATCGTATCTACAAGCGTTTGCATCATGCTTTCAATTCTTAATGAGCTTGACGCATTCACAGTCTGCAAAGCTCCCATTGCGCGGCGGTCTGACGGGCTGGTCTGTCCTAAGAGTATAGAGTTAAGTCCGCTTACCTTTTCGTACTCTTCGTTGAGAAGTCCAAGTTCTTCACCAATTGGGTATTGAGGAGGCGTATAATCAACGCTAACGACATCTTTTACGCTCTTCCCTTGCGAAGTCTCAACTCTTATAAAAGGTTCATTGTTTTTTATATCGGACAGACTAACCGCGCCGCTATTCTTATCTATTGTACGCGGAGGGTCTATTATCCTGTCTACAAGTCTGATTTTTTGGTTTCGCTTGATGTTATACTCGCGCTGGAGTTCAAATAATACTTCAGCAACGCTAAAACCGTAAATGTACGATTCGTTATCGTCTATATCGTATTCTATGTCGGGCAAATTGTCTATGAGATACCCGAAATGGAAAGGCAGTTCGCGAAACTCTATCTTGTCTCTCACAATTCTATTGTGTATAAAGGTCGTTAGATACCAGACACGCTCGCCGCTTTTATTTAAAGACTTGACATAAATTTCATCTTTTTGTATTCTGTTGTTGTCGTGTTCGCTCTCGCTGAAAAGCTCGCCTTTGTCTTTAAGGACATAAAAGCCGTTTTTGAGGTTCTCGCGTACTTCTCTGATTGAGACTTTCGTACGGTAACAGACATACTCTATATCGCTTATGTCAATAGCGTTAGGATCAAAAGCAATATCCGTTATTGGGATAAACCGCGTTCTTATCCTATTCTCCTGCCTGTCCCAAAACAGCGCGGCAATGCCAAGAGGCAGAGATATCGCGCTTAAAACCGCACGGGACAATCCTATACGATGCGAGCTGTTCTCCCAAGCGTGTTTTATAACAGCCATAAGAGCGTTTCTGATATCGGCATCATTTTCCCTTTCGCCGATTCTGTCTATATCAATGGGGCATTTTTTTGACATAAAAGAAGTTTGAAATATAGAGTGAAGTATCTGGACGGTGGTTTTTATTAGAGGCACGAAAAGTTTATCGCGCTCGTTTTTAGTCTTAAATTTTTTTGGATTATATTCTCTTGCTTTAACGGCGCATTCGCATTTTAAAAATCGCTCTTTTGCGTTTTCCACCTTAGAAAAGGCGGAGGTTATCATCGCCTGCAAGTCTGAGGGAGTGTATTTCAAAAACTTCTCCATATATTTTTTGGAGTAGTTTAAAGAACAGTTTTCGCCTTTTTTTATATCGTTTTTTGAAAATTAGTTATATAATATAGATGAGAGGGAAAAAATGAAAATGAAAATGGAATTTTACTATCGCATGCCTAAGCCAGCGGAGTTGGAGTTGATTGATTATATTCCTCTAACCAGACATTTGGTTGATGCCTCAGTTATTTTAGGGATACCAAACTATAGAGAGTATTTAGCTATGAAATACGAAGATGAGAATATACAATTGGCATGCGCATTGAAAAGTGCAGAAGAATTTATTATAGAAGATATTGAAAGTATAAATAATTGGTATTATAGAGGAAAATAAAGCGCTCCTTGAACTGCACTAAGCCGCTTATTTGCCATATTATCGGGTATATTCTTTATAAACTCAAAGCAGTCGCAATTGTAGATTTTATTAAGCTCTATCATATTTCGCCTTTAGGCAAAGAGTAATATTGTCCATCCACAATATAAGCGGTCCCGCCCGTTTGTTTTGCTATTCTTTCAAATCTTTTCTTCCACTCCTCAGTCTCGTTTTTATATTTTTCTACTATTTTTGTTGTGAGTTTAAGAGTGTCTAAAAGTTCATCGCCGCTGTCGGCTCCCAGCCTTACGCTTGCTTTTTCTGTTTTTTGCGTTTTATTTTTACTCTCCATTTCACGCAATTTAATTACATAGTTATCTATACTCGCTTGTTTATATTTGAGTTCACGAATGTAATAATTTATATCTTTTTGCTGATTTGCTATTGTCGCTTTATACGCTTTTTCAATCTCTTGTATTCTATTATTAATAAGGCTTTCATTTGTTTCTTTAAATGGATCATTGGCAATCAATTCGCACCTTTTAAGCAGTTCGTCGTTTTTTGTTTTTATCGCGGATAATTCGTTTTTTAATTCTCTATTCTCTTTTTTCAGAGCCGCTATCTCCGCGCTGTTCACGCTATCCATTCGCGCGAACTTTTTAGCCCGTTTGTCAATGATACCGCTTATCTCTTTTTCTCGCTTGTTAACTGCCGCGTTATATCTTGCGTCTATATCTTTTATCTTTTCTTTTAAACTTTCTACTTGCTTTTTAAGCAAATCGTTTTCCTCTTTGTTTGCACTTTGTTTCTCAAGTTTTTTTGTAAGAGTTTCATTTTCATTTTGTAATTTTCTAATGCTTTCTCTGTTGTAGTTAATATCCTCTTGCAACTCTACTATTTGCTTTTTATAACTGTTCAACTGCTCTTTTGGCAGATTTTCACCGTTTTTTTTATACGGATTATCAAGGTCAAACAAAAGAAAAAACTCTATCCTTTCTTTTATATAAGAGAGTATCTCGTCTTTATTCTCGTTCTCAAACAGGCTTAGCATCTGCTCAAATTCTGATTTTAAGTTTAAGTCTTTCATTATTCAAACTCAAAATGCCCTTGATTTGGGCTTTCATATTCAGATTTTTGTTCCTCATCGTCATTTTTGAGCTGGGATACAGAGCAAGCAAGTTCGGCAACGCTTTGTTTGGGGTCAAACCCGATTCCTTGAAAAAAACTCTCTTCATTATCGCAATACCACCCGTCACATTCTTCTATAAGCCATTTACAATCGCCGCACGTCTTACAAGACATTTCTACTCCTTAATAAATATTCGCTCCACTGCTCAGAAAGTTTTACCATCTTATTGGTTTTTCTATCCCAAGCTCATTGATTTTACTCATTTTCTCTCCAAAAATCTTAATATATTCTCCCCGACAGCTCTAACTACAGGCACACTTACGGCATTGCCGAGCATTTTATATTTTTGAGTGTCGCTAAACTCCGCAGTCCAATTGTCGGGAAAACCTTGCAGTCTCTCGCACTCAAGAGGCGTTAGACGCCTTACTCTTCCCTCAATTTCATAAAGCCCGGTATTTGCTCCAAGTCCGCCCCCCATACTATTAAGGGTAATGGATGGTTTATCTATGCCGTAAATTCTTGCACCTATGCTGTTTCTTTTTGTTTTTTCATAGAGGTTATTTTTAATAACATAAGTTCCGTTTGTTCTGCTGTTGCCGTAACTTGCCGTAATCGTTTGAACTGTTTGTTCTTGTAGCTTATCAATCTGTTTACCGTAGTTTGTGAGAGGAAATATTTGTCCGATACTTCCCCTTCCAAGAAATCCAACAAAGTAAATCCGCTCTCTGTTTTGAGGGAGAAACCACGAAGTATTAAGCAGTTGCCATTGACATTCATAAATCCCAAGTGCGCCGATTTCATTAAGGATAATTGCGAAATCCCGTCCCGCGTTGCTTTGCAATAATCCTTTAACGTTTTCGAAGATAAAAATTTTAGGTTTGCAAATTCGGATAATCCGCAAAGCCTCATAGAACAAGCCGCTTCTTTTGCCCTCAAGTCCCCTTCGCTTTCCCATAATTGACAAATCTTGACAAGGGAATCCGAAAGTAACAATGTCGATGTGTCCGAGCTTATTGGTGTCAATTCCTCTGATGTCTCCCAAAGGGACGGCTGTCGGGAACTGTTTTTGATAGCATTCGCTTGCATATTTATCAACCTCCGAAAAATAATGTTTACTAAATTCAAATCCTGCTTCCCTCAATCCTAAAGCAAATCCGCCTATTCCGGAAAAGAGGTCAAGATAAGTCATAGCAATACCCTTTGTACGTTTTGAATGCGTTTTTGCGCTATATCGCAATATGTTTTGCTTATTTTCGTTATGGATTTTGTTAAGCATTTTTTAAAACTCTCATGATTTTTCTTCGCCCTTGATAAAATCGTCGTTAAATATCGCAGAGACATAAAAATCATCGTATTCATCGCTCTTAACCTCAATCTCAAAAACTTTAACAGTTTTTTTCTGTTCAATTATGCTTTTAATTTTCTCTTGTGTCATTTTTCCTCCAATAATTCAGGATTTTCATAGATATTGCCAATGACTTCGCAATAATGAGACCAATGGCTTTTGTGATTACATTCCTTATCCCAGCAAAAATAAGGCAAAGTAAAATTGACTTTTGAGTATTCAACTTTTTTAATATTAAACAAGAAAACACAGTTTATAGAACGGTTTGCAACATTTAAAATATCTCCATCGTATATCTCTTTGCCGTTCTTATCTTTAAGTCCCACGTATTGCATAAGCCATATATCGCCAAAATAGTGAATATCATTTTTTTCATCAAGAATATGTGCATCATCTTTTAATGTTTTATCATTGAAAATTATTGCATCAACTCTAAACATCTCATTTTTCATGATATCCCAAGCTCTAAATTTAATCTCTCTCATTTTCCCCTCCTCTTAAACCCAAGAGAAAATCTAAAATAATATTTCCACATCTCTAAGCCAATCTCAAATATCCATGCATATGTTAGCCATTGATAAACATAATCATAATCGTCAAGAGGGGAAAAATCTAAGTTTATGTTAATCCCAAAACCTTTGCTTACATTTCCCCCAAAAGCCTTAACCTCAAACCCCACTTTAAACCGCCAAAATTCAAGAACTTTCATTTTTACATCCTCTTGCCTTTCGGCAGATACTCATCCGCCGTTACTACTCTTATGCCTTGTTTTTCGGCAAACTCTATCTCAAGCCGCATGCCCTCGCTTATGCCGTACCTGTCGCCCACCAGCAGCATATCGCAGGCTTTCAAAAACTCAAATCCCGCTTCAAGTCCCATGCGCCTGTCTATTGCCACATCGTCATTCAGTATCGCGGTATAGAGTAGATGAGGAGCAAACACAGCGTCTTTTCTCTCTTTCATAACTCTTAGCATCATTTCAAGAGCGTATCTTTTATTGCGCTCGCGTCTCTGTTTTGCGGGGGATATAATGCTGTTTGGATTTAAAGAGCTGTTATCCCCTCCGCTGTAAGGGCTGCAAAGATAGACTTTCATGCCGCCTCCTCTATAACCTTACCGTCGCGGCGCACGATAAACTCGCCGTCTTTTGTCTTTTTGACGTCGTAATATCCTACGTTATAACGCGTACCGCTTTTACCTACAAAAAACATTACTTGACTAAATAGTTCATCTTTAAACGTCCTGTGCCTCATATAAATTCTCATCTCTCATCTCCTGAATATATCAACCGCTTTTTTGGTTGTTTTTATGACTATTTGTCCTTTGGACACCTCGTACCACTTAACGCTGTAATGCGTCCCGCTTGTCCCCTCGTACATCACTCTATGTTGAGTGTTTTTATGCTTTTTATCTCTTTGGTAAAGCATCTGCCTCTCCTCTCTCATTCAAAAACGGTGTAAAACCCATAATCTCTCACCTCGCCTAAAACGCGGCGAGATATCATCTCTTTTTGTTCGTCGTCAAGCAGTTCAAACATTGCAAACAAATTACAAGCTTCAATAACTATCTCGTCATAGCCGCGCCCTGCAAGCTCAGCCTCTCTTATCTTCGCTTTGTACGCCTCGCCCAATACTTTATAAATGTCTTTCATGTTTAAAATCCTTAAAAATTTTCGCCCATTTGTCTAAGAGCTTGGAATCAACCCGCTTCTCTATATCATCTACTATCATAATCGGACGATACATTGGATAAACTCCGATTATCTTATTGCCTTCAATAACCCATTCTTTCCCGTCTGCGGTTACCATAAAACTGTCTTTACGATAGACGCTTTGAACTTTTGTAAGCTCCATCTCCATGAGCTGTTTTCTTGCTTTTTTGGTTAGTTTGAGTTTCACTTGTTCTCCTCCAGCGTTAAACTTTCTATTTTGTTAAGAGCCTTTCTAAGTTCGCGAAATATCCGCAGCTCAGCATCGCCCATAGCCTCTTTTCCGCTTTGAAACTCAACGCAAAGATTGTGCAGGATTGTCCACACCTCTTTAAGCGCATCGTTGCAATAATATATATCGCCGTACAGTCTCTCTCTTATTTCTGTACGCATAAAGCCTCAATATAAGCTTTGATATCGCTTTCTTTCCACGCGGCAAATCTATGACACGACACGGCAGGCGCAGGAGCTTTGCCCTCTTGTATCTGCTTGTACCAGCTTGTACGGCTTCTGCCCGTGATATGCAAAACCTCTTTCAGCCGCAAAAGTCTGTCTATCTCTTTATTCATCTATCACCTCCGCTTCAAATTCCAGTTCTACACTCTCAAGTTGCTTTTTTATCTCATCCGATGAGATAGTGTGAGTTCCAAGATTATTAATTCTCTCTAAGATTTTGTCTTTTACTACTGCGCTATATTGAGCTATAGCTATGATGGTTTTCGTCTCTTCTTTATTAAGTTCTTTGCCCTCTCTTAGCTTTTTAAGTATCCTTCCCATGAGTATCTCCATCGCTTCGTGAGTAGAAGCTTGCAGGATTTCCACTCTTTGGGCGTCTATCTTTGTATTTTTGATAACGCTTTCAAGTCCGGCATTTTCAAAGACGGTAACAACTTCGGCGCTGTCCGATACCGATGCCGTTACTTTCGCTTCTAAAAGAGCTTTCCAGCCAAACTTCTGTTTCACTCTATTTATTTGGCTGTCGCTCATTTGATATCCTTCGGCTTGAAGTCTCTCGGCAAGTTTCCGTTCTGTCATCGGCGTGAAATTGTTTTGAAGCTCTGCGCTCTCAAGCCAAAGTTCTAAAGCTCTTTTTTGCGCCGCGCTCATCTCTTTCATTCGTCTTTCTCCGATTTTATGCTCTCTATCGTCAAAGAGCTGATATTCATATCTTTTGTCTCAATAGTCGTGTTATTGTCTATATTTATAGCCGTTATCTCAAAATCACTGCTTATCATTACGCCCGATGTGCATTTGCATACAGAGGAAAGTCCCTGTAATGTTTTTTTCGGTCTGATAGTTTTTACTTCGGTTTTTGTTCCCAGCATATTCAACTCCTCCCTAAAAGAACGGAAAAAGCTTATATTGCCCATAGGATTGCCGCCTCTGTTTTTTATGTAGCTGACATATAATTTGTACATGTACTCGTGAGGTACGCAGCAGTATCTATTTGGTATTATCGCCTCTTTGATAAAGCTTCTTAGAGGATTAACTTCGTCTTTGTATGTTTCAAGCTCCTCAATCATTCTGTCGGATCTTGTGAAGCGTCCGTTCTCTTTTATTCTCTTAAGTCCGCTAATCGCAAGATTAAAGATACCAGCCATCTCGTCTTTAAATCTGTCCGAGAGGTCCCTTATTTTTTCCTCATCTTTTATCTCATAACTAAACGACAAAAGAAGCATCCGTCTAAATACGCCGTTATCAAGCCCGCCTTTTGGTTTATCGTTTCCGCTGAAAACAAGTTTGGGTTTTTCGGTGAGTTCGTAAGGGTCTTTGTTTTTAGGATTTACCGTGATAGAGTCATTATTGCTGACAAGCGCTTTCAAAATTGCCCACTGTCCTCTATCCGTTCCCGTTTTATCTATCTCGCTTCCGATGTTTATCAGTTTACCTGTGATTGCGTCAAGCTGATGTCCTTCAAACTGCTGCAATTGCAATGCGCTGACGTTTTCAGAACCAAAAAAGTTCCTTATCGTATCCAAGATAACGCTCTTTCCGTTTGCGCCGCTTTTGCCGTAAAGAAATAAAAACGTCTCAAATTCATGAGCAGGCAAAAAGCAATACCCTATAAACTCCATCAATGCCATACGTTCTTGCTCATTCGGCAGCACTTGTCTAAGAAACTTTTCCCATTTTGGGGCGGAGGCATTTTTATCATACTCAAACGGCAGAATATTTATCGCGGCATTCTTCTTGTCATGTTTATTTGAGAATGTTGTTTTACCTCTATGAGAGACAAATATCGTGCCGTTAATGCAGTTTACAACTCTTCTTTGTTCATATTTTTTTATCTCATCAAGATTTGTCGCAAGGCTTTTAATATTAACGACTATATCCTCAGCCATACTCCTTGTTCTTTTTTTCATATCCACCCTTGCCGCATTCATCCAATCCGTATGAATAAATTTAGCCAAATCGTTATCGCTCACTTGAAGATAGTAAGAACCCGTCCAAATATAGATAGAGCTTTTATACTCTCCTATATCAAACCCAGCCTTTTTTACCATAGCAATGAACGCATTCGCGCAGTCGGTTAAATGCGTTTGCCTGTAGTTATTGATGACTGTTTTTTTAAAAGTGAGCGCATTATCCATAGTATCTATTGCTTCATGGATATCTTTAAACATCCCATCTTCTCCGTTTTCAAAAAAATACTTCGCGAACACTTCTTTTGCCGCGCGCCAAGTATCTGTTTTTTTATACCTGTCCATTTGAGAGAGGACATGATCTACCCTGTTATCATCTCCTTCGCCTTTTACATTCACAACGTACAAAACCTTATCCTCATCGTCTTTTTTCAAAAGTTCTTTTTTGATGTCTCTAAAGTCTTTAATATTGACACTCTCGTAAAATTCGCAGAGATCAAGATTACAAATCTCCTCTATGTCGCCAAGCCTGTCGTTTGTAAGCTTGTACGTAGAGTAAGAGACGCTCTCATACAATTCATCGGGACATTTAAAGTTTTGCTTTTGCAGATAATCGCTTATATCAAAGTTGTCGGGATACTTCTCTTTGAAGGTATAAAACAGAATGATGTGAATACTCTTTGCCGTGCTCTCAAGCTCTTTATATCTGCGTACCGCTCCGGTATATCCCGCCTTGTCGTGGTCAAACCAGACGTAAATATCTTTGCCTTTAAGTAAATCGGCATACTCTTCCCAACTGTTTGTGGCAGCTCCAAGCGTTAAGCAGTTCACACCCAAAAACAGCAGATTCAAGGCGTCCTTTTCGCCCTCGCAGATTATTACTCTGCTATCCTCATGCTCTTCAAACCTCTCAAGCGGGAACGGGAAATAGCGAGCTTTCCACAGCCCTATCCATTTGCCGCCCATACGCTTATCGGTAAGGTTGTTATTCTCTGCGGCATATTTTTGCCTCCACTTTATGTTGTAGAGTTTTTTCTTATATTGATTGATTATGACAACGCTTTGATGGTCGGCATCCCAGCCAAGATAAAGATTTGAGTAGTGGTGATAATGCGAAGTATGAAAAGTAGGAAAACGGGTTTTTATATCCTCGCTTATTGCATCCCACATCGTTATAAAATTCTCTTGAAGTTTTGGGACTAAAGGAAGCGCGCGTTTTAAAGAGGCTTCTCTTATCTTTGCCTCCTCTTTCTCAAACTTCTCTTTTGCTTTTTGTGCCGCAGCTTTACGCTCTTGGACTATCTTAGAGGCTTTTTCTTTCGCCTCTTCGCTCTCTTCGTAAGGAATGCCAAGAAACGTACACACTTTTTTAGCCGCTTCAATGGGTGTTATTTTGTAGTAAAGTTCCGCATATTTGACGGCGTCTCCAGCCGCGCCGCACGCAAAGCAGTTAAAAAACGCTTTGCCTTTGCGGTATGTTATACCGACGCTTGGCGTATTGTGGCTGTGTTCATGAAACGGACAAAAGCACATGTCTTTATCAGTCGCGTATCCGCTCTTTCCAAACTCCGCGCCGTTTTGCGCCATGAACTCTTTGAGCTCTTCTTTAGTGATATTTGCGGTGAGTTCAAAGATGTTTTGGGTCATTTACTTTTTCAATTCGTAGATGGACTGTAACGTTTTTTGTATATACTTATTATTATCGTAGAAAAAATCTATAGCATTTTTTATATTCTTATCACACTCGTCAGCATGATTTTTATGGTACAAAAGAATAACTTTCACGCATTTAGCAACAAAAAATATTTTGATTATCTTGTCGCCCTGATCAACACCCCACAAATCTCTTATATCTCTCATTTTTCTAACTCCTCTATACTGAAAAGAAGCGGGTGAGTTCTTATGTATCTACTGATAGTATCCGCAACAACTCGCGCGTGTTGCGGGTTTTTGAAACTGAAGTTACGAATATTCATGTACTCACTCCATACACTTTTATTTGTTCTTTTTGAGATTTCTCTCGCTATCTCCTTTTCGTTTTTAAAGAAAAAAGGAGTTAAACTAAAGAAACTTCTCACTTTGTCGCTTTCAGGAAAAGTTATCCTGTCAGAGACAAAGACTTTTGTAACGCCACCGTCATCCATGAAGCGTCCTTCAAGTCCATGTTTTTTATCTTTATGACAAAGCTTCTGAAGCCTTGTCTTCGGGATATCAAACATGTAAGCCGCTTCTGCAAGTGGGACGTACATCGTCTCTCCAATCTAAAGAACATAAAGAGAGGCTGTAGAGTGAATACAGCCCCTTTTTATGCTCTTCAAAGTACACAAAACCCCCTTAAGTCGGGTCTAAAAAAAGGTTTTTGGTTTAACCTCCCCACCAAAAAAAGGGACATGTTCAGGAATGCCGTCTCCTTTGGCGAGCCTGCGATAGTCATGTCTTGTCTCCCTCGCTGGGCAACCGGCAAGACCACTTCTCTTGAGCGCTCACCCGTAGCTGTATGCGGGCTTCTTTCTGTTTTTACGCCTCCATCCCAAGAGCGACTTAGGCAACCACACAAATGTGGAAAATTTACCTACTCCTTATTGGAAATAGGGTATAATTATTAGTTAGTCAAAAAAACATACATATACAAAGTCAGATGTTTTGTCTAACTTTTGTAGATGTTTTGTAGATGTAATGGTAGTGTAAAAAATATTTTTTGTCAAGGGTAGAGATAAATTTTGAGTAATATTAAAGATATTTTAGAGAGATTAATGTCTCATTATAAAGTTGGGACATATGTAGAATTAGCTAAAAAAATAGGAGTTGTAGAGACCACCATCTCGCAATGGAAACAAAGAGAAAAAATTCCAAAACGTAACCTTTATAGAATAGCCAACAAAGAAAACATCTCTTACGAGTGGCTCATAAACGGCGAAGGCACAAAAGAGACAAGTACGGCAGCAGCGCATGAAATAGCTCCGATATTCGGATTTCATATCCCCGAGCTGACTAAGTCGGTTAAAATATATACTGCAGATAGCTTACGCATGTCTCCGTCCATTAAGCAAACCGACAAACTGCTGGTTGATGAATCAAAAACGGAAATTATAAGCGGACGCGTATATATGCTAAGAGGTACAGACTTTACGATTTTTCCCGCACGGCTCTTTGAAACCGAGACAGGCGTTGTAGTAAGATATGACAATACAAAATACAAAGAAGAAAAAATGAACTATGAGATATTAGGGCAGGTTTTCTATATTTTACGGGAAATATAAAATAAGACTGAGTATAAAAACGATAAGACCAAGCAAGAGTCTTACTTTAAACCAATAGGGCATGCTTGTGAATTATTTTATCTGCGGCATATCATCTTTGGAAGCTGGACCGCAAAGCGCTACAAGGTCATGTTCTATTTTTTTGTCTCTATCTTCTTTCATTTTTACTTTCGCCTCTTTGCAGGTTGTCCATTTGTCCGTCTTGCCAAGCAGATAGTCAAGCCTTTCAAAAAACAGTTCATAAATGTATTTACCAAGCACATCGTCTTTGCCCGAACCAATAAGCAAGCCAGGACTGGCTTCTCTTTTTAGCGAAATACTGACCGTTGAATCGTTATCGTTCACAGCGACTTCCCAATAGTCGGTTCCTGCTGCTGCCGAGAGAAAACCAAACGATATCCAATCTCTTGCCGCCAAAAGAGTATTGTTAGCGTACTCAAATTTAAATCCGTCATAAGCAAGGGTAAGCACTTTTTCACCGGCTTTAAGAATCTCATCTTTTGGGATATTTTCGTATATTCTAACAGTTGCCGGTTTATCCTCATCCGGCAGTTGCACAGCAGGTAATTTTATCAGTGCGCATCCATTCATTAAAAATGATAAACCCACCATCAATAAAACTTTTTTCATATCAAAATCCTCATAAATGCGAAAGTATAGCATAATTATCAAATGCGTGCGGATATATTAACCAAAACTATCTTAAGCTATTAAAAAGAAATATAATTTTATACTTGCACCATGAAATAGATGACGTCAAATATGCCGTCTCTATACTCTTCTTTTTTGATAACCGTTATTGTAACGGTTGTAACGGATTGTAACGGATGCACCGTTACAAGATTTACCCCCTATTTTACGCGCTTCCAGACAATAAAAAATGCTTGTAACGGTTCTTCCCTCGCGTACGCGCGCGAGGGAATTTTTTATCTCTTTTTTTATTTCTTAATTTCTCCTTATTTTTTGTCTGCCTCTTTTTATATATTTATTTTTTTTCCTAATATAAAAAAATAACCGTTACAAAGTTACAAAGTATAAAGAAAGCCGATTTTATAGGAGTATTTTTGTAACGGTTATCCGTTACAATCCGTTACAACCGTAACACGATAACTGTTATCAAAAATTGTAGCAAAGTCCTATTTACCGACACTAAAAAAATAACAAATGATACTAATTATCAAAGATAGTAATAAAAACGAAAAATGTCTATTTTAGTTAAATATGAGTTTTCAAGATTTGAATATATAACTTTTAAGAAATATTTTATATTTTTAAAAAAGTCCGATTTTGGTTAAATTTTTGATTTTCAAAAAAACCAGCCAAAATATACAACTTTTTTTGCAAAAAATATTATAATATACAAAACACAACGAAGAGGACATAAAATGAAACTGTTATTATCGCTTTTAAAGCGTACTGTTTTTTGTTATGTTATAGACCTTGACGATGATCGCTTGTCAGATGATGGCGAAGCATTATATGAGGAAGATACAGCTCTTGCATCAATAACACGAGAATTAGAGGAACAAGCATTGCAAGATTTGTTTACCTATAACATAAATGACAGCAGATTCAACAATTGCGTTTTTAAAAAACGCAATGGAAAATATTATGTTGTTAAAAAGGATTGATGTAATTTTTTATGGTCTCTATTATGGTCTTTTTTTATTGTTTTTATCTATAGAAATACGATATATAGGCTATTTCCAAATCAGTTCAAGTCCCGTCACCCCGACCATTTTTTGCATATATGTCTCAAAGCGAAAACCTTATCCGCTTTTCATAAAGATTTTCAATAGATAAAAATTATTCACATGCTGTCTGCGTTTTATGTCTTATCGGACCGTTTCCATGTCCCAAATCGGGAGCGTTTTTTATGGCGTTATATATATAATTTTTACTGTTTTGTATCGCATCGTCCAATGTAAATCCAAGCGCAAGATTGCATGTTATTGCCATAGAGTAAGTGCAGCCGCTGCCATGCGTGTTGGCTTTTTGCGCAAACGGCGTCTCATAATCCCTTGCAAAACTGCCTTTCAAAAAAAGCCTGTCCACCGCTACGGCGCTATCGGGAAATATATTTTTTATCAAAAAATTACATTTTGGAAGTTTCGCGTCCGTATTGGTGCAAAGTCCGAAATATTCAGCCTCAAAATGATTTGGCGTAACTATATCGGCTAACGTAAAAAGCTTTGTCAAAGCCGTTTTTGCGTCATCGTCCAACAGTTTTGAACCCGCGCGCGAAATGGCTACGGGATCTAATACTATCGGTTTGCCAAAGTTTTTTAAGATATCTGCCAATGCGTTTGCCGTTTCATAGTTTCCGAGCATGCCGATTTTTACCGCGCTTATGTCAAAATCGCTAAGTACCGTTTCGATTTGCTTGATGATAAACTCTGTTTTTACGCCCAAAACGCCGGCTACTCCTTGCGTATTTTGCGCAGTGAGCGCGGTAATTGCGCTCGCGGCAAACACTCCGTGCGCCTCTGCCGTTTTTATATCCGCTTGTATGCCCGCACCTCCGCCGCTGTCCGAACCCGCTATCGTCAATACTGTTTTCATGCCGCTCCGATGAGAGAATTTGAAAATGATAACCGCGAACCGCTTAAAATCCTATAATTTTACGCTTTTAAAATAATAGCTGCTTTAACCGATATATTTTATTGAGCTGTCCGATTGTGAATATATAAAAAAGGCAATAGATGAAAAATTTATCCCTATAGTACAAAACCTAAAACAATATAATTTTTTAGAAGTGAAAAGCAATTTAAATTTTAAGATAATAAAAACACAAAAGCGCAATATTGAGGTGATAGATGAATTATGAGTTAATGTTTTTTTGCGTTTTTGTTTTTCTTGTTTCTCTCTCTTTAATAAAGACCACTTATAACAGTAGCAAGAAACAAACCTATATAATTAACAATATCAGGAAGCTCAAACATTTTAATAACCTTAAAAGAAATTATAACAATATATCACAAAATGTGGCAGGAAAATTTCAATCGCTTGAAATATTGAGAAATTACCACATTCAACGACATAATTTAACGTTTGAAGCTAATATAACCAATGCGGCGTCTTTTTTCGCGGTAACAGCGGTAAATTGCCGACATTTTTTATTATCTGCAAACGAACTTTATCATGCATGTAGTTTCGCTTTTTATCGCAATATTTATTGTATGGATTAATGCTCTAACGCACTATCTCTATTTCCAATTCCAATCTAATGCCAAATTTCTCAAAGACAGCCCTTCTTGCCTCGTCTATAAGAGTTATCGCCTCTTCGTAGATACCGCCTCCCAGATTTACTAAAAAATTCGCATGCATGTCGCTAAACGCCATATTTCCAACGCGCTTTCCTTTAAATCCCGCCGCCTCCAACAGCCGTGCGGCAAAATCATTCGGCGGATTTTTAAAACAACTCCCCGCGCTTGGCAAATTCGGCTGATTATTTCTCATATTTTTAAATATCTCAACCAATGCGTAGTCAAACCCCTCTTTTTTTTCAAAAACCGCTTCAAATATCACCCCTTTGATGCCGCTTTTTCTATAACTAAAATCTATACTGTTTTTTGCTCTCCTTGCGCCGTCTATCAGCGCGTTTATAAGATTGTCCGATATGCAAAACTCTTTTAATCCCGCGTTCATTTTGACAATACCGCCCATAGAGCCCGGTAGTTTTTGCAGCAATTCAAACCCTTTTAAATTATGTTTTTTAGCATAACTCAAAACTTTTCCGCCGCTTGCTGCCGCGCCCACATGTACGCCCTCTTTATCTTCAAATATATAATCAAATTTTTTGGAGAGTATGGCAAGAGGAGGCGGATTTGGCGAAACTAAAAGGTTATTTGCGCCGCCTATCAAAAAAAAGCCTTCTGGGATTTTACATACTTCGTCTATCTCCCAAACTTCAACTTTTGGTCCTATTTTGATACTTGAAAATTTAGAAAAATCAATCTCTCTCATATATATATGTCCCGCATCAATTTATTGCGCATAACGCCGCTCTCATGAATATCTGTCCTTTTTATACTCAAGCGGTATCAAATAGTCCCGACATCGGATTTGCTCGTCATAAAAACCGGCGTTAAAACCTATCTCAAAAAGTCTGTCCACAGCGTCCAACTGCTTTTCATCCATGTTTACGGATTTATCGTTTGCATAAAGATTAAGATATTTTTCAAGTTTTATCTCATCTACGCGCACCAAATTTCGCTCCAAAAGCATATTTGAGAGCTGTTTTTTGCATTTAACGGCTGTTAAAACCGCGTTAGTCAGCATCTCTTCGCATTCGCATGCGCGCAAAAGCGGCATTGAACGCCGCAACGCCATACCGCCAAGCGGCAGCGGTAAATCGCTTTTAGCAAAACTAATCCACATATCCCAAATCTCCCGCTCCACTTCAAGAGTATCGTCAAAACTTAAAATACTCTCATGTATCAGCACGCCGGCATCCGCCTCGCCGCTTAAAACCGCGTTTTCAATATCTAAAAAGTTTTTATAGATAATGCGCGCATCAGGATACGCGGCGCGAAACAGTAGCGCATTTGTCGTATGCGCACCGCTGAGAGCGGCTTTGAAATTGCGCTTTAATTTCGTACCTTTTTTTTTGATTAGTTTTGGACCATACCCTTCGCCGAAACTCACAGCCGTACGCAAAAGCGCGTAATCGTCTCTTATTAAAGGATAAAGAGCGAAACTTATCGCGCTCACGTCATAAGCGCCTTTTAGAGCTTCGTCATTTAATGTTTGTATGTCAAGCGCGTGATTTTCAAATTTCAAATTCCCGTCAACCCAGCCAAATTTAATAGCATAATACATAAAAATATCATCTGCATCCGGCGAGTGAGCAAGCTGCAATATCTTCAAAACAGTTCCTTTTATATGTTTAGAACGCATGCGCGTCCTATGGATGCGACATTGTATCAAAAAGATAATTAAAGAAGCGGTTTTATAAAACTTTCAATATAGAGTTATGAAATATTTACAATCTTGTATTATAAATCCAACGGTATTTTTTTAAACACATGGAGTTAGAAAATGGCATATTGGAATTGGAATTCATCATATGAATTAGGAATTAACGTCATAGACAATCAGCACAAAAAACTTGTTCAGTATATTAACGAGCTTCAAGCGGCGCTTACTACGCAAAACAGGGAACAAATTTATATGGTGCTTATGGGAATGACAAATTATACGATTTCGCATTTTGCGTTTGAGGAGCAATTGATGGAAGAAGCGGGTTATCCGATGACGAAACCCCACAAAAAGATACATGAATCATTTGTTGCTACTATACAAAAGTACAAGTCAAGCTTTGAAGAAGGGCGCAATATAACGGGGCAATTCATGGCTGAACTTCAGATTTGGCTCACGCACCACATCGCGCAAGACGATAACGATTATAAACAGTGTGTGGAGAAAATGCTGGAAGATAAAAGCTTAAAACGGCTTGAAAATAGAGTTGAAAGCAAAAAGAAAAGTTGGTTTGCCACGCTGTTTGGATAAAGCTTCACAAAGTTCCAAGCCGCCCGCGCTGTTAAACGGACGATTTTTAAGATTTTATTTTTTCAAATTTACCAAATCGTCCGCATAAAACTCTTTTATCTCTTTTATCCATGCTTTTTGTTTCGCGCTAAGCTCTAAAACGTTGTTGCCGCGCAAATCAAGCTGTTTTAGTTTCAAAACGATTATATTTTTAGGCAGCGACTTTAAGTCGTTGTGCGATAGATTTAACTTTTTTAAGCTTGCGAGATTGCAAATCTCTTCAGGCAAAGATTGCAACTCCAATAAGGATAGGTCAAGCTCGCTGATATTTAAAAGCGTCTTCTCATCATATCTTGGCATTCTTTTACGGCTCACACCATTATCGTCCGCCCATTTTGTAAGAATGCCGCTCCAGCTGTTCAAATCATAATAGCGGTAACGGGAGACGTAAATTATCATCGCCAAAGCCAAAACGCAGACTACTGTCGTTATAAATATTGCCATCAATCAATCCTTTTTTAAATCTCAAAATATTAGCATATTTTTTCAAAACCAAAACTTAGTACATGCAAAGCCGCGAAAAACAGCCTTGCCAAAAGGGTTTTAACGTTTTTTTAATATCGTTTGGATAAAATAATGCTCCTCATAAAAATGCTTTAATTATAAAAGTTTTGGGGTATTTCGTTTGAATTTAAGGATATAAAATGACAGGATTTTTTTTCGTACTCGAGTTTATTTTAGCAGTTATCATTACTATAGCAGTTTTGCTTCAAAAAAGCTCTTCCATAGGACTCGGCGCATACAGCGGCAGTAACGAGTCGCTGTTCGGCGCAAAAGGAGCCGGCGGATTTTTAGCTAAATTTACGCTTGTCGTCGGACTTTTATTTGTCGTCAACACAATATGTCTTACATATTTATATAACCAGCAAAGCGGCGAATCTTTGATTGATAATGTAGAGACTTCCTCTCCTTCGGCGAATGACGCGCCGATTGCGCCGTATGCGCCCGAAGCTCCGTCAGCAGAATAATGCGTTGTTTTTTTCTGCTTTGTGCGTTTAGCTTTTATCTTTTTGCCGACGCACATATCTTTTTGTATCACCGTTTTAACGATGACAGATACCCCTCTACCAATACTCAAAACAGCGTCTTGCGCAAACAGTTTGAGTTTTTAAGAGATAATAACTACACTGTCGTACCATTGCAGGCTATCGTAGATAAATTAAATCAAAATGAAACTCTGCCCGAAAAATGGGTCACTTTAACGATAGACGACGGATATAAAAGCTTTTTAAACGCTCTGCCGATATTTGAAGAGTTCGGATATGCGTTTACAATGTTTGTATATGTTGAAGCGGCGGAGAAAAATTATCCTGATTTTTTAAATTGGGAAGAGTTAAAAGATCTTGAAAAAAGAGGCGGCACGCTCGCTTTTCATTCATATCTGCATGCTCATCAAACAAAGCAGAGCGCGGAAGAGTTGAGGGCTGATTTTAAAAAAGGGTTGGAGCTTTACGAAAAAAGAGCAGGCTCTAAAAGCAGTTTTTACTCTTACCCTTACGGCGAATATAATGACGAAGTGAAAAATATCGCAAAAGAGTTTGGATTTAGCGCGATATTAAATCAAAATATCGGCGCCGTTTCAGATACGAGCAGTGTGTATGACTTAAATCGTTTCGCGCTTGTAGGCGATGCAAATATAAAACCTCTTTTAAAATACAAAACTCTTGAAGCGGAGTGGATAGAGCCTAAAGTTTATCCCTTAAGCGGCAATATCACAAAAATAAAAGCGAACATTAGCGATAATGTTACAAAAGCACAGCTTTACATTACCGATTTGGGCTGGCGGGATATAGCGGTTAAAAACGGACTTGTAGATTACGACATGAATGAAAAGCTGCAAAAATCAAGAGTGCGGGTAATACTGCGCTGTGATAATAAAATTTCAACAAAGATTTTAGTAAAGGATTAAGATATGCTGGACGAAGTTTATAAATTTGAAAAAGAGCACATGAGTAAAAGTATAGATGCTCTCAAACGCGACTTTCAAACGCTTAGAAGCGGCAAAGTAAACATATCCGTTTTAGATAACATTCATATAGACTATTACGGCTCTCCTACGCCGCTAAATCAAGTAGCGTCAATAATGGCTGTGGATGCCGTTACGATAAGTATAGCGCCATGGGAAAAAAAGCTTGTCAAAGATATAGAAAGAGCAATTGCCGAAGCAAATATAGGCGTCAATCCGAACAGCGACGGCGAAGGCGTGAAACTCTACTTTCCGCCCATGACCGTAGAGCAGCGCCAAGAAAACGCCAAACATGCAAGAGCATTCGGCGAAAAAGCTAAAGTAGCAGTTAGAAATATTCGCAAAGAGGCAAATGACAAAATCAAAAAGCTTGAAAAAGAGAGCGCGCTTAGCGAAGACGTTATCAAAAAAGGCGAAAATGAAGTTCAAAAAATCACCGATGAATTCATCAAAACAGTTGACGAACTTGTCAAGCAAAAAGAAAACGAGCTTTTGAAAGTATAAAAGATGAATATAGAATTGATTTATAAAAATGCCGGCGCTTATCTTGAGGGGCATTTTCTGTTATCGTCAGGCAACCATTCGCGCTACTATCTGCAAAGCGCAAAAGTACTTGAAAATCCGCGCGTAGCTGCCGAGCTTGCCGTAGAGCTTGCAAAACAGATAAAGCTTGCGGGTATTAAAGCCGATTGCGTGTGCGCTCCTGCGCTTGGAGGTATTTTAGCCGGTTACGAGTTGGCGCGCGCCTTGAATATACGCTCTATTTTCACGGAAAGAGTTGAAGGCAAGATGACATTAAGGCGCGGATTTGAGGTTAAAGAAGGCGAACAATTTATCATCTGCGAAGATATCATCACCACAGGCGGTTCCGCTTTGGAGACCGCTAAAACCATAGCGCAAATGGGCGGAAAAATCGTAGCGTTTGCCGCGCTTGCCAACAGAGGATTTTGCGCGCGCAAAAGCAGCGGCAAACAAGCTAAGCCAAATTGTCAGCTGCCGTATGACGTACCGTTTTTTGCGCTGGCGGACTTTGAATTTGAGATATTTTCTGCGGATAACTGTCCTATGTGCAAACTTGGAAGCCAAGCCGTTAAACCCGGAAGCCGCGGCAATTAAAATGAGAACCAAAAAAAGAGCCGAAGCGCAGTCCAATAAGAGCGTTTCCGCTCTTTCTCGCTTTAACGCCAAAAAACAAGCCGTACTTGCATCCAAAACGCCGCAGAGCGCGTCTGTTTCTAAGCGCGTGAAAGCTTTTATCGTTGATATGTTCATGATAAATATGCCTCTTTTATATTTTGCGGTTTACATCGTTTTAGACGGACGCGATGAATTTTTAAACAACCAGCCCGCCATACTTATCTGTACGCTTGTTTTTGGTATTATACTTTCTATTTTTTTTACCGTTACGGGGCAGAGTCCGGGATATAAAGCTTATAATATACAGCTTACAGATTTACAGACTAAACAAAAGCCCGGATTTTTTAGGGCAATGTGGAGATTTTTATGTTTTGCAATTTTCGGCTCGGTATTTATCGGATTTTTACCGGCATTTTTCAGAAACGATAAAAGATGTCTGCACGACATTTTATCGGATACTGTTTGCACAGAGTGTAAATTATAAATATGATACAATAATTCGTTTAATACAGAATTTTTTAAAGGACAGTTATGAGGTTTACGGCAGTTGCGCTTTTTTTACTCTTTTTTTGCGGATGCGCAGATAAAAGCGCGGTAAGCGCGCCTGATGAAGATGACTTTGAAGCCGAATTTAGCAGCGTAGAAGAGTTTGATCCTTTAAGCGGATACAATAGAGTCATGACCGAATTTAACGATGCAGCATTCCGCAATGTAATTATTCCAACTGCCGATGGTTACAGAAAAGTAGTCCCGCAAGGTGCGAGAGTTTCCATAAATAACTTTTTTGATAATTTAGCATTTCCCGTGCGCTTTGTAAATAACATATTGCAGGGGAAAATTACAAATGCCGCTTCCGAAACAGGACGGTTTATCATCAATACAACCGTTGGATTTTTAGGCTTTGCAAATACGGCTGACGAATTGTACGGTATGCAAAAACATGATGAGGATTTCGGACAGACTTTAGGCGTTTGGGGTATTCCTTCCGGTCCGCACATTGTGCTGCCGATTTTGGGTCCGTCAAATCTGCGCGACCTTGGAGGCATGGCTGTTAACTACATAACTCCGCTTACTTACAACAGTTGGAACGTATTTGAGAATAACTGGCAAAGCATCGGCGTAGGCGCATTTGGCGCGTTTAACGGACTATCGGATTTCGCGCCCATGTATGAAGCAATGACAAAAGATGCGATAGATTTATATCCGCTGATGAAAAATATGTACGAACAAAGAAGAGATAAACTGATAAAGGAGTAAATGATGAAATTAAAGTTTTTTATAGCGGCGTTTTTTGCCTGCACGCTGTTAAACGCGCTTGAAGAGAGTGAAATAGATACTGTTATAAGCGGCGATATTGTTAAAGCGACCACTATTTTACAAGATAAAAATATAAATGACAGTGAAAAATCGCAAAGGATTTTTGCGATGTTTGATTCATTTTTTGACTTTAAGCAGATGGCTGAAATTTGTCTTGGAAAGGCGCAGTGGAAAACGCTGAATGATAAACAGCAAGAAGAGTTTATAACAAAATTTGTAAAACGCCTCAAAGAGTCTTATATAGAAAAATTAAAACTCTACACAGATGAAAAAATTACTATTAAAAAGAGCGATAAAAAGAGCGCGGCGCGTATTCAAGTGCCAATGGTTTTAAGCGCGAAAGACGGGCAGACTTATGAGATTTTGTATAAATTTTACGATACAAAAGACGCGCGCGGCTGGCTTATTTACGATGTGGATATTATCGGAGTGAGTATCGTTCAAACATATAGAAGCCAATTTGAAGGCATATTAAAAAACGGTTCGTTTGAAGATTTGATACAAAAAATTGACGCCGTAAATTTGGAAGTGCAAAAATAATGCTTAAAAAAATTTATGAAAAGCTGATATTAAGATTTCCGATAGCTGTTTTAGCGGCGCTGTTCGTTATAGTAGGTATTTTGACTATTCAAGCCTCAAAACTTGAAGTAGATGCCTCCGCCGAAACATTGCTGCTGGAAGACGACTCGGATCTGCTTTTCATGAGAGAAATATCTACGCGCTACCCTTCGGGGCTTGATATGCTCATTATTTCATTTGCGCCCAAAAATGACCTTTTTGCGCCTGAAACGCTGCGTTTTTTAGATGAAATTTCACAAGAATTAAAAAAAGTTCAGCGCGTGGACTCTGTCATGAGCATACTTGATATCCCGCTTTTGGAAAACGGCGGAAGCGCCGTAAAAGAGTTGGTAAACGATATCACGACTCTGCGCTCCCCGTACGTAAATTTCCAAAAAGCAAAAGAGGAGCTTTTGACAAGCCCGATTTACAGTGAAAATGTTGTCAGCAAGGATTTGAAAACTACCGCAATTATTGTAATGCTAAAAGCCGACGAAACGTACGCAAAACTTCTTGAGAAGCGAAACAGCGCAAGAGAAGCGGTAACTAAGGGCGATACTGGAGCAGAAGAGACATTTAAAATAGCTTCGGAAGAGTTTAAAAAATACCGCGATGAATTAAGGATCAAAGAACGTCAAAATATAGATGAGATAAGGGCGATTTTAAAATCGCATAACGATGAAGGCGCACTCTTTTTGGGCGGCGTCAATATGATAGCCGTAGATATGATAACTTTTGTTAAATCCGACCTCGTATATTTCGGCGCGGTTTTATTTGCGCTGTTGGCGCTGACGCTTTGGGTTATATTCCGACAAATCCGCTACATTGTACTGCCGTTATTAATCTGCGCCATTAGCATTATTTCAACGGCTGGAATCTTGGGATTTTTCGGATGGGAAGTTACAGTCATTTCATCTAATTTTGTGGCTTTACAGCTGATTTTGACTATCTCCATAATTTTACACCTCATAGTAAGATATCGCGAACTTGCCTCAAAATATCCGAAAGCAACGCAAAAAGAGCTTGTTTTACTCTCAACGCTGTCCAAAATTAAACCCTCGTTTTTTGCGGTTTTTACAACGATTATCGGTTTTTTGTCGCTCATGCTGGCAAATATCAAACCCATTATAAATCTTGGCTGGATGATGGCAAGCGGCATTACAATGTCTTTATTGATAGCTTTTACGGCGTTTCCGTCCATTCTCGCGATACTTCCCAAAAAGAAGCTTTATACGAAATTTGAAAAAGAGTTTGCTTTTTCGTCATTCTGCGCTAAGATAGTAGATAAACACGGCTTTTTTATCGTCTTGACGGCTGCATGTATGATAGTTTTTGCTCTTATAGGCATACAAAAAATACGCGTTGAAAACAGTTTTATTAACTATTTTAAATCCTCAACGCAAATATATCAGGGAATGAAAAATATAGACAAAAATCTCGGCGGTACAACGCCTATGGATTTGATAGTGCAATTTAATACCGATAAAAGCGCGGATGAGGAAGAAGATGATTTTGAAAAAGAGTTTTTAGAAGATAAAAACGACCCAAAATACTGGTTCACGCCAAAAGTTACAAATACCGCTCTTGGCGTACATGACTATTTTGAAAACAGCGAATTTATCGGCAAAGTGCAATCTTTAGGAACGCTTCTTAAAGTCGGCAAAAGGCTTAATGAGGGCAGAGATCTTGATAGTTTTGAATTGGCTTTGATATATACAAAACTTCCCGAAAGCTACAAAAGTATGATTTTATCGCCGTATATCAATATAGAACATAATGAACTTCGTTTTACTATGCGGCTCATTGACTCCGACCCAAATTTAAAACGAAATGAGCTGATACAAAAAGCAAATGAGGAATTAAAAGAGATAATTACCCCCGATATCGGCACATACCGACTTTCAGGCGCGATGGTTTTATATAACAATATGCTCCAATCTCTTTTCAAATCGCAGATTTTAACGCTCGGCGCGGTGGCGGCGCTCTTTTTAGTGATATTTATACCGCTGTTCGGCTCGCTTAAAGCTTCGCTTCTTGCGCTCGCTTCAAATCTTATACCCATGAGCGTAGTATTTGGCTTCATGGGGTTTGCGGGCATTCCTTTGGATATGATGACTATCACAATCGCGGCAATTAGTATCGGTATGGGCGTGGATAATGTCATTCATTACATACACCGCTTTAAAGAGGAGCTGCGGTTAAGCGGCGGAGATTATACGAAAGCCATGTACAATTCGCACAATAGTATCGGTTATGCGATGTATTATACGACTGTGGCAACCGCTTTAGGATTTGGCGTATTGGTCTTTTCAAATTTTATTCCGACAATCTATTTTGGAGTGCTTACCGTTGCCGTGATGATAATGGTTTTCTTTGGCGCGATAATACTGTTGCCGAAACTGCTTTTGATATTTAAACCGTTCAAATATTAGCGATTTTTTGCCATGCCGCTTTGCGCGGCTTTTTTTATTTTAAAGAATATTGCTTGCCGCAAAAAACCGCTTCATGTAAACAATTGCCGTATTTGCGGCTATTGCCTCATGTTTTATTTTTGCCGCGTTTATCTATCAAACTCTTTTCAAGCTATTTTTTAAAAGCAAATATGGTAAAATAGAAAACTTCGTTTTTTTAAGGATTTCTGATGGCGGCAATTGATGAGAATAAAAAAAAGGCTTTAGAGCTTACGTTAAAACAGATAGATAAAGCTTTCGGCAAAGGCGCGATGGTACGTCTTGGAGATAAAGAGTTTGAACCTATTGACTCTATAAGCACCGGTTCATTAGGTCTTGATATCGCTCTTGGTATCGGCGGCGTTCCAAAAGGCAGAGTGATTGAGATTTACGGACCAGAGAGTTCGGGCAAAACGACTCTCGCGCTTCAAATCATTGCACAAGCTCAGAAAAAGGGCGGTATCTGCGCTTTTATAGACGCCGAACACGCTTTAGACGTCAAATATGCCAAAAATCTTGGCGTTGACGTAGATAACCTGCTTGTTTCGCAGCCCGATTTTGGCGAACAAGCGCTTGATATTGTAGAAACTGTTGCCAGAAGCGGCGCAGTAGATGTTATAGTTATAGATTCCGTTGCCGCGCTTACGCCTAAAAACGAGATTGAGGGCGACATGGGCGAC
This sequence comes from Campylobacteraceae bacterium, assembly GCA_031258205.1. Classification (GTDB taxonomy): domain Bacteria; phylum Campylobacterota; class Campylobacteria; order Campylobacterales; family Campylobacteraceae; genus JAIRKW01. Next base: position 32,833 of record JAIRNE010000040.1, read on the forward strand.
CAGCACATGGGACTTCAAGCAAGGCTGATGAGTCAGGCTCTTAGAAAATTAACGGGTATTTTGCACAAAATGCAGACAACCGTTATCTTTATAAATCAAATTCGTATGAAAATCGGCGTTGTAGGTTACGGCAGTCCAGAAACTACAACGGGCGGCAATGCGCTCAAATTTTACGCTTCCGTTAGAATTGACGTAAGAAAAATAGCTACTCTCAAGCAAGCCGAAGAGCAGATAGGCAACCGCGTAAAAGCCAAAGTTGTAAAAAACAAAGTCGCGCCGCCGTTTAGGCAGGCGGAGTTTGATATTATGTTTGGAGAGGGTATCAGCAAAGAGGGCGAACTTGTAGATTACGGAGTAAAGCTTGATATTATAGATAAAAGCGGCGCATGGTTTAGCTACAAAGAGACAAAAATAGGACAAGGCAGAGAAAACTCTAAAGCGTTCTTGAAAGAAAACCCGCAAACTGCACAGCAGATTGAAAACGAGATAAAAGAGAGTATCGGTATAAACTCCTCTTTGATAGCGATAAGCGACGACGAAAAAGATGAAACAGTAGGAGAATAGCAATGGTATACATTGACGATGTGTATGGAATTGAAGTTTTAGACAGCCGAGGCAATCCGACCGTAAAAGCGACTGTTATTTTAAGCGACGGCACAAAAGCTTCCGCGATAGTTCCGAGCGGCGCAAGCACGGGAAGTAAAGAAGCGATAGAATTAAGAGATAAAGACCCTAAACGTTTTAAAGGCAAAGGCGTTTTAAAAGCCTGCGACAATGTCGGCGTAATCGGCAACGAATTGATAGGCTTAGAGCCTTTTAATCAAACTCAGATAGACAGGCTCATACAAGAGATTGACGGCACAAATAATTACTCAAATCTCGGAGCTAACGCCTCTCTTGGCGTATCTATGGCGACGGCGCGCGCGGCGGCAAAGAGTCTTGGCATTCCTTTGTATCGTTATATCGGCGGAGTTAACGCTTCCGTATTGCCCGTACCGATGTTTAATGTCATAAACGGCGGCAAACACGCCGACAATAATGTAGATTTTCAAGAATACATGCTTATGCCTTTAAATTTTGACAGTTTCAGCGATGCCTTGCGTGCCGTTACGGAGTGCTATCACAGCCTAAAAGAGATTTTACAAAAAAGCGGACACTCCGTATCGTTAGGCGATGAGGGCGGATTTGCTCCGAATCTCAAAAACAATGAAGAACCAATAAAAGTTTTGGTAGAAGCGGTAAAACATGCCGGATATGAAGCAGGCAAAGATATAGCTATTGCACTTGATGCGGCAAGCAGTGAATTTTACAGCAGAGGCGCTTACGATTTGAAAGGCGAGGGCAGGGTTTTAAGCAGTTCCCAAATGGTGGATTATTATGCCGAACTTTGCGAAAAATATCCGATAGTCTCCATAGAAGACGGACTTAGCGAAAATGATTGGGAAGGGTGGGAGTTGCTTACAAAAAAAGTCGGCGGCAAAGTGCAGCTTGTAGGCGACGACCTTTTTGTAACAAATGCGGCGATTTTGGCTGAAGGCATTAAAAAAGGCGCGGCGAACTCCATACTTATCAAATTAAATCAAATCGGTACGGTAACACAGACGTTAGAAACTATCCGTTTAGCTCATAAAAACGGCTACACATGCGTAGTAAGCCACAGAAGCGGCGAGAGCGAAGACGCATTTATAGCCGATTTTGCCGTTGGCGTAAATTGCGGGCAGATAAAAACGGGCGCTACCGCAAGAGGCGAAAGAACCGCTAAATATAACCGACTTTTAGAGATAGAAAGAGAGCTTGTAAGCGGCGAGTATTTAGGGAAAACACTTTTTAATAAATGAAAATAGTTGAGAGTTTAAAGCAAAACTTTTTTAATCGTGCCGACCACGAAAAAATTTTCTCTTACGCTAAAAAAACAGTGGTCGGTTTTGCCGTTATCATACTTGGCATATATTTTGGAAATATGCTTTTCGGCAACTCTTCGCTGGAGGTACTGCTTGGCTTAAAAAAGGGCAAAACGGAACTTGAACAGCGCGTAGAAGAGTTAAAACATGCAAATGCAAAATTGCAAAAAGAGCTTTTTGAACTCCAGCAGTTAGATCCTGATATAAGACAGTAAAATATAAAACTTTTAAGATAAATATAGTAATATGGCTTATTATTAATCCAGACAAAGGAGATAGGATGAGATTAAGCGCTCCCACAAAGGTAATCTTTTTGATTACGCTTGTTATTGCCGTAGTTACCGTTGTTGCGGTTCTTGCTTCCGTTTTAGGAGTTGTAACTATTCCCATAGTTGTTCAGCACGCTTTTTGGTTCATAACAGCTGCGTATGTTCTTTTGGCTTTAGGCGTTACGCTAAAGAACCTATAGGAGTTAAAAGCGGTTTTAAATTTTGGTCTTATAAGCACGGCAATCGGCTAAAGGAGTTAGGGTAGGTGTATAAGCTTTTTGCCGTGCATTATGAGAACTGCTCAAAATTATAAGCGGTAGACCTTATATAATTTTGACAGGGCGCATTATAGAGTAAAAAGATTTACTGTAAAAAAACGATACCAAATAATATTTAAATTACCTGAAAAATATTAAGTAAAAGCCCGATTTTTAGTATAAAAAGGCTTTTACATTTAATATCTATTCCGGTTTTATCTCTGTTGGTCCCAAGTAGAGTTGTCTTGGTCTTGCAATTTTACCGTCAGGCTGTTCTTTAAACTCTATCCATTGCGCTATCCAGCCCGGAACCCTTCCTATAACAAATATAACGGCATACATCTCTTTTGGTATGCCTAAAGCGCGCAGTATAAGCCCTGAGTAAAAGTCTATATTCGGATATAAACCGCGCTCTATGAAATACTCGTCATGCAGCGCAATCTCTTCAATTTTATTTGCAACTTCTATAAGCTTGCTGTCTATCGCGCGCTCTTTCATTAATTGTTCGCGTATATCTTTTAGTATAGTCGCTCTTGGGTCAAAGTTTTTATAAACTCTGTGTCCAAATCCCATAAGTCTGAACGGGTCATTTTTATCTTTAGCTTTGGCGATATATTTTTCAACATTTTTTACATCGCCTATCATCTCAAGCTGGCTTATCACAGACTCATTTGCGCCGCCGTGCGACCTGCCCCAAAGAGCGCATATTCCGGCGCTTATAGCCGCATATGGGTGCGCGTGTGTGGAGGCTACCGTTCTGACCGTAGTTGTAGAGGCGTTTTGTTCATGGTCGGCGTGAAGCGTAAAAATCGTATCAAGCGCTTTTACTTCTATAGGTTTTAAATCTATATGATCATGCGGATAAGCCCTTAACATATACAGTATATTTTCGGTAAATCCTCTGTCAAGATTTGGGTAGATGATAGGAAGTCCGCGGCTGTATCTGTATGAAAACGCGGCTATCGTAGGAATTTTAGCAATTATTCTTTTTGCCATCTCCATATACTCTTCGGGCGAATCTATATCCAAATGGTCAAAATAAAATGTGGAAAGAGCCGAAACTGCCGCTGATAAAATAGCCATAGGGTGGGCATTGTCGGGAAACGCGTCAAATAATTTTTTCATACCTTCATGTACAAAAGAGCGTTTTTTCAATTCAAGTTTAAATGCGTCTCTCTCTTCATTTGTCGGGAGTTTCTTGTACAGCAATAGATGCGCCGTGTCTACAAAACTCTTTTGTGTTGCAAGATAAGAGATGTCGTAGCCTCTGTACATCAGCTTGCCTTTTGAGCCATCGATATATGTTATTCTAGACCTGCATGATGCCGTTGACGTAAAACCTCTATCTAACATAAAAAGTCCCGTATCTTTGTAAAATGTAGCAATATCTACTACAGATGCGCCCAAAGTCGGGTCTATAATGTTATATTCAAAACTTTTTCCGGTACGATTGTCCGTCATGGTAACACTATTTTTGTTAGCCATATTTTACTCTCCTTATAATTTGTTGTATTATAAGCGAATTATGATTAGCAGCGGGATAGTTTCTCTTCATGTGTAACTATATTACACACTATCTTTGTTAATATGTTACTTTTAGTAATATGAATAGTTTTTACGCGCCTCTATTTTTGCTTATTCTGTTCGGTGTTTACACTTTATGCACTCTAAAAAATCACCTTTTTTAAGTGATTTTTTTACCATAATGCCGCCGCATTCGGAACATCTCTCGTTTGTGGGTTCATTATTTGAGATAAATTTACACTTTGGGTAGTTGGAGCATCCAAAAAATTTACCCCGCCTTGAAATACGCTCTATGATGTCTCCGCCGCATTCGGGACATTTGACGGAAAGTTTGACAGGCTCTTTTTTGGGAGTTTGGCTGATATTTTTTGTATATTTGCATTTAGGATAATTACTGCATGCTACAAATTCGCCGTATCTGCCTTTTCTTAAAAGCAATTCGCTGCCGCATTCGGGGCATTTCTCGCCTATGGGAGTAGCAACCTTAATGCTTTTTATCTCTTTTTTGCCTATAGTTATCTGTTCGTCAAACGGCGTGTAAAATTCGCCTAAAACAATCTGCCAATCTTTTTTACCCGCCGCAATAAGATCCAACGTATCCTCCATGGACGACGTAAAGCCGCTGTCTACAATTTTTGGGAAATGTTTTTCAAGCAGTTCCGTAACGGTAAAAGCTATTTCTGTGGGTACAATCTGCTTTTTTTCTATATTAATATAATTGCGCGAATTTAGTATGGAAATAGTAGGCGCGTAAGTTGAAGGACGTCCTATACCCAAACTCTCAAGCTTATTTATAAGACTTGCTTCAGAATATCTTGCCGGAGGCTCTGTAAAATGCTGGTTGGCTTCAACTTGTTTTATGGCTGCCTGTTCTTTTTCTTTCAAATCCGGTAACAGCATATCTTTATCCCCGCCGCCGTAAACTTTGTGAAATCCCTCAAACAGCAGCTTTCTGCCGCCGGCTTTGAATTTGGCGTTGGAAGAGGCAAATATAACGCTTTGAGACTCAAAACGCGCATCCGCCATCTGCGAAGCTAAAAAGCGGTTATAAATAAGTGTATAGAGTTTCAAATCCTCCGCTTCAAGATAGTTTTTGGCAACTTGCGGCGTAAAACTTATGATGGTAGGGCGTATTGCTTCATGAGCCTCTTGCGCGCCTTTTGATTTTGTCGTATAGATTCTTGGTTTTGTACTTAAATATTCGTCGCCGTAATTCTTGGCTATCTCTTCTCGCGCGGCGCTTACGGCTTCTTTGGCGATATTTAAAGAGTCGGTTCTCATATAAGTAATAATGCCGCTTATGCCGCTTGGGGTTTTTACTCCCTCGTATAATTTTTGCGCTATGCTCATAGTCCGCTTTGGTGAAAATCCAAGCAATGAAGAGGCGCTTTGCTGCATTGTGGATGTCATAAACGGCGGCTGAGGAGAAGAGATTCTGGTTTTTTTCTCTATACTCTCTACAATATAGGACTTATCCTGCACAGCCTCTTTTATCTTTAACGCCGTCTTTTCGTCCGCTATACTCATCTTTTCTATTTTGCTGTTTTCAAACTCTATCAAAAGAGCCTCTATATTGGGCATAAATAGAGCGTCTATACTCCAATACTCCTCTTTTTTAAAAGCTCTTATCTCGCGCTCTTTATCTACTACTATTTTAAGCGCGGAAGATTGCACTCTGCCCGCGCTTAAGCCTTTTTGGATTTTTAAGCCAAGAAGCGGAGAGAGTTTGTAGCCTACTATTCTGTCTAAAAGTCTTCTTGCCTGCTGTGCGTTTACGCTGTCTATATCTATATGTCTTGGATTTTTCAAAGAGTTTACAATCGCGCTTTTTGTTATCTCATGAAATGCGATTCTGGGAAGTTTTTCTGGTTCTTTGCCGATAGCGACCGCTATATGATAACCGATAGCTTCGCCCTCTCTATCCTCATCGGTCGCGATATACACTTCATCGCTTTTTGAAGCGGCGGTTTTTATCTCTTTAACAATTGCAGCGTGTTCTTTTGCTATTTTATATTCTGGCGTAAAAACAGATTTTTCAATCTTTATTCCAAAACTGCTTTTAGGCAAATCCCTTATATGCCCTTTGGAGGCTAAAACCAAATACCCATCTCCCAAAAAATTCTTAATAGTTTTCGCTTTCGCGGGGGATTCTACTATAATTAGTGATTTCAAAACAGACCTTCTTTTTTTTAATTGTGAAATTCTATCAAAAAAACGGATAAATATACTTAAGAGCTTTAGATTTATTTTCAACGGCTGTCGTATTAATATGCGGCATAACGCGAAAAAGGCATTAAATATGCATAATTTTCCCGCTAAATATGTCAAATTAACGTTATATTATTTTTATTTAATATAAAAAATGTTATATTGGCATTGATTTTTTTCACTATTAATTATTACATGCGGTCGGCGTAAGAGCGAAATGGAATTTTTAAGAGCAAGATTTTATTAGAGATACGCTTAAAAGGGGTAGGGAGATAGAGTATTTGGCGTGGCAAAAATCTATACAAACAGATAAAAAAGCCAAATATCGCGGCGTAAAAAGACGTATTATTTTTGATAATATTTTAGATTTTAACATCTCAAAGGTTGGGACGGGCAATGAATAGAAAGTTATATATAAGCGTTGTTGCGGCGGCTTTATGTCTGGGCGCTCTGTGCGCGGATGACGCTGTTGAAACGATTGAAACAATTGAGGTTATAGAAGCCTCAGAGATAGAGCAGAGTGTCAGAATTTCCGATGTTATAGACGAAGAGTACACAAGAGATGTCGGAGCTAAAAGCGTGGGCGAAGCTTTGCGGCAGGTTCCGGGTATTATAAATACTTACGCTGAAGAGGGCGGCACCAAAGGCGGCGTCAATGTGAGAGGTTTCAGCGGCACAAGAGTTCCCGTATTTGTGGACGGTATTCCCGTTTACTCGCCGTATGATAAAAGCGTAGATGTCGCGAGAATCAATACTTTTGACATACATGAGATAATTATCTCAAAAGGCTATACATCTTCGCTGCTTGGCGCAAGTACGCTCGGAGGAGCTATTAATATTATCTCCAAAAGACCCACAGACGGTTTTGGCGGTGAAATAGGCGCTGGCATTTCAAGCTGGGGCGGACATGAAGAGAATGCAAATATAGGCATAGGCGAAGATAGTTTTTATGCGGCTTTGTCGGTTTTAAATACACAAAGAGATTATTATAAACTCCCTCATGATTATGTTCCTGACGGATATCAAAAGAGTTACGGATACAAAAGAGAAAACGCTGAAACTAAAGATTTGCAGGTAAATCTCAAAGTAGGACTTACGCCTAACGATACGGATGAATATTCGTTGAATTATATTTTACAGCGGGGAGAAAAAGGTGAGCCGTATTATGCTGCCGATCTTGATATGGCGACAGATCCTGCGGGGATGCCTAAACGGTATTGGAAAGATTTGGATAGAACAAGTTATTATGTTTCTACGAAAACAAACTTTGACGTTTATACTATAAGTTCCCGCTGGTATTATGAGCAATATTATAGTTTTGCAAACGATTACGGCTTTCAAGATAGCATCAATAATGAGATAACGGAAAATCATGAATATGACGATAAAACTTACGGCGCTGTCATAGAGGGCGATATAAGGCTTTCTGACGACAAAACGTTTAAAGTCTCTGTCGCTCAAAAATATGATATTCATGAATATTTTAAGGAAGACTTTGGCGCTATCATGCCAGAAGATAGAGAAGAGGAAGAAACGATAAAAAGCGAGACATTCTCTGTGGGGCTTGAGCATAGCTGGAGATTTAACGAAAGGTTTACTTGGGTTGTAGGCGCTTCTTATGATAAAAATAAAATTACTAAAGCGGAATCCGAAATAACTAATGACGTTAACGGCAAAACAAAAGAGACTACAGCTTTCAATCCCCAAACCGTCTTGTATTTTCAGGCAAATAGGGATTTAATGCTTTATGGTTCGGTGTCAAAAAAAAGCAATATACCATCCATACAGCAAAGGTACTCTACAGAGGATTGGCGTTTTGTTCCAAATCCTGATTTGCAAGAGGAGAAGTTGACTAATTACGAGATTGGAACGGAGTATGTTTTAAATAACAATCATCTTATAAAAGCGGCGGTTTTTTATGCGAAAACGGACGACTTTATAGTCACACAAAACGGCCAAGACCCAATAATTGGCTACTATACAAGATTCGAAAATGTCGGAGAAGAGACGCACTTGGGAGCTGAAATAACTGTCAACTCTTATTGGAACGACGCTTTCACGACAACCATATCTTATTCGTTTATAGACGCCGATATTAAAGGCAAAGATATTATTGACACTTATGTAACCGATACGCCTAAGCACAATCTGTATGCGTCTTTAAAATATTCTCCTATTAACAGCGTAGATATTATCCCCATAGTAAGATATGAGAGCGAGCGCTACTCTTCCCGCTACGCCTCCAATAACATAAAAAACAAAGGCTTCACGCTTGCGGATATAAGAGCGATTTACCGCCCGATAGAGGATTTGGAGATAAGTGCGGGCATTAAAAATATTTTTGATAAATACTACTATTTTGATATCGGATATCCTCAGGAAGGAAGAAGTTACTACGCCAATATCAGATATTCGTTTTGATTTCAACGCTCCGCGCTTTTGCGCGGATGCGGTTTTATTCGGATAGCAATTAAAATCGCCAAAATACAATACCGTTTTTATGTTACCTGTGTTACAATTTTTTATGGATACAAATCTTTATATTATTGAAAAACATAACGACAGTTTTCGCATACTCTTAAGCGGCAAAGAGCACCCTCTGTTTAAGGCGCACTTTGAAGGAAATCCAATACTTCCCGGATTTATATTTTTTCATATATGTGAAAATGCCATGCGGCATAAAATGGTTGAGGTTGTGCGGGCAAAATTTATAACATTCGCAAAGCCAAATGATATTTTAGAGCTTCATATAACTCAAAAGGAGGATAGCTTTCACGCGGTTTTTGAGCGCGGCGATAAAAAGATTTGTATAATTACATATAAAATAAACCAAAGGGAGAAATGTGAATAATTTTCAGTTAGTCGTAAATACGGAGCTTGTAACACTTGAGAGTATCATAAATGCAAAAGACGTATATGTCAGCGAGGATGAGGTTTTTGTAAAGCGCATTGACGCTTCTCATAAATTTTTAGCCGACACAATCAAAAACGGCAAACCTATATACGGCGTTACGACGGGTTATGGCGACAGCGGAAAAAACTATTTGGAGGCTAACGAGGCTGATTTATTGCAGCAAAATCTTTACAGATACCATGGATGCGGGGTGGGAAAACTTTTAACTCCCGAAGTATCAAGATATGCGCTTATCGCAAGACTTATCTCGCTCTCAAAAGGTTATTCGGCAGTATCGTATGAACTTTTGAAACGTTTCGAACTTCTATTAAAGCATGAAATATATCCTGCAATTCCATCGCAAGGTTCTGTCGGCGCAAGCGGCGATTTAACTCCTTTGTCGTATATAGCGGCTGTTATTGCGGGTGAGCGGGAGGCATACTTTCGGGGGGAGATTCAAAAAACAGCCGATATTTATGAAAAATTATCCATAAAGCCATATCTTTTCAAACCCAAAGAGGCGCTTGCGGTCATGAACGGTACTACTATAATGAGCGCTATAGCGCTTGCTTCCATACAAGAGTTTAAGACACTGCTTAACAACATGGAGTCATTTACTGCTGGTATGTATGAAGTCTTGCTTTGCGACACAACGCCATTGGAAGAGTTTGTGCATAAAGTAAAGCCGTTTGAAGGGCAAATCAGCGCGGCAGAGGCAGTTTTAAATAAAATAAAAAATTCAAAACTTACTCATGGCAGAGATGAAAGATATGCTAAATTTTTTGAAGATAACAATCTCAATATCCAGGATACTTACTCCATGCGCTGCGCGCCGCAGGTTTTAGGTGTCATAAGAGATAACTTGAAAATATCCGAAAAGTGGGTAGAACAGGAGATAAACTCCGTAAATGACAATCCATTGATAGACGCTGAAAACAAAAAAATCTACACTTCGGGCAATTTTTACGGCGGATACGTAGCGCACGCTATGGACACGCTGAAAATCTGCGCCGCTAATTTGGCTGATTTGTTAGATAAAGAGTTTGCTCTGCTTATTGATCATAAATTTAACAGAGGTCTTGGCGAAAATTTGAAACTAAAAAAAGAGAACTTTTTTCACGGTTTCAAAGCGATGCAAATAACGCTAAGTTCGCTTTCAGCCGATGTCATCAAAAATACCGCCGCCGCATCCGTGCACTCGCGCCCTACGGAATCTCTAAATCAAGACAAAGTCAGCATGGGAACGACTGCCGCTTTGGATTTTTCAAAAATGCTGCCAGATATAAAAAATATGTTAAGTATCGCGCTTATAGGGCTTGCGCAAGCCGTAGACATAAGAGGAATAGATAAAGTGTCGCCGTTTTTGCGCGCCAATCATGACAAAATACGCGCAACTGTCCCCGCGCTTAAAGAGGATAGAAGAATGGATATAGACATAGCTAAGATAGTAAAATTGATTGAGGGTAAGGTTTTAGCATGAGCAAAAGCGTTCTTATAACCGGATCCACAGGCGCAATAGGCGAAGCGACGGCAAAAGCGTTTTTTGATAAAGGTTATAAACTTTTTTTGCACTATAACAGCAATGAGCAAAAAGCAAAAGAGCTTGAGCAGAAATTTAACGCAACGCTGTTTCGGTGGGATATGCGAGACGGCGAAGCCATCAAAAAAGAGCTTGAACATGCAAATATAGACATTTTGGTAAATAATGCGGCTATTACGGATGATGCGCATATATTTTGGATGGATGATAAGCAGTGGAACAGCGTCATAGACACAAACCTAAACGGCACATACCGCGTAACAAAAGCCGTTCTTAATGATATGATAAAAAACAGAGACGGAGCTATCATAAACGTAGTTTCCATATCGGGCTTAATAGGCAATCTCGGACAAGCAAATTATGCCGCAAGTAAGGGGGCAATTATCGCATTTACAAAAACGCTCTGCCTTGATTTGGCAAGATTTAATATCCGCGTAAATGCCGTAGCTCCCGGCATAATTTGTTCAAATATGTCTAAAAATATAGATGAAAAAAGCTATCAAAAGATTATTCCGCTTGGGCGTTTTGGCAAACCCGAAGAAGTTGCGGAGGCAATTCTTTTTTTATCCGAAGCAAAATATATAAGCGGCGAAGTTTTAAATGTAAGCGGCGGAATGGTTCGCTGAAATGCTCGTGCTTTTTTCCATTATTTACGGTCCTTTGGTGGTCTATCTTACGGACTCATTTGACGATACGATATCAGCCGCTTCTATTTTAGCAATCAGCAGCGTACTTATCGCGATACATGCACTCAAAAAAAGTCCCGCATGGATTATCCCATTTGTCTATTTTTTTATCTCTTTGGGTACCTTGTTTTTTGGCGAAACTATCTGGCTTCAATTCGGACCGCTTGCTATCTCGCTTGGAACGGCTTTACTTTTTAGCATGCGCGATAAAACGGCTGTTATGGTTAGAAACAGCGTGAAAAACCGCCGCTTTCAAGAGTATATGAGTAAAGAGAGAATTAAACCGATGGCGCCCATCTGGATAAGCGCGGCATGGATAAATGTAACTTTGCATGTCGGTTTTTTACTTTTCTCTTCTAAATGGTTGTGGGCTTTTTATGTCTCTGTGGGTTGGTATGCCGTTTTTGCCTGCGCGGCGGCTATACATATATATCTGCAAAGAAAAAAATATGAATAAAGTCGTTGTTTTAATTTTCTTATCTGTTTTCCTTGCGGCGCAGAATGCAACAATAGAGTTTTTGGAAACGCGCTATATAGAAGCGTTAAATGAAAAAGTTACTAAAAAAGGCGAGGTGGAATTTGGCGCAAACCATACACTGATTCGCTATCTCCCGCCAAATCAACGCGAAATAACGCTTAAAAACGGTATTGTCACCTTGCAGACCAAAGACTCCATTGTGCAAAAAAGTGCAAAAGAGGAGCAAAATATAGTTTACATGTTCACTGTCTTTAAAGCCGCATTTGATAATAATGAGACTGAACTTAAAAAGTTTTTTAAAATAACAAAAGACGATACGGATACTGTCTTGACGCCTTTTTCAACCTCATCTCCCGTATCTAAAATGACATTCTCCCGCAGTAGAGAAAAGATAAAAAAAATTGAGATTTTCTCTTGGGACGATTCAAGGATAACTATTGACGTGGTTGAAAAGAAGTAGTTTAGCTGCTATTTTTATCTTGCTTGCCGTTTTTGTTTATACTCTTGATATAAAAGATAAACTCTCTTCGTCTTTTTATGTTTTACTGCCGGAGGGCAATTCCAAAGAGACGCTTTTACTTTATCAGACGATAGAACACGCCCAGTATGTAGTACTTGCCGCTAAAGATATGGCGCAAATGCTTGAAAAAATAGAACGTCTAAAAGGGTACGGTAAACTCTCAAGCGAAGAGAATTTAAATTTTTTAAAAGAGTACCGCTTTTATCTTGCCGATACGCCGGAAGTACTGCCAAATCATGAACAGATAAAAGAGAGGCTTGCAAATTCAAAACAGGAGCTTTTGGAGGGTTTTACGCTTCAAATAGACAAAGATGATCCGCTTTTATTGTTTAAAAGCACAAAAACGGCGGCAAGTTTTCCATTTATAGAGGGTTTTGATACAAGCGCTGTTTTTAAACTAAATATAGCGCCCAATGAGTATGAAAAGTATTACGATGCGCTCCTTGATATCGTAGAAAACAGGGAAGCTTTTGTTTTTTCGCCGTTTTTTTATCAAGTAGAAAACGCTAAAATTTTTGCTTCTCAAGTTAAATTTATACTCTTTGTATCTATGGCTGTTTTAGCGCTTTTATATCTATATTGGTTAAAACAACCCGCTCTTTTGATATGCGTGATTTTGACGCTTTTAAGCGCGGCGGCTTTTTCGCAGATTATAGCGGCTCTTATTTGGAATGAGATTTCGCTTTACTCTTTGATATTCAGCGCGGCAGTCAGCGCCGTATCTATTGACTATATGTTTCATTATTATATTTTAGGGCTTTATAAAAAACCGTCCTTTTCCAAAAATGTTTTTTTGGGATTTTTCACTACATTCGCGGCTTTTGCGGCATTGAGCTTAGTGAACTTTACTCTCATATCTCAAATAGCTCTAACTTCAGCCGCCGCGCTTTTATTTGCATATTTATCGTTTGCATTTATCTATCCACATCTTGGATTTGGAGAAACAAAACGCCGCAGATTTGACTTTAACGGAAAAAAGCTGCTAAGTCCGATTTTTATCTGCATCGTCAGCCTTATTATCATTATTTTGTCGTCGTTTTGGATACGCCCAAATTATGATATAAAATCGTTGGATATAAAAAACTATTCTTTGGACGCTAAAGCCAAAATGGTAAATTCTGCAAATCAAACCGCCATACTCCTAAAAGCCGATTCGCTTGACGAGTTGATACAAAAAGCGAAACTTTTGCAAAAGCAAGGCGCCGTTTTAAGCGCGGCTTCACTGTTGAGCACAAATGAGTATCGCCAAAAATTATCAAAAATAAAAGCGCTTGATTTTGCTTCTTTGAAAGAAAATATAACCGCCGCCGCGCTTTTAGTTGGGTTTAAAAAAGATTATTTTAACAACGCTTATGCCGATACGCTGCTTTATCCAAAACCGCCCGTTTACACAAAAGAGTTTTTAAGCGGCAATCAAATCATGCAGTTTAAAGATAAATTTTACGCTTCCGGTTATTACACAGGCGGCGGATTGATAGAAGATGACGTTACAGCGATAAACTCTGCGCATCTTTTTGAAAAAGAACTCATGCAAATACGCGAAGAGTTGATTTTCGCAGGCGGATTTATAGCAATTTTAATTATTTTGACAATTATTTTTGCGGCGCGAAAAGCTTTTTTTAGAGTTTTTAGTTTTATACTTACGCCTTTGGCTTTTTGTCTTTGTATATTTATTTTTACCGAAATAACGATACTTCATATTTTTATGCTTGTCATTATAGCGGCTATGAGTGTGGATTACGGTATTTACAGTATCTCAAAAGGAGGAGAAAAAGTCAAAGAGGCTATATGCTATTCGCTTTTAAGTACAGTCGCGGGTTTTGGCGTACTTGCGCTTAGTTCCATAGCGTCCATGAGGGCAATCGGCATAACGGCTCTTTGCGCGTGTTTTACGATAATGATACTTTTATATTTTATGGAGACAGAAAATGAAGCTAATACTTGACAATGAGGATTTGACGCAAAAAATTTATGAAATAACCGAGCAAAACTGCAAAATCAAAGAGCTTGAAAATGCCGTCGGTTTGGTTGAGTGCGACAATAAATTTGACAGCGCAGTAGCGATATTTCAAGCTTTATATTCAAATGCCAAAGCTATTTTGTATGATACTTCACATAAATATTTAGATATAAACCTAAAAGAACAGATGCGTTTACCTCTGCTTAAAAACTGCCTAAAAGAGGAGAAGTTTTGCGGCATTGACTATGATATTATGCTTTTTACTTCAGGTACTACAGGTATGCCCGCGGGCGTTTTTAAAACCAAAAAACATATACAAACCGAGATAGAGGTTTTGGCAAAACTTTTTGCTCCATACAAAATAACTAAAATGGCGGCATCCGTACCATTTGTGCATATTTACGGCATATTAATGCTGACATTGGCAAAACTTTTGGATATTGACCTGCGTTTTCGCGAGCGGTTTTTACCTGCCGATTTGGCTGACTTGGCAGATAAAAACACGCTTGTAGCCACAACGCCTTTGTATATAAACGCTCTTTTGCAGATGAATGAAGATTATGATTTTGGCGGAGCTTTATTTGTAAGTTCAACTGCGCCGCTGTCTAACATAAGCGCTGGGGAATTTTGCAAAAGATTTAATGCAAATATCATTCAGCTTTACGGTTCTACCGAAACCGGAGGTATAGCGTATAGAAAAAACGGCGAAAATTTGTGGCAGCCGCTGGAGGGCGTTATTTGTGCGAAAGCAAAAAACGGTTGTTTGCATGTGCGCTCGCCTTGGGTCAGCGATTATTCATATGAGGGCAAACTTAAACGTATTGGCGGTGAAATAACGACTTTTGACGAAATAGAATTTATAGATGATAAATTTGAATTAAAAGGCAGACAGTCAAACATTATCAAAATCGGTGGCAAAAGACTCTCTGTAATACAAATAGAAAGCATTATTGAAACTCATCCGAAAATCAAAGCGGCGCTTATTGACATTGTCAAAAATAGCGATGAAAAATCGCTTAAAGATGAAAATCTGCTCGTATACATGGAGGGTGAAAAGCCAGCTACAGGCGAACTTAAAGACCTTATCAAAAAAGAGTTGGGAGTTATTAATATACCGATGAAAATTATGATGGTTGAGAAAATTCCAAAATCCCAAATAGGCAAGAAGATAAGAAATTTTAAGAGTTTGAAATTAATTTGATACTTATAAGAAAAAAATATTTAAAACCTCAATCAATATTTGCGACGGTTCTTCATCGTCATTTTTTATAAAACGCTCTTTTTGCATTGTTTAATTTTTATACAATATCTCTTTTCTCATGAGAGCTCTATTTTAAATTGCGTAAGAATATGGAGCGGCTGCCGCTTCAACGCTTGCAATAGTTCGCGTATTTGCCAACCGATTAATGCAAACCCAAGAGTAATATTGGTATATTTCCATTTCGCAAAGTAAAAACGGCGGTTTTAAAGTCTTTATCATATAGAGAGGTGTCCGAGCGGTTTAAGGAGCACGCCTGGAACGCGTGTGTGGGGCAACTCACCGAGGGTTCGAATCCCTTCCTCTCTGCCATCCGCGACACTTCAGGGAGTAATTTTGCGCAGAATTTGTATAGTGATATATAATAGATGTATAACTTCTTTTATAAAATTTTCAAGCATATTTATACTAAATAAAGCGAAAAGAAAAAACATTAGAAATAAATTGCTCAATACGTATGTATTAAAAGTTAATGTATTGGCAATAAAAGAGAGAGAAAAAGCAAAGATAAAAGTTGGTATCTTGGGCACATCCAACTCTGTAATGAAAGATGGATATACGGTTAGCTTACAAAATAATCCGGATATAGTTATCCGAAAAAATGCTTCTATCGGAAGCAGTCATGCTGCGCTTATTCCTTATACATTTTCAAAACATGATTTTAATGACTGCGATGTTGTTGTGCTTGATATTTTGGCAAATGAACAGTACGCTCTTTGGCTACATGATTATGATATATCTTTATCATTACAAATTTTTGATTATTTTTTGACGGTTTGTGCAGTTTCTCATGTTTTACCTGTCATTCTTCTCGTGCCCGAACGTATTGGGTATCGTTCTCCTAAAGATCCCAAATTTCAACAAATAAGGAGGCGCTATATAGAAGTTTGCAATAAGCGAGGTATCCCATATTTCGACGGTGATGCCTACATTAAAAATGTTTATACAAAGACGCATTTTTCTAAACTATTTCAAGATGATGTACATATAATGCCTCTTTATGCGCAAGAGGTTGGCAGTATATTGGCAAAATCAATAGCTACAATATATAGTTCACACAAAATCATCAATGAAGAGCTAAATATTTATGATTTCAAATATATTAATGTGATAGGCGGCAATACCGAGAGCAAAAATATTGTAGAACGTAAAACGTCTATAGTGGAGTGCAAATTTTTGAAGCTGTCTGCAGGTGAAACATGTGATGTCAATGTGGGAGAATATGAGATAGTGGGAATAGCGTTTAACATGGCTCAAACAAACGGCATATTAGAGTTTAAGGGAGGGGATTTAAACTATAAAATGCTCTCAAATGCATATTTTGACCCAAATCGTTCTTTGTGGTTAGTGATATGGTCGCTGCTAAAACCTATCAAATCAAACATTGACGGTAAAGTGAGATTAAAATGTTTAGAGAGAGCGGATATTTTAAATATGGAATTGCATGATCACGGTAAAATCAAGGAAGAATACAGTGATGAGCCCGTAAGAATTGAAATACAAGGCTTGATAGTCCGAAGTAAAGAGATGCATAAAGCTATTGGCATGAGAGTTGGCATTAATTTGGATATGGAAAAATACTAAGAGGTAATTTATTTTTTTGAATACCGCTATAAATTAGCGCGCCACTGCCATACTCAAGTAACAACTGTCTTTTGGTCGTTGTGAACAAGCGAAGTGTTCAATATTTTAAACTTTCAATTTGAAATACAAGCCTTTTCAAATACTTTTGAATAATACGAAAGCATAAATATATTTTTAAATAGCCTTATTGCACTCCTTGCAATAAATGGAGTTGCATAGCAATTTATAAAATATATAGATAGTAAAAATTTAAGAAATAGCGTATTATCACTAATACCGTATCGTAACTCATTCAAGTAAACTTATCTCATTGCCCATTCCCAAAATGGGATAAGCTCACAGGTTAATCCCTCGTCTTTATATTTTCCTTCATTTCCAAGAGTTACAACCTGTAAAGTCGTTATGCCAAGTGATTTTAACTCTTTTGATAACTTTTTAAATCTGCGGTTTATAAATTCAGGCTGTAAAAAAGGTATGCAAAGTATAGCCGTAAAACGTTTTGGAAGATAAAAATCAAGCGAGGGAGTATAAAAAATCTCTCTATCTTTTTTTGTGAGTTCGCAAAAGACGATATTTTGAAACTTTAACATAAAATCTTTTTCAAATGTTAGTATATTTTTGAGCGTAAAGTCTGCAAAATAGAGTTTTTTTGCCGCTCCTGTTTTGCCGAATCTACTGACAAAATATATCAAATGCTCTTTTTCAAGACGGGCTATCTTAGCGTAAATCGTATCTTTTGAAAGTTTGATGTTTGATTTTAAAAGTTCGTAGAGTTTATGTACGCTAAG
>JAIRNE010000082.1 GCA_031258205.1 Campylobacteraceae bacterium
ATAGAAAATCAAGTCATGGCGGCGGCTGTGAATTTAAATGTCGTAAAACAGGAAAATTGGAAAACATACGAATTAAAAGAAAATGACAGCGTTGAATTTTTACGTTTTGTGGGCGGAGGGTAAAAAAATCAATTGAGCGCGCCGCTTGAAAATTAAGTCCTCTTAAGATACTATGCGCTAAAGCCTTTTTTTGGAGAAAATATGCCTATTTACAGCGGTATACAAAAAGAAGAAACCCTAAAAAGCCTCGTCCATGACGATTATTTTCACAAATTCGGCTATGAACCGAATATTGATAACATAGACTTTGTAATCACTGATAAAAAAACGCGAAATAATCTTTTTGACGATACTCAGAGAAACTCTGTGCATTATTTTTGGGCGGAGGCGAAAAAAGGAAAGCATGATGTGTTCAATATGCTCACTCAACTTATGCTTACATGCAAAAAAACATACGAAAAGACGGAATATTTAGCCCCGCCATATCTTGGCTGTTTTGACGAGGAGCGGATAGCCTTTGTCTCTTTCCATGATATTTTGCCGATTTTTAACGAGACAGATTTTAATTGGAATACAACGCCCAGCAATCATGAAAGCGCGGATTTTAAAAAAGCGCGCGAAAAACTAAAAAAACTCATCGGAACAAAAATCGCAGTTTATAGTTTCGGCGCTGACGATAAAGAGATAAAAGAGTTTATCAAAACGCATTTTATCGCCGGAGCGTCTGCGTCCATCAAAAGTCCCATCACAAAAGATAACTTTGTGCAGATTTTTATCAAGTGGGTCAAAGAGGTAAAGCCGTTTATTAATATTGCAAAAGACGAGTGGGCGGAGTTCAGACAAGACGGGATACTTGACTGCGATTTTTACCGCGCCGATGTCATGAGCGAGGGCGGAAATACGATAACCGAAAAACTAAAGATTATACTTAAAAATGACAATTATAAGTTTCAAGAGAAAATATCCGGGCGGCTTTTTACGTCCGATATCGGTTTTACCGACGAATGCGCGGCGTACAGCCGTTTTTGGAACAGATACGAACGTCCGCCCGCACCGATTTTTAGACAGTTTATCATAGACCGCCGCGATTTATTAGTACCTGAAAATATCCGCGAGATAAGAGGTTCGTTTTTCACTCCAAAAATTTGGGCGGATAAGTCAAAAGAGTATATCGCGGAAGTTTTCGGAGATAACTGGCAGGAGGAGTACTATATATGGGACTGTGCGGCAGGTACGGGAAATCTGCTCGCGGGGCTTACCAATAAATACAATGTGTGGGCGTCTGACATAGACGAGGGGAATGTAGAGACGATACAGAGTTTGATTGACATTGATGAAAATCTCAATTTGTTACCTTCTCATGTGTTTCGGTTTGATTTTTTAAATGACAGTTTTGACGAACTGCCAAGCGAATTGAAAAAGATTATTGACGATCCCGAAAAACGCAAAAAGTTGATTGTTTACATCAATCCGCCGTATGCGGAGGCAACAAGTACGAAAACAGTGGCAGGAACAGGACACAATAAGCCGAATGTTGCGGTTTTGCACAAAGCAAGAGATAAATATCAATCTGCAATTGGCGCTGCAACGAATGAGCTATCGGCGCAGTTTATGGCACGTATATATTATGAGATACCAACTTGCAAATTAGCTCTTTTTTCAAAATTGAAATTTATTAATGGGCAGAATTTTATAAAATTCAGAGGATTTTTTAAAGCAGATTTTAAAAATGGATTTGTTGTTCACGCTGACACTTTTGATAATGTTATCGGAAAATTTCCGATAGGTTTTACTATTTGGGATTTATGCGGGAAAAATTTCCCACAAAATATAAATTTGAATATAATTGAAGATGGTGGAGTAAAAAATTTGTGGACTTTAAATGAAAAATCAATAAATAAATGGATAATACAATTCAATAAAATACTACATAAAGGTATTGCATATATGGCAAATCCTGCTCCGGATTTTCAAAGAATTAATCAACCATATATAATAATGTTGCAAGGAAGTCGTCATTTTCATTATTATGTTTTTAATAGTAACAATATAATTGAAGGTTGCATTTATTTCGCCGTCCGTCTTTGCATAGAGCCGACATGGCTGAATGACCGCGACCAATTTCTTTATCCTAACGATGGCTGGAAAAACGATGCAGAGTTTCAGCATAACTGCCTTATTTTTATGCTTTTTCATGGACAAAACCGCATTTCCTCCCAACACGGCGTCAATCATTGGATACCGTTTAGCGAGAAAGAAGTGGATGCGAAAGAGAAATTTGAATCAAACTTTATGAGCGAATATTTAAAAGATAAAACATTTAGTCTTGAAGCGGAGGCAGTTCTTGACGCAGGACGCGAACTTTGGCGTTATTATCACGCCAAAGTTCGGGGGGGGGGGGGGTACGTCAATGCCTCCTTTTACGACATTCGCGAATTCTTTCAAGGGCGTAATGATAAAGGCGTCATGAAAACGCGCTCAGAGGATGAAAACTATAACTATCTCTTAGCCTCTTTGCGGGAAAAAATGGGGATTTTGACAGAAAAGATACAACCCAAAGTTTACGAATACGGTTTTTTGAAAGAGTGAATACCATTTTATTTGCCTGCCGCGTTTGTAAATTTTGAAACTGCATGTCAATCTTTTATCGCAGGAAGCGGATACACATGCGAAAGCAGACCGCTTTATCAACTGAAAAACGCTGACTTCCCGCAAGCAGCGGATTTACGAGGCTAAATCGCGCTTAGTGCAAAAAGTTGACAAGTTTAATATCGTATAGTAATATAAATATATGAAATGTATCGGCTTAATTGGCGGAATGAGTTGGGAATCCACCGCCTTATACTATAAAATACTCAACGAAGAGGTCAAAAATATACTTGGCGGTTTTAACTCTGCCGAATGTATATTGCAAAGCGTCAATTTTGAAGAGATAGAAGCTTATCAAAGAACAAATGAGTGGGAAAAATGCGCTTTTATATTAAACAATGCCGCGAAAAATCTTGAAAAAGCCGGAGCTAAACTGATAATTTTATGCACAAATACAATGCACAAAGTTTCGCATTTATTATTGCGAGACGTTAGTATTCCGTTTTTACATATAGCCGATATGACGGCTGATGAAATATTGAAAGAGGGCGTAAGCAGCGTAGGATTGCTCGGCACAAAATATACGATGTCTGAGGATTTTTACAAATCAAAGTTAATTGCAAGAGGTATCAACGTAATCGTACCCGACGAAAAAGAGCAAAATACGATAAATGAGATAATCTACAACGAACTTTGCAAAGGAGTAATCAAAAACAGTTCGCGCAAAGAGTATATAAAAGCGATTGACAAAATGGTGAAAAACGGCGCGCAGGGAATAATATTGGGGTGTACCGAGATAGGACTGCTGATAAAGCAAAAAGATATTTCAACAAAAGTATTTGACACAACGATAATACATGCTAAAAAAGCGGTTGAATTTGCATTGAAATAGTCAAAATACGCTTGACTAAAGTCTATTATTACGATATGCTCTCAGCCCTAAAATGCGGCTCATGAATGCAGTTTAAAATTTATATTTAAAAAAGCGGGTTATTGTGGGTTTATTTGAAATTATTTTACTTGCTATAGGTTTGGCAATGGATGCGTTTGCCGTATCTGTAGTACTGGGTTTATCCGCGAAAAAAGCAAAAGACGTAATAGTTCCAAGCGCGTATTTTGGTTTTTTTCAGACTTTGATGCCCATAATAGGCTATTTTGCCGGCGTCTATTTTGCTGGTCAAATTCAAAATTCAGACCATTGGATTGCGTTTATATTGCTTGGACTTATCGGCGCAAAGATGATAAAAGACGGCTTTTCAAAAGAAAACGAAAAAAACGCTGCATGCAGTCATGCGAAAATGTTGATTTTGGCTGTTGCGACCAGCGTGGACGCGTTAGTTGTCGGTATAACGTTTGCATTTTTTGAAGTTGATATATATAAAGCCGCGCTGATAATCGGCGTTATAACATTTTTTATATCAATGAGCGGCGTCATGATAGGAAACAGATTTGGAGTAAAATTTAAATCAAAAGCCGAATTTATAGGAGGAGCAGTTCTTATCGCGATAGGAATAAAAATTTTGATAGAGCATACGTTTTTTTAACGCCTCTTTCATTACATTTTCCCGTCATTGCGAGCAAACGAAGTTTGCGTGGCAATCCACATGTAAAGCCTAACTCTCCGTCATTGCGAGCAAACGAAGTTTGCGTGGCAATCCAGCAACACTAAGACTTTAAACTTAATTCTCATGTAAAAACAAAAACATTAACTGTTTTTATTTTATCTATATTTTTAATTCCTCTGGATTGCTTCGTCGTTTCACTCCTCGCAATGACGGGGTGAGGCAATGATATAAAAGGCGTGGATTGCTTCGTCAGTCGCTACGCTCCTTCCTCGCAATGACAGATTGGTAAGATTGATAATTATCTCTTAGCTTATACTCATAACAACCAAGATTATTTCTTAGTTTCTTACAAAATTCCAACAATTATTACAACTTTTACGCTCATAAAACAGAGTTTATTTCATAAAAATGCAGTTTATAATACCCGCAATAACGCAATCTTTACTAAATTTTATATTCATTCCCAA
>JAIRNE010000019.1 GCA_031258205.1 Campylobacteraceae bacterium
TCTAAAAATGCGATTTTGATAGTAGAGTTTGTGGAAAATGCCTACAAAAAAGGAAAGCCTCTTTTTGCCGCCGCAGTTGAGGGTGCGGCTTTAAGATTAAGACCGATACTTATGACTTCGCTGGCATTTGTGGCGGGAGTTTTGCCGCTTGCCGTGTCCACAGGAGCTGGGGCTAACAGCAGAACGTCCATAGGAACGGGCATTATAGGCGGAACGCTGAGCGCGACTGCTTTGGCGATATTTTTTGTGCCGTTGTTTTACGTTATCATCAAAAAGATATTTGATAGAAACGCTAAACTTTAATCACAGCATGAACAAAACTCCTGCATCAGAAGGCAGTTTATAAATCGGGAGTAAAATTTATCTCTTAACGGTTAACTCCTTTTCTGCATGTGGTGATATAAATGGTCAAATTGCTAATATAACTGTTATAATAATTTTGGCATTTGAAAAAATCTATCCAACAGCCCTCACGGCAAAAGTTGTCTATTATTTTTTTTAAACTCTTTTTTGCTATGATATAAAAATCATTTTAAACGAAGGATATTTGATGCTGCGCAAAATAGCGTTGATGTTTTTATTTTTATTTGTTTTCCAATCTTTTATAAAAGCAGACGAGATAGTAATTCTCGAGACAAACAGCGGCAATATCACTCTCAAACTCTACCCAAAAACCGCGCCCAAAGCTTGTGAAAATTTTATCTCTTTGGTAAAAAAAGGCTATTACGACGGCGTTATATTTCACCGCGTTATAAAAGGCTTCATGATACAAAGCGGCGACCCGACGGGCAGCGGCATGGGCGGAACAAGCATTTGGGGGAAAGCTTTTGAAGATGAATTTTCGCCGTATGTACTGTTTGAAAAACCGTATCTTCTGGCTATGGCAAACGCGGGCAAAAATACAAACGGCAGTCAATTTTTCATAACGACCGTTTTAACTCCTTGGCTCAACGGTTATCATACGATTTTCGGCGAAGTGATTGAGGGTATGGACGTAGTTAAAAAGATAGAAAACAGCGCTACTGACACAAATGACAAACCGATAAAAACGCAAACGATAATAAAAGCATATTTGAAATAAATATAAGGAGCAGACATGAAAAAGGTGGAGGCGATTATAAAGCCGTTTAAACTTGACGACGTCAAAGACGCTTTAAATGAGCTTGAAATATCAGGCATGACAGTCAGCGAAGTAAAAGGTTACGGCAGACAGCAAGGACACTCCGAGCTTTACAGAGGAGCCGAATATATCGTGGATTTTCTGCCGAAAATAAAAATAGAAGTTATCGTAAAAGACGACGATTTAAAAGCCGTAACAGACGCGATAGCAAAAGCCGCGAAAACAGGCAAAATAGGAGACGGCAAAATCTTTGTCAGCGCGGTAGAAGAGGTCGTACGCATTAGAACCGAAGAGAACGGAGAGGATGCTATTTAGATATGCGCGAAATTGAAATTAATTTGTTATGAAAAGATAAGCTATGCGATTTATTTTGAATTCGCCGCTTGATATGCATCTGCATCTGCGAGACGGCGGCATGTTAAAAAATGTCGCTAAATTCAGCGCAAAAGAGTTCGCCGGAGCTCTTATCATGCCAAATCTCCTGCCTCCCATAACCGATACGCAATCTCTTTTGTCATATAAAAAACGCATTTTAAAAGCCGTCACAGGCGAAAAATTCACGCCCTGCATGTGCCTCTTTTTTAAAGAGAGTTATACGGCGGATTTTTTGGAAAAAGCCAAACCTCATATAACGGCTATAAAACTCTATCCGAGCGGCGTTACTACTAATTCAAGCGGCGGCGTTGAACAAATAGACGTAAAAAAACTATCGCCCATATTTGAAGCGATGAGTGCGCTTGACATTCCGCTTTGCGTACATGGGGAGACAAACGGTTTTGTGATGGATAGAGAGAAAGAGTTTGGCGCGATTTACGAACAGCTCGCCGTATCGTTTCCAAAACTTACCATCATAATGGAGCACATTACAACGAAGGCAAGCGCGGAACTTTTAAAAAGACATGAAAACCTTTACGCGACAATCACTTTGCATCATCTTTTGATAACGCTTGACGATGTGGCGGGAGGACTTTTAAATCCGCATCTGTTCTGCAAACCTATAGCCAAACGATACGAGGATAGAGAAGCTTTATTGGAGCTTGCGTTAAATGGCGATAAAAAAGCGATGTTCGGAAGCGATTCGGCGCCTCATCCAGTTAGTAAAAAAGAGTGCTGCGGCTGTGCGGCTGGCATTTTCAGTGCGCCGATTGCCCTAAGCGCGTTAGCCGAACTTTTTGAAAAACATAACAAACTAACAAACTTACAAGCGTTTGTTAGTAACAATGCGAGAGATATTTATAAATTAATCCCGATTGAAAAAAATGTAACGTTAGAAAAAGAGGAGTGGACGGTTCCCGCTAAATTTGGAGATGTTGTACCGATGTTCGCAGGACAGCCGCTAAAATGGCAAGTAAAATGCGTATCATAAAAACTCTCTAAACTCCGCATTTTAGAAAGCGGCTGGTTTGCTTCATGAGTCGGCGATAATATCCGCCATGACAAAAGTTCCTATGTTTTACTGTAGTTTAGAAGCAATATAACGGTTGGTTTTAGACTTTAAACTGCTTCCGTCATTCCCGCACACTCTTCTGTCATTCCCGCGCGAGCAATATGACGAAGTCATCATTGCGAGGCATGCTGGAATCCACACATTGTGAGGAATGACACTATCCCCCGTCATTGCGAGCGAAGCGACAAAGCAACCTCCTCTTCCGTCATTGCGAGGAGCGTTAGCGGCGCGGCAATCCAGAGGAGTTACTAAAAGAGGTAAAAAAAGCATTTGATACGGTCTTTAAATTATCTTATTTTGACTTGTCTTACAATATAAACGCTTCATGTTGCTGGATTGCTTCGTTGCGCTCGCAATGACGAATAGTTGTGATTTGCTTCTCGCTGCGATAAAAAGGGCGGGCATTTTCTATAATAGCGTAAAAATAGATTGCCACGCTCGCGCCCGTCGCTCGCAATGACGGAGTGGAAGTAATGACTTTCTTTCTATGCCATTGTAAACCCCTTTTCCGTCATTGCGAGGAGCTTTAGCGACGTGGCAATCCAGAAAACAAAAAAATCGGTTTTTAAAACTACTTTGTTTTAAATTTTCCAATTTGAACATTTATAATGTGACATGTTAATGGATTGCTTCGTCAATCACTGCGTTCTTTCCTCGCAATGACAGAGGGTGCGTCATTGCGAGCGTAAGCGTGGCAATCCATAAAATAATCGGTTTTTAAAACAAAGCAGTTTAAAGACCGCGGTTTCAAAATCGCCCTAAAATCCTCCGCGCTCTTTCATCTTTGCTTCTATCCTGCTTCCGATAACCGAAAGCGTAAATGTGATGATAAGGTAAATTCCGGCTATCGTTATCCATGCTTCAAACGCATTGAAAGTCTGCGAAGCTATCTCGCGACCGACCCTTGTCAAATCCGTAATGGCGATGACGGAAACTAAAGAGGAGTCTTTCACCAAAGATATGACTTCATTTATCAAGGTAGGCAGTGCGCGGCGCAGAGCTTGAGGCACGATGATGGAGGCGATGGTCTGAAAAGCGTTCATGCCTAAACTTTTTGCCGCTTCATGCTGACCTTTGTCTATGGATTGTATCGCGCCTCTTAAGACTTCGGCTATATACGCGCCGTAAAATATGCCAAGGCTCAATGCCCCCGCATAAAAACCGTCTATCTTCAAAATAGAAGCGATGATAAAGTAAAACAAAGACATTTGCACCAAAAGCGGCGTGCCCCTTATGACCGTTACATACACGATGGCTATATCTTTCAAAAACTGATATCTGGAAAGTCTTA
>JAIRNE010000046.1 GCA_031258205.1 Campylobacteraceae bacterium
TTTAGATACGCCTTAAATTCGGCGATTTTACCCTTATTTGAACTGGCTAAAATTATCCTCATATCTGCTCCAAAAACTAAGAGGTTGATTTTAACAATTTTTTGCTTTAAAAAGATAACGTCAGCGGCAATTTTTGTCACTGTTTTTCATATTGCGGTTTTACAAACTCTTGTCATGCGAATATAAATGGAAAATACTGCTGATGCGGCGAATTTTTGCATTTTTCGTCCGCTCAAAAAACACCTGCTCAAAACCTTTAAGTTCGGCAAAACTAAAGGAGACGGCGGATATCTTGCGGATTTTATTTATTGGCGTATTTGTAAGTGCAAATACTTGAGCGTATCAGCGAAAAGGCGGAGATTAAGTCTTTGCCTTTGCTTTACATGTAAACGATTGAATGTAAAACAAAGAGAATGGATTGCTTCGCTTACGCTCGCAATGACGGAAAAAAAGGAAGGTCGCAATGACATATTATCCCTCCTCCGTCATTGCAAGGAAGCGTAAGCTGACGAAGTAATTAACAGCTTTTATATCATTGCATCGCTCTCTGTCATTGCGAGGAGCTTTAGCGACGTGGCAATTCACGCTTTTTCCGGATACTCCCCCTCCTCCGTCATTGCGAGGAGTGAAACGACGAAGCAATCCAGAGGAATTACAAATAATGGTTAGTTTTGTTTTTTCTAAAATAGAACCCTGTGATTTGAATTAAAAACATGTAACGCTTACGCGTCTGGATTGCCGCGCTCCCGCTGGTCGCTCGCAATGACGGAAAAAAAGGAAGGTCGCAATGACATATTATCCGTCATTGTATTCCTTCTTCGTCATTGCGAGGAAGCGCAAGCTGACGAAGTAATTAACAGCTTTTATATCATTGCATCGCTCTCCGTCATTGCGAGGAGCTTTAGCGACGTGGCAATCCAGAGAAATTACAAATAATGGTTAGTTTTGTTTTTTCTAAAATAGAACCCTGTGATTTGAATTAAAAACATGTAACGCTTACGCGTCTGGATTGCCACGCTCCCGCTGGTCGCTCGCAATGACGGAAAAGGACAACTGTATGTAGCAATGACGGAATAGGAAGGCGGAGGTATTTTCCGCCTTTCAAATCAATTTCGCATACAAGAGAAGAAATTGATTTTTAAACTCTACAAATCCCGCATCTGCCAATATAGATACGGATAGCCGAAGAATTCGTCTATCCTCCATGGATTGTTATCGTCAGAGCCAAATAACCAGCCAAGACCTCCATTGCCGTCGCCGTTTACATCATCGCTGTAAGTTGATCGCATTTTTAACTGTCCTTCGCTTTTAGATGTTCCCGCATCGCCGCTTGCAGAACCACTGACACTCATATCATCTAAAGCGAAATTGTTTGTTACGGTACCGTTGTTAATATCTCCCACTATACGGTTTACATTGTTTGATCCCGTAACGGAAGGGTTAATCGCGGCATTGTTTTGGACGGTGGATGAGTAAACATATCCCGCAATGCCGCCGACTTGATTAGTAATTCCGCTGATAGTTCCTGCTGCATAACTGTTTGTGACGTTGGAGGATGTTTCAACGCTTCCCGCGATGCCGCCGATATAATAATCACCACTGACATTTCCCACGGCATAACTGTTTGTGACGTTGGAGGAGGATTCAACGCTTCCCGCGATGCCGCCGACATAATCATTACCGTTGACATTACTTGTAGAATAACTGTTTGTGACGGAGGAGGAGTAAACACGTCCCGAAATGCCGCCGACTCTCTCATTTCCGCTGACATTTCCCGTTGAATGACTGTTTGTAATGGAGGCGGACTGAACAACTCCCGAAATGCCGCCGACATAATAATCACCGCTGACATTTCCCTCAGCACAACTGTTTGTGACGGAGGAGGAGGGTTCAATAACTCCAGCGATACCGCCGACATAATCACTATTTCCGCTGACATTTCCCACAGCACAACTGTTTGTGATGAAGGAGCCGTCATAAACCAATCCCGCAATGCCGCCGATATAACTATTACCGTTGACATTCCCAACGGCATAACTGTTTGTGATGGAGGATGATGACCGAATATTTCCAGCAATACCGCCGACATAGTCGTTTCCTTTTACCTCTTTGCCCTCTGCCGTTTTAACTGTGAGGTTTTTTATTTGGGCGTTTTCTATAATACCAAATAGACCGATATTGTCAGCGGAGGTTCTATTTATCCAAAGATTTGTTATCTTATTGCCGTTGCCGTTAAAGATACCTGCGAATATATTAGAAGAGTTTCCTATAGGAAGCCAGCCGCTGATAGTATCCAATGTAGTATTTAGCGTAATATTGTCAAACATAATATAATTGTGCGTTAGATTATCTCTTGCGGCATTTAAATCGTCTTCTGTCCATATCTCATGAACGTCTGAAACTGCGTAAAAGCTTACATCGCTTACTAAGTTATGAGAAGTTGTAGGATTAGTTTCTTCCGCTTTATACCATGATGTGCCCGTTATGATATCTGAAGGATTTATATTGCCTTCCGTTACGTTTTGGCTCTCTAAAAAATTTAAGTTAGCATCATAAAAGCTTACTTGGTATTTTATGGCATTTACAACAATTTCAGCAGTACCGCTTGTAACGTTAGCCGTTGTTTCTCCATTGACGTTACTGTTTGTATTGGTAATAACTACGTAATAGTAAGTTGTACCGTTAGTTGATGTTGGAGGAGCGTAAGTTGAAGCTGTTTCTGTAGGTATTGGAGTTCCTCCGCTGTTTGAGTTAGCCGCATTGCTATACCATTGATAGCTTAATGTTCCGTTGTCGGTTACAGATGCCGTTACGCTAAGATCCGCAGGAGAAGCTCCTCTATCATAACTTGCTCCTATTGGCTGAATTGTGATAACCGGAATCTGGGCATTTGTTATCGTAGTAGTAGAAGCGCCGCTGTTAGAATCTCTGCCTCCGCAGCCAATTAAAGAAAAACTAAGGAAAAAAGCTAATAGCAGAGAGAGAGAGAGAGAGCTTTTTAACTTAAACAAAGATAAAACCCTATGCCCAATCAAAGATAAATCTTTGAAATTAATCATTGAAGACAACATCTTAAACCCCTTTATTTAGATTGTATTCATAAGAATATTTATGGAATTATATCAGAAAATTGATGGATAAAAGGCAACTTTGTTGAAAATGAATATAAAATTTAGTAAAGATTGCGTTATTATGGGTATTATAAACTGTATTTTTATGAAATAAACTCTGTTTTATGAGCGTAAAAGTTGTAATAATTGTTGGAATTTTGTAAGAATCTAAGAAATAATTCTCAATCTTGCAAAGAAATAATCTTGGTTGTTAATTATGAAAGAGAATTGTTTTGTATATAGTAAAGAGGTTTGCTTTTTTTATTTTTTTTCTGGATTGCCGCGCAAACTTCGTTTGCTCGCAATGACGGGGGGGGTGGCGTTCGCAATGACGCAGTGGCGGTTTGAATGTCGTGCGTGATTTGGAAAGCGGCGGGTTTGCTCGCAATGACAATCCTACCCTCTGTCATTGCCTCACTCCCCGTCATTGCGAGGAGTGAAACGACGAAGCAATCCACGCCTTTTCCGTCATTGCGAGGAAGCGTAAGCTGACGAAGCAATCCAGATGAATTAAAAATATAGATAAAATAAAACGGTTAATATTTTTGTTTTTACATGAGAATTAAGTTTAAAGTTTTTAACATTCTGGATTGCCACATCACACTGCGTGTTCCTCACAATGACGGAGGGGGTGTTTTTTATTTTTTGGGCTTTGCATATGGTTTGTCGCTCTTGCAATGACAAAAAAGAGGGTTTGCGCGGTTTTTGCTTAGATATCCGCTTTTTTTAACGCTTTTGCGGTAAGTTTGATTTTTGGCGTCTGGAGTTCAAATTCGTCGCCTGCATTTATCTTTTCAAGAGGCGTTTTTCTGCCGCTTTTAACTATCTGAGCAAAACCCTCCCTGCTCTCTTTTGTGGGCTCTTTTAAAACATATGTGTTTTGAAAACTTTTGAGAATATTCTCTTTCAGGTTCAAAATCTGCGCCGTTTTATTTTCAAAGTGCAAAAAAAGCTCTTTTATGCTTTGCTCTTTTAACATAAGCGCATTAGAAAACAGTGTATTGAAAGATTGCTTTACCGCCGCACACTCAAGTAATTGCAGTTTTATCCTCGCGTCAAATGAGTTTTTCTTATACAACTCACCCAAATGCGTTAAAATCTGCTCTTTTTGCGAAAGCGTTTTTTTTATTATTTCTATAAACTGCGACATCATATAATCAACGCTCTGCTTCAGTTCGTCCTGTTCAGGCAGTATCATCTCTATCGCCGCAGAAGGAGTCGGCGCTCTTACGTCCGCAACAAAGTCGCTTATCACATAATCTATCTCCTGCCCCACAGCCGATACAATCGGCGTTTTGGCATTGTATATCGCATCTGCGACCAACTCTTCATTAAATGCCCACAAATCTTCTACGCTTCCGCCGCCGCGCCCTACTACTATCACATCGCACTCAAGCGTATCTGCTTTTTTTATAGCTTGCGATATGGAAGCAGCCGCGCCGTCTCCCTGCACTAAAGAGGGAATCAAAATAAGTTTCGCCAACGGCCATCTTTTGGCGGCTACTTTTAACATATCCTGCCATGCCGCGCCCGTAGCGGAAGTTACAACTGCTATAACAGACGGAAAACGAGGAAGCGGCTTTTTGTTTTCAAAATAACCCTTTTTTTCAAGTTTGGCTTTTAACTGTTCGTAAGCTTTAGTCAATGCGCCAACGCCCGAGGGTTCTACATGGACACAATTCATCTGATAACTTCCGCGCGGGACATACACCGTAACGCTTCCGTCCGCAACGACTTTTAACCCGTCCTCCAATTCAAACTTAAGCGATTTGGCATTACCTTTAAACATGACGCATGATATCGCGCTCTCATTGTCTTTGAGCGTAAAATAGATATGTCCCGAAGCGTGATACGTTGGGCGCGATATTTCGCCCTCAACTCTTATGTGCAAAAATGTGCTCTCTAAAAGAGCTTCTATTTGACGGTTTAGTTCGGTTACGCTTAGCATCTTTTGGCTATCAAAAGCGTTGAAATATCAAAAGAGAAACTTTTGACATACTCCGTTTTAAAGCCCGCTTCTTTTAATTCGTCCTGCAAAATAGACGCGCTCAAAAAGCCTTCTATGGAGTCGGGCAGATACTTGTAAGCTTCGTAATTTTTTGATATAAGAGCGCCTAAAAACGGGAGTATTTTATGCAGATAAAGCTGTTTTAAAGAGTGAAAAATCCCATTTTTATCGTCTTTTGTAAATTCCAATATAACGACAAAACCGCCATTTTTCACAACTCTGGCAAACTCCTTGAAGGCTTTTTGCCGCTCTATTACATTTCGTATGCCGTAACTTATGCTCAAAATATCAACACACGCGTTTGGCAGCGGCAAATCAACAGCTTTTGCTTTTGCAAAGTCAAAATTCGGAAATTTGGCTTTAGCGCATTGAAGCATTTTAAATGAGGGGTCTATACCAAGCGTTCTTTTGATATTTATATTCTGTTTTTTCGCTCTTTTTTGCCAAAAACCTATCATGTCGCCCGTGCCGCAAGCTACGTCAACTATCAACCCGATTTTTTTTGCGCCCGCCAACTCGTAAGTTTTATCGCAAGCCTTTTTGCGCCACGAAATATCTATGCCCATACTCAAAATATGGTTCGCCTTGTCATATGTAGGGGCAATATCGTCAAACATTTGTATAATTTTTTCTTGTTTTTTTTCCAATACAAAACCTTATGTAAAATTTTTAATTAGCGGCGAAAAACAGCGATATTTATTTATCGGCAGCGAAGTTTTGTTGTATATATAATAATACCCCGCCAAACTCCTGTTTATCTAAAACAGAAACTTGTTTACCCATAACTGCGCTTACGCCGCCGGAGTTTTGGAGATTTTTATCGCTTTGAAAAAGCTTCAACCTGTCTCCCATTTCAGCAGACGGTATCTCTGTGAGCTTTCTGCTGATACCGTAGGCTTGCACATTGCCGTCTTTTCCATGGCAGCCCGCGCACTTCTTTTTAAAAATTTGCTCGCCTATATTCTCTTCCGCTTCCTGCGCGAAAGAGCTACAGGGTACCAATATACAAATAAAAATTATTTTTAATAGACTACTTTTCATTTTGACACCATCTTCCTAAAACTTTCGGAATCAAACTATATAGATTAACAAATAAAAGCTTAAATGCTTATATTAAAATGCTCTACGATACCATCCAAACGAACAATTGCCAACACAACCTTGATAAAGCAGTTTTAATTTTAAATCGGTCTCTATTTTTTTGCTGCCTTTAAGACTAAAATCATAGCTGTGAAAAATCAAAAATCTATCTACTCTGCCGCTCATGGCGCGCAAAAAATTACTGCCGCCCTCAACCATAATATTTTTATATTTTTTGGGAAAATCAAGACCGCTTTGAATAATCGTCTCTCTATTTTTCACGCTAAAAACATTAGCCTCTTTTTGCGTCTTTTGTCGCGTGCAGATAAGCGCGTCCGGAGCCTTGCCATTCACCAATCTCGCGTCAAGCAAAGGATTGTCGGCTCGAAGCGTGCCGCCTCCTATAACGATTAAGTCGCAGACGCTTCTTATCTTATGCGTAAAAATCCGCGCTTCATGCGGCGTGATGATACCGTTATCATACGTCCCGTCAAGTCTCAAAGCCAATTTAAAAAATGAGAAACTCCCGTTTTGCCATAACAAAAACGGCTCCAAAAGTTCATTGCACTCTTTGCTTAAAACGCCCGTTTTTACTTCAATGCCCGCTTTTTGCAAAATCTGCGCTCCGCCTTTTGCTTTATCCGTATCGTCAATCGCGCCGATGAGCGCTTTTTTCGCGCCAAGAGTTACAATCAAATCGGCGCATGGAGGCGTTAAACCTTGATGAGAGCAGGGCTCAAGCGTAACATAAAATGTTGAGTTTTTTAGTAAATTGTTATGATTTTTACCGATGAAAGCATAAAGTTCGTTTGGCTCAGACGGAAACGTTAAAAGGGGATTTAGTTTTGAAAGCGCCTCTTTTGCCGCTTCAAGCTCGGCATGAGGCAATCCTGCCCTCCTATGCGCCGCAACCGCTAAAAGAGCGCCGTTTTTATCTGTTATGACACATCCGACGGCTGGATTTGGGTATGTTAAACCTTGATATTTCCAAGCTTCATTAATCGCCAATGAGAGATAAAATCTATCGTCTATTGCCATTCAAAGTAAATTTTCGCTTTATTGATATCGGAGTAACTGACAAACTGCTCATCTATCTTTACGCTTTCGTCATCCGCGTCTTTTATAACGCCTTGAAATTTTTCGCCGCTGTTTAGTTTTATTTTAACTTTTTCGCCGATGGAAGCTTTAAAGTGTTTCGGGGATTTTAGCGTTCTTTCAATTCCCGGAGAGCTTACCTCAAGAAAATATTTTCCCTCTACGGGAGGATTTAAATCAAAAACTGGAGAGATGATTTTGCTTATCTCTTCGCATTTTTCAAGCGTTACGCCGCCCTCGCATGTGATATATACGCGAAAAATTCTATGATTGTTTTCCATTACGCTCTCAAAATCATACAGCTTCGCGCCGCGCTCTTGTATAATTTTTTCTATACTTTCATTCATTTTTTTAACTCTTTTCCTATTTTTTCAAACAGTTTATCCATGCGGTTTTGCTCTTCTAATAAATCGTCAAAATGAAACGTAAAATTGGGCGCTCTGAACCACCCCTCTTCATTGGCGCAATAGTTTTGCAGATAGCTTTTGACTTTTTTGAGTTTTGAGTAAATCTGCGATATCTCGGCATCCGTAAAATCTATCTTATCAAGATAGACGTCTGCGTCGTAACGACCTTTATGACAAACCACATCGGTTACAAAAAGTCCGCGCAACTGTTCATCTTCAAGCGTTGAAAAAGCTTCGGGTATAAGCCTTTTCAACATGCTCTCGGTTCTTTTTAATTTAATCTCGCTTTGCGTCATAGAACGACTTGTTCCTCAATATGTTTAAAGCTCTCTATAAAATCGTTCGCTTTTATATCGTTGAAATTCTCTATGCCCACGCCGCACTCAAAACCTTTGGCTACCTCTTTGGCATCGTCTTTAAATCGTTTTAAAGATGAGATAATGCCTTCGTATATAACGACGCCTTCTCTTATGACTCTTATTTTTGCGCCTCGGTTGATGACGCCTTCGGTTACCATACAGCCTGCAATCGCGCCGATTTTAGGTACGACAAAGACTTCGCGTACCTGCGCTTGTCCGAGATTTTCTTCTCGTATAATAGGCGACATAAGACCGCTTAATAAGCCTTTGACATCGTCTATAAGATTGTAAATAATATTGTAAGTTTTTATCTCCACGCCAAGCGTTTTGGCTTTCTCTTTTACCGCGCCTGTGGGACGTACGTTAAAGCCTAAAATAACGCTGTTTTGGCTGGCGTTTGCAAGCGCGATATCGCTTTCGCTGATGCCGCCTATACCGCTGTGAATAATATTTATCTTAGTCTCTTCATTGCGAAGTTTCTCAAGACTTCCTTTGATAGCCTCTAAACTGCCGCCGACATCGGCTTTGACGATAACGGGCAATACCTTAAGCTCGCCTTCGGCTATCATCGCGCCAAGCTCGTCTATTGTAACTTTGGTGGATTTGGATAACTCTTTTTGACGCAGATACTCCGCTCTTTTGTTGGCATATTCTCTTGCTATTCTATCGTTTTCTACTCTTACGACTGTTTCCCCCGCAAGCGGCGCTTCGCTAAGACCGACAATAACGCCGGGCTCCCCCGGGTGGATAGCTTCTATATTTTGCCCTGCCGCATTGAGTAATGCCCTTACCTTGCCGTATGCCACGCCGGCAACAACGGTATTGCCTACTCTTAACGTACCGTTTTTAACTATCACGGTAGCGACAGGTCCTCTGCCTTTCTCCATAGAGCTCTCTATAACGGCGGCTTTAGCGTCTCTTGAGGCATCCGCTTTAAGTTCCATAAGTTCGGCTTGAAGCAGTATCACATCCAATAAATGCTCTATCCCTTCTCCTGTTTTTGCAGATACGTTCACAAATTCATACTCTCCGCCCCAATCAATAGGCATTATGTCAAGTTCTGCCAATTGGCTTTTGACTTGATCCGGATTGGCTGTGGGTTTATCCATCTTATTTACGGCAATAATCATCGGCACTTTCGCAGCTTTCGCATGAGATATAGCTTCAACCGTCTGAGGTTTCACGCCATCATCAGCCGCTACAACGATAATAACGATATCCGTTACCTGCGCGCCTCTTGCTCTCATTTCGGTAAAAGCCTCATGTCCGGGAGTGTCTATAAACGTAATCTTTTTCCCATGCTGTTCTACCGCATAAGCGCCTACATGCTGCGTGATACCGCCTGCTTCGCCGCTTGCTACGCGGGCTTTTCTGATATAATCAAGAAGCGACGTTTTGCCGTGGTCAACGTGTCCCATGATGGTAATAACGGGCGCTCGCTCTTCTAAGTTATGGCTTGTCTCCTCATCGTAAGCTTTAACATAGTCAAACTCATCCTGCTCGTTTACGATATTCACATCTATGCCGAACTCTTCAGCTAAAATTTCTATAGCGTCTTTGTCTAAAAAGTCGTTTTTTGTTACCATAACGCCAAGCGCGAAAAGTACTTTAATAATTTCTGCAGGCTGTTTGTTGATTTTATCGGCAAATTCATAAACTCTTATATCTTCGGATATATTGACGGCTTTTATATTCTCTTCGTTTTTCTCTTCAACTCTTCTTTTATGTTTTTTAAATGATTTTCGCTGAATACCCTGCTCTAAAAAAGGATTATATTTGACGCTTTTGACTTGTGTCGGATTTGGAGCTTTACGCTTCTCTTCCTCAAATTTTTTAGTCTCAAGGTTGATCGTTAAATCCGGCAGTACGACCATATTGTCTTCCATATCGTAACCGCTGTCTCCTAAATTTCTATCTGATAAAAGATCTATTTTTGAACCTTCGTCTTTTTTGGCAGTAGAGGTTTTTTTAATCTTTTTGCGTTTTTGGCGCATCTCTTGCATATTCGCCGTCATATTTGAGAACATATCTTCCAAAGAGGGAATTTGGCGCGCGCTCTTTTTCACGTCTGCGCTCACTTGAGTTTCCTGCGCAACAGGAGGCGGCTCTTCTGGTCTTTTTTTCTTCACAAAGACCAATCCTCTGCGCTGTTTGAGGCTAACTTCTGCCAAAGACTCCTTTGGCGCGGCTGAGGGCGCTGGTTGCTGTACAAGCGGCGCTGTTTGCGGCGTCTCTTTTGAAGGCTCGTCAATAACTTTAGGTTTTTGTATCTGCTCTGCAGGTTTTGGCTTGGGCTGTTCTTTTTTTTGCGTTTTAGCTTCTTGTTTTGGCTTCTCTTTTGATTTTTGCGCTGGTTTTTCAACAGGCTTTTGATGTGTTTGAGTTTTTTGACCATTCTCAGATTTTTTATGCAAAGTTTTAGCTTCAATTTTGGGCGGCGCATTGTCAATGCCCGTGAGTATGTAATTTACCAATCTGTCCGCTTCTTCGGCGGTTATACTTTTAGCGTCAAGTCCAAGTTCTAAGGCTTTCTCAATAATTCTCTTATTTGCTTCGCCTAACTCTTTGGCTATCTGCGCAATTGTTACCTTTTCAACCATTTAATAGTGTCTCCTTCAAAATTTCGCCATATGCCGGCGCATAAGGCAAGTTTAGGTTGTATTTATTATTTAATATTCTTACAAGTTTCTGTTGATTTCCATCAAGACATTCTTTACAGATATAAAAACTTCTTCCGCTTTTACAAAACGGTTTTAAAACGCCGTCTCTTACTTGAAATCTATAGAGAGTTTTTTGGCTCAAACGGCTTTTACATATTATGCACATTCGTACATGATTGATTTTTTCGTTCATATTATACCAAAATTTCTTTTTTTTAACTCTCTAAGATAGTAACCCCATCATTATCAAGTCCTAATTTAATAACTTCAAACTTTGAGAATGATGATTTTAGCGCGTTTAATAGACTATCTGAATGCTTATCATAAACCAAATTTAAAAAACTTGAACCGCTTCCGGATAGAGCGCTAAGAAGCGCGCCCTCTTCATAAGCTATGCGTCTTACGTCAAAAAGTTCGCTCAAAGCCTGCATGCGAATATTTTCATGCATTGCATCTTGAGAGGCGATTTTGAGCATATCCCACTGTTCGCTCATGAAAGCGGCGCTCAAAAGCGCGGCATGAGATACATTAAAAACAGCATCTTTTATCTTATACTGCCGCGGCAAAATACTGCGCGAACGCTTTGTGGACATCGTAACATTCGGTATTACGACTACGGCTTTTAATATATCCGGAAGTTCTTTTTTGATTTTAACGACTTTGCCGTTTTCAACTACTGCCGATATGAAACCTCCGTAAACTGCGGGCGTGATATTGTCCGGATGCGCTTCGTAAACAAGAGCGCGGTTTACTATGCACTCTCTGTCCGCTTTAAAACGCGCCATTTTGTAAGCTGCGGCTATAGCGCCTACTATAACCGATGACGAACTGCCAAGTCCTCTTGAAAAAGGTATGGAGTTGAAAAAAGAGAATCTAAAGTTATCCTTTTTGCCCGTAAGTTCTTTATATATATCGTAAAAAATATTTACAAATGTATTGTTTGTCTTTACATGAGGCTTTTCGCTGCCCTCGCCTTTTACAGATATAGAGAAATAATTTGAACTCTCTATAACGGTTTCATTATAAAGTTTCAAAGCAAGTCCCAAAGTGTCAAACCCAGGTCCTAAATTTGCGCTTGTAGCCGGAACTTTTATCTTAATTCTCAACTCTTCTCCTAAACTGCGGGTAAAATATAAAGCGGTTCGTTTTCGCTTCCAAATAGACTTTTATCTAAAGTCAGAGGCAAAGTAAAACAAGTCGTTTCGTTTTTTGGATTTTGTTTTAACACAATACCCTCTTTTTCTTTAAAAAACCATTGCGAACCAAGAGCTTTAATGGGGGAATTGGCATTAAAAGCAAATCCATCGCATGCCAAAAGAGGAATTTTGAGCGCGACAGAGAGAGTTTTTAAAAAAACATAACTTACTTTAATGGACATAAAACTGCCCGGACCATTCGTATAAAAAAGCGCATTTACATCATATGAATGCAAAATCTCATAAAATATTTTCGGCAATGCTTCGCTTGAAGGCTCGCTGCTTTCAAATGTTTTAATGAGACTGTTTTGGTTATAAATCCCCACTATTAACGGCGATGAGAGTGCAATACAGAGCACATCTGCTTTAATTTTTATGCGAATGCCTTTTCATGCCAAACGGCTTTACTGATAGTTTTAACTTCATAATTTTGCGGGTCTTTTAGTATCTCTTTAGTAAGCAGGTGATTTAATTTATGGCTTCCGGCAAATGAGTCGTAATTACCAAGCATCGGCATGCCAAGCAGACACAAATCGCCGATAGCGTCTAAGATTTTATGGCGTACAAACTCATCTGAAAAGCGGAGTCCTTCGGGGTTTAGTATCTTTTTCTCGTCCATAATAATAGTATTATCCAAAGAGCCGCCAAGCCCAAGTCCCATACTGCGCAAAACTTGCGCATCTTTTAAAAATCCGAAAGTCCTTGCTCTTGATATCTGTTCTAAAAAATTTTGTTTGCCAAAT
Organism: Campylobacteraceae bacterium; assembly: GCA_031258205.1. Classification (GTDB taxonomy): domain Bacteria; phylum Campylobacterota; class Campylobacteria; order Campylobacterales; family Campylobacteraceae; genus JAIRKW01. The sequence continues at coordinate 12,659 of JAIRNE010000046.1, forward strand.
TCATACATATACTCCTGCCTGCCGATAACAGGATGAGAAAAATCAATAACAAAATGATACACGGGATTTACAGAAGGGCTGACGCGTACAAATTTATCGCCCTCTTTTACTTCAACTTCGCGCTTAATGACGATGATTTTTTTATGCGCATCCAATTCTCTCACGCCGGCTTCATCCAGCATCATGCAAAAGCTCGCGCTGCTGCCGTCCATAACCGGCACTTCCATGCCGCTGACGGTAATGCGAAGATTGTCTATGCCGTAAGAGTTGATAGCTGAAAGCAGATGTTCTATAGTTGAGATTGAACTATCTTGTCCCGCGCCGATAACTGTCGCCATTTGCGTATTTATAACATATTGCGGGAGTGCGGGTATGGTTACGGCAATATCGCTTCTATAAAAAACGATGCCGCTGTCGGCTTCTAAAGGCTCTAAGATAATATTTATCGGTTCGCCTTTGTGAAGTCCGATGCCTACGCCCTCCACCCTGTTTAGGATGGTCGTTTGATTCAATTCTCTTACCTCTTTTTTAAAATGCTGTAAAATTAATCCGTATTTATACCATATTTTTAGTTATTTGTTTATTTAATATCGCTATTTTTCGCCATTTATTAGACTTTTCGCGTTATTTATAACCTCAAACAGATTATCTCTCATCCACTTTTCATCCATCCACTCTTCAGGTCTTACCTCTACGCCTTGTATGACTATGCCAAAATGCAAGTGGTCGCCGAATGCAAAGCCTGTTCTGCCGGTTTTAGCAATAATCTGCCCTGCCGCTACGCTGTCCGCTTCTTGTACCAGCAGGCTTGAGCAGTGTCCGTAAAGCGAATAAATGCCCAAACCATGGTCAATGATAACCGTTTTGCCGTATATGCCGTTATCGCCTGCAAATACGACTTTGCCTCTATTGCTTGCGACGATATTTGCTTCTGCCGTACTTGCCAAATCAAGCCCCAAATGATACGATTCGCTCACTTTCTCTTTATTATATTCATATATCCTAAAATCGCCGTAACCTGCTACGACCGCGCCGTTTTTTAAAGGATAAAACGGCTCAAGCGAAAAATACGGAATATAATTTATATTATCCGTAACCGACTCAATTGTTTTAACGCTCTCTTTTCTCAAAGTATCGTTAATAAATATAAACTTCTCCAACGCGCTCATGTCCTGCGTCTTGTCATCGTCTATATCGCGCGCCAAAGAGGCTATGGAGTTATTTAAAAAAGTGTCGCTAAGAGCGATTTTGGAACTTTTATAGTTTTTATCCTGCAAATAATATCTTATTCTCTCCCGCGCTACGTTGCCCGCAAGGTCGGTTACTACTATCTGCGCATTTAAAAGATTTTTCTGCTCTCTTGGCCATGATACGAGCGCTATATAATAACCCTCTTTTTCAAATGAAACAGCTTTAAATCTTTTGCCGAAATTCGTCTCAATATACGCCTCATGCATGTTGGCGTCTTCGGCTTTAAATACCACAACTCCAACGCCGCCTTTTGTTATCTTATAAGAGTTTGCGAGCACATAAACTATCGGATCTTGCTTATCCGCTATAATGACGGACTCTTTGATGATTTTGTTGCCCATAAAAAAGTTCCAAAAACTGTGGTCTATGACTTCGTAACTAAGCGTATATTGATTTTTTTTGCTGTAAAAACCTTTTTTGGGAAAAGTGATATTAAATTCAAGCTCTTTATCCTGCGTATTATGTTTTTCATTAAACAGCGTCATACTGTTTTCGCCGTCGCTAAGCTGTATCAAAACGCGCTTAAAGCCGCTTTCGTCGCGCATTTTAATATTTAAGGGCTTTTTTAAATTCCAATATATAGTCTCGTCTGCAAAAATCTGCGGCGGCTCTCTTTCAAACATTTTTGAGTTGTAAATAAACGCCATCGACAATATAATAATAAGCGATATAATTAAAAGCGTTCTTTTTGAACTTTTATTTTTTCGTGCCATATTCTTTCATTCCTTTGTCAAATTCATTAAGTATCATTTTTGCTATATCTTCCGCGTGCGTCATGGAGCTCTCAAAGCCTGCCGCGCCAAAATGTCCGCCGCCGCCGAATTTCAAAGCTATCTTAGAAACGTCAAGATAATTTTTGCTTCTAAGCGAAATTTTAAAACTGCCGTCTTCCTCTTCTAAAATCATCACAGCCATTTCTACGCTTACAATATCTCTTATGAGATTTATAATATCTTCCGTATCCTCTCTTTTAGCTCCCGTACGCTTTAAATCTTTCTGCCATATAAACAGTAATCCCACCATGCCGTTTTTTTGCAAATCAAAACTCTTTGCGGCATACTCTTTAAGGCGAAATCTTGCCAACGGTACGCTCTGCTTTAACTGTTTTGAGATAAGCGCAGGGTCTGCGCCAAGTTTTACAAGTTCGCCCATGTCAAAAAAAGTCGAGGCGTTTATCGTGCCGTACGCAAAAAAACCGGTATCGTCAATCGTACCCGTATATAAGCACGAAGCCGCTTCGGGAGTGAGTTTGACATCGTTTTGTTTTAGCATCTCATATACGACCATGCTGGCGCTTGAATTTGGGCTAACAACAAGATTTACATCGCCGAAATTTGAGTTTGTGAGATGATGATCTATATTGATTACGCGAGCGTTCTTTTTTATCGTTTCTATATCCAAACCGGTTCTGTCAAAATTCGCGCAGTCGCATACTATCGCCGTATCAAATTTGGGCGGCAGATATGAGCGTATTTCGCTAAAATAGGGCATAAAACGCAATTTTTTAGGCAGATTTTCGGTAGCGTTAAATAAAGATACGTTTTTGCCTCTCTTTTGCAAAATATCATACAACGCCAAACTACAGCCGAGCGTATCGCAATCGGGATTAATATGCGACATAAGTACAATATCTCGGGCTTTTTCTATCATTTGCCATGCAGTTTTAAACATAAAAATCCATTCCTGAAAATAGGAAGAATTATACTTTGTTTTAGCTAAAACTTTAGTAATACTTTACGATTAAACCTAACAAGCCGCGATTATAAAATATGATAGCTATTTTCAATAAAGTTATTATAAAAATTAAAATGATATAATGTTAAATTAGATTGTTGCAAAACAAAACATATAAAATTATTTTAAAGGTTACTCATGGAGTTTATGGAACTTATCAAAGAGTATATGGATTATGTTATATTCGGCGTATTGGGTTTAATGAGCATTTTATCTCTTACTTTCGCATTTGAAAGACTTATTTTCTACAAAAGCTATCATATAGAAGATTATACTAATGAAAATGAACTTGAGAATGATTTGACAAAAAACCTTACCGCGCTCTCTATTATAGGTTCAAACGCGCCTTATATAGGACTTTTAGGAACGGTTGTGGGCGTTATGGTTACTTTTTACGATATGGGCGCCAGCAAAGGAGCTTTGGATACGGACTCTATTTTAATAGGACTCTCTTTGGCTCTTAAAGCTACAGCCGCCGGACTTTTGGTAGCAATACCGACTTTGATGATATATACTATGTGTTTGAGGCAGGTAGATGTCGGCATAGCGAAATTTAAAGCGAGCAAAGATGCGCCTTAAACGACCCGAAGGAATGAATGTAGTACCGTTCATAGACGTTATGCTGGTACTGCTTTCAATTGTTTTAACCGTTTCCACTTTCATAGCGCAGGGCAAAATAAAGGTAGATTTGCCTTCAGCCTCAAGCGCAATAGTAAAAGAAAATTTTCAAGCTCCGCCGTTAGAATTAATCATAAGCGAAAATGATAAATTATATATAAACGATAAAGAGGTTACGCTTGAGCAGTTCCAAGCCAGAGTAATATTACTTAGAAATTCCGATGAAATTATTATTTTAGGCGATAAAATCAGTAGTTTCGGACGTTTTATAGATGTCATTGACATTCTTAAAAACAAAGGACATGAAAATATACAGATAGTAACGAAACATGAGAAAACAAAAAAGTAGAATAATTGGGTTTATTGTCGGCTTCATGCTCTCTTGTTCTATACATGGAGGCACGTTTTTAATCTTATATAAAAATTTTGTTTTCAAAAAAGAGGTTGAAGCATTGCAGGAAAATCTGAAAGCTCCGTTAAAAATGGCTCTCACCGCATTTAGCGAGACACAACAAAACGAATATCAAGAAGAGGTTTTACAGCAGGAAGAGACCCCAAAAAAAGACGAACCAAAACCGGAAGAACCTAAACCTGAGCCTAAGCCAAAACCAAAACTACCCGAACCCATACATAAAGAGATTATCAAAAATGAGCCCGTTCCCGTTCCTGTGGAACCTCAAGTTGAACAATCCACGGAAGATACCGCATCTCAATCCGCAAACAGCGAAACCGCCGCACAAGCGCAGAGAGCCGCTTCCGCAGTGCAAGCACAAAACAGCGGAGCCGAAGCGCTCTCATCCTCTATGGCTGAATATGACCATATTATATCGATTATCAGAGCCGCCATAGACAGAGAAGCTAAAAAAGATTATCCGTCAACAGCAAAAAAACTGCGCATGGAGGGCATTGCCAAAGTCAAAATAAGAATAGATTTGGAGGGTAAGATTACGCTATTGGAAATTACCGAAAGTTCGGGCTTTTCAATACTTGACCAAAGCGCGTTAAAGTCTATTCAAAAGGCTTCCAAAAACTTCCCTAAACCGTCTAAAGTTTTACTTCTTGTTCTGCCTATCTCATACGATCTTGTATAATTTATCCAAACGAAAAAGCGAGACATTTTATCAAAGAGAATTTCGCTAACTTTTGAAATATTTTGCAGACCCCAAAAGACAAACCTCCATGAAAGCGTTATTGGGTAAAGTTGTTTTAATATATTTTGTGTGATAATTACAAAATTTTTCAGCAAAAATATAAGCAAAAGGATGAAATTTCATATGTTTTATTTAATTGTCGTAACAATATTATGGGCTTTTTCATTTAGTCTTATAGGCGAATATTTGATGGGATTGGACAAATATTTTTTAGTTTTTGTTCGCATCGCTTTAGCCGCGGCTCTATTTATCCCATTCACAAAATTCAAAGGCGTACCGTTAAGCTTGCAATTTCAGCTGCTGCTCATAGGCTCTGTGCAAATAGGCATAATGTATCTATTTTTATATCACTCTTATAGTTTTTTAAGCGTACCTGAAATTTTGCTTTTCACGATATTTACGCCGTTTTATGTAACGCTTATATATGATATTTTGGCAAAACGATTTCACTCTTTATACTTGATAAGCGCCGCTATCGCCGTGCTTGGGGCTTTTATCATACGATACGATAACGTAAGCAATGAGTTTTTGACCGGATTTTTACTCATACAAGCCGCGAATATCTGCTTTGCGGCGGGACAGAGCGCGTACAAATATGTGATAGAAAAACGGCATGGATTTGAGCAAAAAGAGATTTTCGGATATTTCCATTTCGGCGCGCTCATTGTAACATCCTTAGCATTTTTCGCATTCGGAGATTTTGAAAAAACTACCCCTTCTTCTTTGCAGTGGCTTATTTTGGCTTGGCTTGGCTTAGCGGCTTCCGGCGTTGGATACTTCTTATGGAACAAAGGCGCTACAATGGTAGACGCCGGGGTTTTGGGCATTATGAATAACGCGCTTATTCCGGCTGGTCTTATCGTAAATATCGCTATTTGGGGTAAAGTTGAAAATTATGCGACTTTGACTGTCGGCACGATAGTTATACTGTTTTCACTATGGCTTCATGCCAAATTAATAAAAAGATACAAATCTACTTGCCAAGGCAAAACTTGCTGAACATCGCCTCAAGGATTTCATCGCGCTCGTAAGCTTCAGTGATGGAGGAGAGCGCGTGTATCGCTTCATTCAAATGAAATGCGAACAGCTCCAGCGCGCCATCTTTTATTAATTCCTGCGCCGTTTTAATGTTATCTATCGTTTTATTTACAGCTTCAATTTGTCTTAAAGATGAGAGCATTATCTCATCGCCCGCATCAAGCGTATTTAGATACTCATCCAATGCATCCGTCAAAGGTTTTATATCATGTATGCAGCTGAGATTTATGGGATTATTTAAAAGTTTTTTGTCAAAACTGCTTTCAAGGTCGCATTTATTTAAAACGTAAAAGATTTTCTTATCTTCGCCGCTTAAAAGCCTTAAAATAGCCATATCCTCGTCATTCGCCGCTCTTGCATTATCAAAAACGGCGATAATAATATCAGCCGATTCTACCGCCTTCAAAGAACGCTCTATGCCTATACGCTCTATCTCATTGTCTGCCTCTCTTATACCGGCAGTATCCACAAATCTGACTATATGAGCGCCTATCTTTATCTCTTCTTCTATCGTGTCTCTTGTTGTTCCTTCAATATCGCTTGTGATAGCGCGCTCATAGCGCAAAAGTCTATTTAAAAGCGAACTTTTACCGACATTTGTTTTACCAACAATCGCCACTCTAAAGCCTTCCATAAGCCCTTCGCGTTGTTTGGAATTTTCCAAAATACGCTCCATTTTTAAGTCCAAAAAGCGCAGTTTTTCCTCTATCTGCTCTTCCAAATTCTGCGGCAAATCTTCTTCGGCATAATCAATTATAACTTCGGTAAAGGCAATAATTTCAAGCAAATCCGCGCGCGCTTTATCTACAAAGACTTTAAGTTCTCCTTTTAAATGGCGCGACAGCACTCTCGCCGCGCCGACACTTTTTGTCTCTATAAGTTTGCCTATGGCTTCGGCTTTGCTCAAATCTATGCGCCCGTTTAAAAACGCTCTTTTTGTAAATTCCCCCGGATTTGCCAATCTTGCGCCCTGTTTTAAAACGGCTTCTAAAATCATATTTGCCGCAACAATGCCGCCGTGACACTGAAATTCAACCACATCTTCTGTCGTATAACTATGAGGCGTTTTAAAATAGATAACGATAGCTTGGTCTAAAACTTCGTCTTTTTCATTATAAATGTAAGAAAGAGCGGCATATCTTGGCGTTAAAGCTTCTTTGCCGCTCAAAATAAGAGCTATTTCGTAGGCTTTGTCTCCGCTTACTCTTACAATCGCGATAGAGCCTACTCCATACGCAGTTGCAACAGCGGCTATAGTATCTATGCGTTTTTCCTGTTAAAGTCATTTACAACGATAAATCTCCCGCCGTCTTTGCCGCTTTTGATACCGACATATTTTTCCGGAAATTCACCGCGAAGTCTCTCAAGCGCGATTTTTATCAGTACGCCGTCAAGTATTTTTGTCTGCCCTCTTCCCTGCGTGTACACGCGCTCAATGATAGGCTCCAGATAACGCCCTATCATCTCTTCTTGATTTTTTAAAAATTCGGCTATCTCAAGTCTAATGCCAAGCGCATATTTGATATTTATCCAACTGTAAAAAAGATATGACAAGGCTTTATATCTGCATCCGTCTTTTCCTATCAAAAGCGCGGCGTCAGGTCCGTCAATCTTTATCAAAAGCGTATCGTCGTCATAAACCGACACGCTAATATCCGTAATCTCGAAGCAAAGATTTGCAAAAAGCGATTTTATCTTATTTTCCACTTCGTAAATAACGCTTTTGGGATTAATCTTCTCTTTGTGAAATTTATCGTCAAAAGGGGTGGTAACAGACACGCTTTTTTTAACGACAGGACGTTCATTGGATACAACTGTTTCTTGTTTTTTTATACTCTCTTGTTTTTTTGGCTCTTGCTTTGGAGAGATTGTCTCTTCTCTTGGTCTGCGCTCTTTTTTGTCAAATTTTTTGCGCGGTTCAAAACGTTCGTTTTTAAAGTTTCGCTCATGACGCTGAAAATTAGCGTTTGTTTTGCGTCTGACCTCTACAATAGCGCTCTTTTTGCCGATACCCAAAAATCCGCTTTTGGGATACTGCAAGACTTGCAAATCAAGCTCCGTAACGGAGCAGGATAACTCTTTAGCCGCTTTAGAATAAGCCTCTTCCAGACTGCTTGCTTCTACTCTCATTGCTTTGCCTTCTCCTTCTCTTGCTCTTTTAAGCGTTTAAAATGCCTGTTTACGTACATTTGCTGAAAAATGGAGAAAAGATTATTGATGAACCAATACAGCGTAAGACCCGCAGGGAACCACAAGAAAAAGAATGTAAATATAAGCGGTAAAAACTTCATAATCTTCTCTTGCATTGGGTCGGTAAAAGTCGTCGGCGTCATCTTTTGCTGTAAGAACATAGTAAGTCCCATAGCGATAGGAAGTATATAGTAAGGGTCTTTTTCCGCCAAATCCTGTACCCACAAAATCCACTCCGCATTTTTAAGCTCTATAGTATTAAACAGCATTTTGTAAATCGCGAAAAATATAGGTATCTGTATTAGTATCGGCAAACATCCGCCCATGGGATTTGCACCGTGTTTTTTATACAAATCCATCACATGAATATTTAATTTTTGCTTATCGTCTTTATATTTTACTTGAAGCTCTTTGACCTTCGGAGCAAGCTCTTTAAGTTTATTCATGGATACCATTCCGCGGTATGTAAGAGGATAGAGGATAAGCCTGATAATTATCGTGATAATGACTATCGACCAGCCCCAGTTTCCAACTTTTGAGTGGATAAAGTACAAAAATGAAAAGAGAGGCTTTGATATCCACGTAAAGAAACCGTACTCTATAACATCGTCAAGTCTCGTATCCACAGCGTGTATATTTGCTTTTGATTTTGGTCCTATATAGCCTGTGAGTTTTAAATTTTCTCTGCCCTCTATGAAAATATTCGGATTTTCATCTTTAGCGGGACTTACGACTATATTTAACTTCTCGTCAAAATCAGCCAGCAAAGTCGTATAATATCTATCGCTTGCAGCCGCAAATGAAGCGTTGGAAAATTTCATGATTTTTTTAATGTCGCCGTCTTCTATCGTCTCTATAGAACCTTCGCTCTTTTTAATAATCGCGCCGTGGAACGTATATCCGTCCGCTAAAACGTTCGGGCGAAACCCTGTTGAAATAACGTAAGATTTAGGATTTGTGAGCGATATCTCCACATTGTAGCCTCTATCTTGCGTGAATGTTATCTTTTTTGTGAGCGTTACGCCGTTTAACTCTTGAGTGAGCGTTAAAACTTCAGGCTCGCTGCCTAAAATTATCTCTTTTCTATCGGCGGTATAAGAGTTTTTGAAAGCCTCTTCATTTAAAGCTCTGTCGATGAACCTAATCTCTAACGGAAATGGCAAAAAAGATGCGTCTATAAGCTGTATCCTCTCGCCGTTTTCATCTTTAAAATCATCTCCATTTAGGAAATATTTAGCGATACGTCCGAGTTTGTCTATATATATCTCAAAATCTTTTGCTTCCACTTTGGCGATAATCTCATCTATATTGACGCTGCTTATCGGAGCTTCCGAAGCCGCGATATTAGTAGTTATCTGCGGAGCTTCGTTTGTTTGCAGTTTTTCAACGCCTGCTGTAGCATTAACGCCGTTTGCCTGCTGTTGAGGGGAAAAGTAATACGAGTAAAAAACAAAAAACAGTACCGCCAAAACAGTAGCCAAAATCACTCTTTGCTGTGCGCTCATTTTATCTATCACTAAAAATCCTTAAAATTTATTTAAATTGCGAAGTGATTTTACGACATAAAAGGAGTTCTTTTTAGTCGGTACAAACCAAACCGCAACATGTATATTATTAAACGATTGTCTTAAAAGCGGAGGTTTTTTAAAGGCGTTTTCTCTTACGGCAGGATAATCTATACCGCCTTTGAAAAGTTGATTGCAGCGCAGTATCCTAAGAAAGCTTTTTATAAAAGCCAAAAGAGGATTATCATACTCAAACAACCATTTTGCATACTCCGAACATGTCGGATAATAACGACAGCTTCCGAAACTAAAAATCGTAAAAAATCTCTGATAAAGTTTCAAAAACCTTAATGCAAACCTTCTCATCACCTAAAACATTCAAGCCGTTTAAATGACCACAAAAGCGAGCTTCTTAACTGTTTATAATCCATATTTTTCAAACCCTCTTTTGCCACAAAAATATAAATGCCCTCTTTTAACCCTTGTTCCACTTGTGCAAATATCGCTCTAAGCCTTCTTTTGGCACGGTTTCTAAGAACGGCATTGCCTACTTTTTTGCCTGCGGTAAAGCCCGCTTTTTTCTCGTTTGACATTTTGTAAAAGACCACGGCGCCTTCACAGTGCCACTTATTTGCAGTTTTATAAACTGCCGAAAACTCACCGCTCTTTTTCAAAGAGCGATAAGAACCTATACTGCCAATCTTCTTCTGCCTTTTGCGCGGCGCGCGTTAATAACTTTTCTGCCGTTTTTAGTTTTCATTCTTGCACGAAATCCATGAGTTCTCTTGCTTGGCGTATTGTGCGGCTGATATGTGCGCTTCATAAAATTCCTTAGTATTAATTTTAGCGTGAGATTTTACTGTAATATTCTTAAAAAACTACTTAGCGTCCAAACAGCGCGGCATGAAACGGCGAGAAGAAAAATATCCAAAAAAATGCAGTCTCTAAAGCGGCAGCGCATATTACAATCTTTGTCAAATCGAAACGCTGCAAAACAAACAATACTAAATGAGGCAAAATAACAATTACAAAAGAAATAGATAACATAATAAACATTATATAAAAAATCACACGAACATACTCTGCAATAATTAAAATGACAGCAATGATTAAAGCAATTACTAAAATAATAATCGCGGTATAATAAGCGCGCTCCACTGTTCTATTGGCTTTTTTGCTGACAACAACTTCTTCAGCCTTGTTTGCTTTTGATATTTTATGATAGCTTCCCAAAAGCGACAAAAGATACGGCATAAATACTACTATGCTAAAACTCTTAAGTATATAAATGTGCAAAAACAGAATAAATGCCGTCAGCACGATGTAAAAAGCCCATCTTAAAAACAGCTTTTTTAGCGTTATATCGCCAAAAACTTTGTGTAAATAAATACTGTTCCTGCCTAAAAAATACAAAAAGCATATAAGAGCCGCGAAAGACGCCCAAACATATATCATCATGACAAAAGTAGCGCCGTGGCTATCAACCAGTATACGACTAACGTCTGTCTTAATCAGAAAAAAATAATCCGACGAAGCCATTACGTCTTTTAACGATATCGCAAAAAACAAAGACGCGGCGAAGTACGAATTGAGTTTGTTATAAAAAATCCGCGTATCTTGCGCCGTTTTAGAGAGCAAAAAAACACCTGCAAGTTCTGTTAAAATGCCGGTAAATATCACGCCGCAAGCCGTAATTATAAAGATATTTTGCAGATTTATCTGCGCAAAATCTCTTTTATTAAGAGCGCATCCAAACGGCAGTTCACATGTAAAGTATTGATGGAGTGCGAGTAAAAAGAGTATAAATATACCAAAAAGCATAAGTCCAACGCCGATAGAGGATATGAAAGCGGGTTTTTTAAATCTTATATTTTGCAAAATTGTTCCTTTTTTAAACTCCAAATTTTACCCTTTTGGCAATTTAACTCAAATATGCTTTTAGGGCTATTAAAACTCGCGGTTTGACGTATATTAAAATCGTCAGAGTTTAAAACGCCGATTATGCAAGGCAAACTCTCCTCGTGGCTTAACATATATTATTATTGGGTGGACATTTTTTGCAATAATAGAACCCTTGCATGTACATGTAAAAATCACTCTTGCATGTAAGGCAAAAGATGGATTGCCGCGCTCCCGTTTGTCGCTCGCAATGACGGAGGGGGTGGGTTGTTCGCAATGACGCGGCGGGGGGAGCGGTTTGAATGCCGCGCGCGGTTTGAAATGCAACGGTTTATTTTTCGCGATGACAGAATAGGATAACTACATGTGAGGGAATAAAAAAGTAGATAGCGCCTCCACAATTACTCTTTTGCATGTAAAGTTTTTATTTTTGGACTTTGTATGTGGATTGTTTCGCTTGTAATGACAACCTCTCCTCCGTCATTGCGAGGAGCTTTAGCGACGTGGCAATCCACTAACATGTAAGCATTTCAAATGTTCAAGTTGGCAAAAATAAAACAAAGTAATTTGAGATTATTTTTATTTTTATGGATTGCCACGCTCCCGTTGGTCGCTCGCAATGACGGATGGGGTTGGTTCGCGATGACGAAAAAGGCGCATGTTATATTTATGAGTTTGAAAAGTTTTGTACAATGACATAATAAAAAAGCGACGGGTTTTTTCGCGCAATAACGAAAGAATAAGGCGGAGGGTATTCTTCGCCCTATATAAATCAATTTTGCATACAAGAGCTGGGAAATTGATTCTAAACTCTTACAAATCCTGCCAATATAGATACGGATAGCCGTTGTTTTTAACCTCATCGCTATCTATTTTCCATGGATTACTATCATTGTCTCCATCGAATGACCAGCCAAGACCTCCATTGCCGTCTCCGCTTACGGTATCGCTGTAAGTTGATTGCGTTTTTAGATCTGTTTCGTTTTTATCTGTTCCCGCATTGCCGCTTAGATAACTACTGACGACCATACTATCTAAAGCGAAATTGTTTTCTACGGTACTATCTTCAACAAATCCTGCTACACGGTTTACATTACTTGTTCCAGTAACGGAAGGGTTAATAGCGGCATTATTTGTAATGGAGGAGTAGCCATGAACAATTCCCGCAATGCCGCCGACATAATTACCAGTTCCGCTGATAGTTCCCATTGAATAACTGTTTGTAATGGAGGAACTGTAAAGACTTCCCGCGATACCGCCGACATAATTACTATTTCCGCTGATAGTTCCTATTAAATAACTGTTTCTAATGGAGGAGGCGTAAAGACTTCCCGCAATGCCGCCGACGAGTTGGCTTCCATTGACATTAGCTGTTGAATAACTGTTTGTAATGTTGGAAGAGCCAATAATATATCCCACAATGCCGCCAATACTATAAGTACCGCTGACACTTCCTATTGAATAACTGTTTGAGATAATAGAAGAGCTACGAACCCATCCCGCTATACCGCCTACATTATCTTTACCTTTCATCTCTTTATCGTTTGGTATTTCAACTCCTATGTTTTTTATTTGGGAGTTCTCTATAATCCCAAATAGACCGACATTGTCGGTAGTGGTTCTATTTATCCAAAGATTTGATATAGTGTTGCCGTTACCGCTGAATATACCTGTAAATGGATTTGAATCATTTCCTATAGGATCCCAACCGTTATTTGGGTCAACTCCCGTGTCTAAGGGTATATCATTTAAAAGTATATATGTACCGTCAAGATTATCTCTTATATCGTTCAATCCGTCATGATCGGTTATCTCTATAACGTCCGGTGCGGCATAGAAATTGGTATTTACCGTTATAGCGTAAGAGGTTTCTGACGAAACGTCGATTGAGCTTAAAGCTCTATATAAAGGAGTCGTTATACCAAGCATATCTTTTACCTGCGATAAATTGATAGTCGGGTTGCTTTTATTGACCTCTACCGATCCGTTAAAATCTAAAACGCTATCATAAAAAGAGACGCGATAGTTGGAGCTTTTGTCGTCTTTTTTGCCGTCGGAGCCTCCGCCGCATCCTGTTAAGGAAAAACTAAGGAACAAAGCTAATAAGCAGAGAGAGAGAGAGAGAGAGAACTTTTTAACTTAAAGAAATATAAAACTTTGAAATTAGTCATTGGAGACAACATTGCTAACTCCTTATAGAAATATTTTGAATACATTATATCAGAAAATTAATAAAGAAAAAATGGTTTTTATTGGTAACAAAGATAAATTTGGAGGGAGTTTTTCTTAAAAGTGATGAGATTTGACGGAAGTTTGGATGGTTTTTTTTTGGGGGGCTTAGAGGTTTGGAAAGCCAAGAGAATGGATTGCTTCGCTAACTTCGTTTGCTCGCAATGACTGACGAAGCAATCCATAAAATAACAATCCTTAAACCCGCACATTTGTACCGTCCTTGATATTTTTGATTTTATGAGGATAAAGCTTAGAGGAGCGTTTGAAGTTGTTGCTTGCAACAACAAGTTTCAGAGCGTCAGAAGCAAAAACAGAAGGATAAAACGGTTTTGCGCGGCAAGTTCTTTGCTTCTTTCTTGCTTGACGAAGCAAAGATAATCGTTAGATTGCCGCGTCGCTAAAGCTCCTTGGCATTACGGATGAGGGGTTGTCATTGCAAGCGCGGCAATCTACATGCAAAGTCAAAAAATGAAAATCTACATATCGGAGATTAATTACTCGCATTTCCGTCATTGCGAGCGACCAACGGGAGCGTGGCAATCCATAAAAATAAAAATAATCTCAAATTACTTTGTTTTATTTTTCCAATTTGAATATTTAAAACGCTTACATGTTGTGGATTGCCGCGTCGCTAAAGCTCCTCGCAATGACGATGGGAATGGCAAAATTCAGCCATTCCCGTATGATATTAATTTTCAACCGTTATATTTATCCTGCCCTCTTTTGCGTCTATTTTCAACCTGTCGCCCTCATGTACTTTATCTTCCAATAAAAGTTCGGCAAGTTTATCTTCCACAAGCTCATACAAAGCGCGTCTTAACGGTCTTGCGCCGTAAACCGTATCAAATCCCGCCTCTGCTATCAGATTGGCAGCCTCTTTTGTAAGAGTTGCCTCTATCGATTTTGCTTCAAGTTTTCTTTTGATATCTCCAAACATGATATAGACAATCTCTCTTAAGCCGTCTTCTCCTAACGGATTGAAAATCACTATATCGTCAAGTCGGTTTAAAAATTCGGGCTTAAAATAGTTTTTAAGTTCGCCCAAAACTGCCGCACGCCTTGTGTCGCCCTCCGTCTCCATAATCTTCGCGCTTGCTATATTTGAAGTTAAAATAATAATCGTATTTTTAAAATCAACCGTAACGCCTTTATTATCCGTCAAACGCCCGTCGTCCAAGACTTGCAAAAGTATATTAAATACGTCAGGATGCGCTTTTTCTATCTCGTCAAATAAAATAACGCTGTACGGTTTCCGCCTCACGGCTTCAGTCAGCTGCCCGCCCTCTTCGTATCCGACATATCCCGGAGGCGCTCCGACAAGACGGCTTACGGTATGTTTTTCCATATATTCGCTCATGTCAAATCTCAAAAGCGCTTTTTCACTGTCAAACAAAAATCTCGCCAGCGCTTTTGCACTTTGGGTCTTTCCAACGCCTGTGGGTCCTAAAAATAGAAAACTTCCTATAGGTTTATTTGCCTCGCTAAGTCCCGCTTTATTTCTTTTTATAGCCCGCCCTATCGCGTGGATAGCCTCGTCTTGTCCCACGACTTCAGCTCTTAAATGCTCCTCAACAGCCAAAATCTTCTCTTTCTCG
>JAIRNE010000091.1 GCA_031258205.1 Campylobacteraceae bacterium
TTTTGGAAATTTGTATATCCATAGTTTGTCTATCTCCTTAATAATAGAGATGGATTTTATCCCATTTTTGCAAATAGTATCTTTAAAATAGCGCGGCTTTTTAAGCAAAAAGAAAAAACGGCAAAAAATATTTTAAACTTTTAGCTTTTTATAGCATAAAACATTATATAATTACGGTTTTTAAAAGGACCGTTAGCTCAGATGGTAGAGCAGTTGACTCTTAATCAATTGGTCGTAGGTTCGATCCCTACACGGTCCACCACGATAAAGACAGTGCGATAATTTATAAAATGTCAGCCATAAAAATTATGAAAAATAACAATGCCGCCAAAAAGAGAATTACAGCTAACAAACAACGTTCTTTGTACATGAACAGCCGTTCTTTTATTTTCGCATAACGGCGATTGTTGCCAATTGCTTTTGATTGAAATGCCGACCTCATGCGCGGATGGAGCCAATGCGTTTTGTCCGTGCGGAGACGATCGCGCATTTGTTCATAGGTCGGCGAATTTATCTCGGGAACACAACCGACTAAACCAATCCAAACATGTCCGTTATAGCAATGCGGGAACGGACATTTTGAAGCGGCGGGACTGCGCGGCAGGCTTTTGCGCGAAGAAAACAGATTGCCGACTTTTCCGCAGGATGAACAGCGGAAAATATTGCCGTCCGCTATATTGATAGAATAAGCCCAATCGCCGGCGTAACAAAAATCATGAACTTTTTTATGCCAAATAGACATTTTGAAATCAAACAGTGCAGAATCAAACTGTCCCCATATTTTTTTGTATTCTTTAAAAGTATGTTTTGTCAGTATTTTATAACCGTCTATTTCATCGCGCGACACGGTTATATGCGGCAATGCGCCAAAATGCTCCATAGAATATCGTTTAATTTCTTCAATTTCCGGTTCCAATTCGTCGCTTGGCGTTATTTCAACCGATATGCTGACGCCTGCTTTCCATGCGTTATTTACATTATCCGTAAACGTTTCTAATAAATTTAAACGTTTTAATTCCAGCCAATGAAAAGAACATTTGAAAAACAGCCTTTCTCTCCACTCTTTAGGCAATTCCAATAAATCGTTTACGGCTTTTGTCCGCACCATATTTGACACAACCGTGACAAAATGTCCCGCACCGAGAATTGCCTTAATGTATTCCAAGTTTTTAGGTAAAATCAGCGTTTCGCCGTTAGCGCAAAAATTGGTTATTGCAACTCCGCCTACGCGTTCTATTGAAAGAGCGGCGGCAAAATCTTGGGGAGAGTATCTAAACTTATCAACTCGTCCGCGCTCTTCATTTGTACAGTGATGTCCTACATAACAATAGTGGCAGCGAAAGTTACATGGCCAAGTTGGAACGGCTAATTCAATATACTTTACGATTTTATCTTTCATTCTTGTATGTTCCTTTATTTTGATACTATCAAGCGAGAATCTCCCCCCCCCCCCCGCAAATCCATTGCCGCTGCGAGCGCAGGAGAAGTTTTTTTCCGCCGCTTTTAATACTTTATCGTCATAAACCCAAAACGGATACGCTAATGCGTTAAATCCGTTCATATCAAGTTTTTTGATATCCTCGGGTACAGACAGTTCGGTTTCTATTTCTCTCAAATCCAATTCTGTCAATTTTCTGTGCGTTTTGGTGTGCCATTGCAAACGTCCGTCGGCGGCAATGATTTTCGGCGTATCCTGCGCGCCGATATACCCGTTTGTTCCAAACCAATCTCCAACAATAAAAATCTCAAATACGTAGCCATGTTTTTTCAAAATCGGCAGTGCGTTTATTATATCCGCGGCGCCGTCGTCAAAAGTGATGACAGCATGCGATTTATCGTTTGGGTCGTATTCTGATAAATATACGACTTTTCTATCTCTTAGTTCTGCCATTTGCTGCGCAAACGATTTAACGCTTACCCAATTTTCACCTTTTTTACCGCCGATATGATGATACGTTAAAATCACTTGACAATATCCGCTATCTGTTTAAAATTGTCCGTTGCCGTCTTTTTGGGCTTTAGTTTACATGGCATTTTTGTAACAAAATGTACTTTCGGATTGTCTTTCATTGTTTGCTCATAAACGCCTGATAGTTTGCCGTAAGAATTATCCAAAAGATAAACCTCTTTACTCATCAGCGCGGCGGCAATTCCTACATGCAATCTATCGGTTATCACGGCATCAACGCTATCCACAATATAAAGCATAAGTTTTGTATTAAAATCCATATACTCTTTCGGGGCAGTAAAACTGCAATAAGCAATATTTGACAAATCAAAATCAGTTTTGTAATTTCCTGCGCTTTCACAGTCTTGGCGCATAAATTTCGCTATGCGTCCTACTTTTGTCATGCCTGCGGCTGCACGCAATAAAATATTATTTTCCATATCTGATTTTGTTGTTATCCCTGCGTATAAAATCTCTTTTTGCATGCGAAAAGCCATATCATGGTCAAGAATTATCTTTGCGCCTGTTTTTTGCGCGTTTAGATAAACATAACTTCTCTTTTCTCTGCAAAATACAACAAACCGCTCATCCATTATATCGGTCAATTTTTTACAATTGTTAAATGAACTTGGGAGGATAATGATGCGCCGCGCTTTTGCAAACAGAGGCAAGAGCCAAATCCAACACTGTTCATAATCGCCCGTCCATATCCCTCCGCCGCTGTAAACAATGTTTTTTTGCATATTTCTGCCGTTATATTTTTTATATGGGATTTTATTTTTGTCGAAAAACTGCATAGTAGCGGATGTTATTAACATGTCTCCAATATTGCCGCTATTGGGAATGTACGTAAATTTACCGATATTTTTAAGCTCTTCAAGCAGGCTGGAGTTATTAAGGCAAAACGGTTTAAAATTTGCGCAGTTACCCTCCCCGCTAAATACTAATGTTTTTTTATAAACGGGAATAAATCCAAGCAGATAGTGTTTGGTTGTAGTGTTTTTATATCTGATTTCCCAGACGGGAATATCAGCAAAGTATATTTTTTTGCGATTAACTGTCTCTTTGACTTTTATCAATCCGCCGAAAAATTTATTCGTTTCGCCAAGTAAGGTACGCTTATTTAACATTTGTAGCTGTCGGCGCATATCAAAAGAAAAGATTTCTAACGGCCATTTTTCGCGGCGCATAAAATCCAACGCAAGGTCGTAAACGGCGGATTGTCCGTCATTGGTCTGTGCATATTGTAGCGCAAAACGGAGATAAGCGAAAAATAATCTACACATATAATCGCTGCGAATCCAAAATAAATCATGTTTTTTTAGATACTCATAAAATGCGATGCCGACTTTTAAATGATCTATGCTGTGTACGGTTTTGGACACAAATATCTGATTCATAACAGAACCGGCGCGGCGGCGGTAATTGTAAAGTTTTTCATTTATAAAAAATATAGTTTTTATCCAACAGGTATATGCATTAAAAAAATATGCATCTTCATGTCGTAAGCCTTCCGGAAATTCAATTTCATATTTTTCCAAAATAGTGCGGCGGTAAATTTTGTTCCATGTCACCACATCTGTTTTCCACAAAACATCGTCGCTTATATTTTTCAAACCGTTAAATTTGACTTCAAAATAGCTTTTGTCTGATTTGGCTATATGATTATCGGCTTCATAAATAACATTTGTACCGCATACAGCCAAATCTGCGCCGGACGATTCTATAGCGTTCAATAGTTTTTCGCATACGGACAGCTCATAAAAATCGTCGCTATCGCAGAACATAATCAGCGGCGCAAAGCTATTTTTTATACCGGTATTTCTCGCCGCCGACAATCCGCTGTTCTTTTCATGCGTTATAATTTTAACTCTTTTGTCTTTAGCGGCAAACTCTTTGGCAATCTCCATAGAGTTATCATTTCCCAAGTCGTCAATTAGAATGATTTCAATATCGCGCAATGTTTGGTTAACGATACTGTCCAAGCATTGTCGTAAATATTTTTCAACATTATAAATTGGAACTATGACCGAAATAGCAGTTTGCTCTTTATTCATTTATTTTCCTTAAACAACACTGTTGCTTGTGTTAATACTTTTAAAATTTAATATAATCTTACACGACTAAGATTGCGCCGGAGAACTTTTTATCCTTTGATAAAAACATTAATCATTTTACAATATTCAACATTAAACCTGCTTTTTATTTTTTCATTTTACAGACTAATATTATTATATTTATACCGACAAGAGAGATGCTGTTTTTAAGTTTAAATTACAGTTATTTGGAGTAAAATAGTCTGATATTAGCTTATTGCTGATAAATTTTATACTGGAGGGCGAAAATGGCGTGCTGCGGTTCAAAAAAAGAGACGAAAGCGACAAAACCTGCCGAAAAAGACAGCAAGAAAAAATCAAAGTAATTTGATTTAAAAAAATAACTGCGCCGAAAATATTTGGCGCAGTTATTTTTATCCGCAATGAAATTTAAGTAACTAATACAAATTTTAGCCTTTTATGCACAATATACTCCTGCCTTAAAAAGTATTTTGTATATAAAATTATTGACAATGTCAATAAAGCGTATTATAATGCACTAAAATATATTACAAGGAGCATTAGATGACTTCCAATACTACAAATTTAAATATTCGTGTTGATAAAGACATAAAAAATCAGGCTGAAGTGTTTTTCGGTACAATGGGACTTACAATGTCGGCTGCTGTGAATATATTTTTACGCCAATCACTTATACAAGGTAAAATTCCTTTTGAGATTAAATCCGATCCATTTTACAGCGCATCAAATATAAAGGCTCTGGAACACTCTTTGCGGCAGTTAAAAGATGGAAAAATTGTGACTAAAACTATTGAGGAGCTGGAGCAAATGACCAATGAATAAAGTCCTTTTTACCGGTGATAGTTGGGAGCATTATCTTTATTGGCAAATTCAAGATAAAAAAACTTCAAAACGCATAAATGAGCTTATTAAAGATATTTCTCGCAATGGTAATGATGACATAGGTAACCCTGAACCATTAAAAGGTGATTTATCCGGTTGGTGGTCTCGTCGTCGTATTGATGATGCAAACAGGCTTGTTTATAGGATAAATAATGAAGTTGTTGAGATATTGCAATGCAAAGGTCATTATGAGGATAGATAATTACTCAAGCTCTATATTTTCATTCCAAAGAAAATAACCTTTGCCTTCTCCAATCCATTACATTTTATTTGTTTATAATATTTATTTGTCGCTATAAGGGGTGATGGTCTTGATGAGATTGAGGATGCTTTAAGAGTTAAACTGAGCATATATGCTAATTTTTCATCTGATACAACAGAGGATTGTGTTTTATTCTACGGCAAAATGCTTTTGAAGTGCAAGATATATTAGACTAACTATATGCTGTTTGAGAAATACGCAAAATTCATCAAGTCTGAAGTTGAAGAGAGATTAATTTTGATATTTTAAACACAAGTATGGACACAATATCGGCGTAAAGCCCATATTTATGGTGCGGTCGACGAGACTCGAACTCGTACACCCGAAGGCACTACCCCCTCAAGATAGCGTGTCTACCAATTTCACCACGACCGCAAAAGAAAGATTTGGAGCTTGATAAAACAAGCTCCGTTTTTAGTTTATTGTATTTTTAAGCTATTGATTAATTCAACACTCTTGGCAGCCTCTGTAATTTCCGATGGCGTTAAAAATGTCAAAAACGGATTTGCAAAAAGCAAAACAAGCGCGATAACAAGCGTATAGATAACTTGCGCTTCAACCATCGCAAGAGCGATAAACATCGTTCCCATTAACTTGCCGCCAAGACCCGGATTTCTAGCTGTTCCTGCAATTGTAGCAGCCGCAGTATTTCCCATACCGATAGCGCCTCCAAGAGCTGCAATTCCTAAGCCCACACAAGCTGCAAGCGCTGAGAAAGCCTTAATTGTATCGTTAATAGCTACGATTTCCACCGCTTTTTCGCCCTCTTCCGCACAAAAAGCAACCGCAGCAAAAGCCGCTAAAAGAAAAAGAATCTTTTTCATTAAGTTCTCCTTAAAATTTTTACAAAGTCCGTTCGGCTTGCGTATCCCTACTTACCACTTTGCGAGGTGTGATTATAACCATTAGGAGGTTAAAATCGGCTTTAGCTTCAAAAGCCTTTGCATGTAAACGTTTTATATGTCTTTGTAGTTTGCATGTAAATTGCCGCGCTTCAGCGCGCAATGACAGATAATGTGTTGTTGCGAGGGTACTCTCCCCCTCCTCCGTCATTGCGAGGAAGCGTAAGCTGACGAAGCAATCCATTAACATGCAAGGCTTAATGCTCTTAAGTTTTTAATTCAAAGTCATAAGTTTTTATTGTTTTGAATAAGTGAAAGATTTGCTTTTTTATTTTTATGGATTGCCGCGCTCTCATTGGTCGCTCGCAATGACGGAGGGGGGGGCGTGTGTAGTTTGAAAAGCGGCGGGTTTGCTCGCGATGATGGAAAAGACATATATCGGATTTACAGATTTTAAAAGTTTACAGAATAAGACAACTACATGTGAGGGAATAAAAAGGCGGATAGCACCTCCGCAATTACTCTTTTGCATGTAAAGTTTTAATTTTTAGGCTTTACATGTGACAACTTCCGTCATTGCGAGGAGCGTTAGCGACGTGGCAATCCAGAGGAATTAAAAATATAGACAAAATAAAAACGGTTGGTATTTTTATTTATTACATGAGTGCAGGTTTAAAGTTTTTAGCATTGCTGGATTGCTTCGCTTACGCTCGCAATGACGGAGGGAGACAGATTGCCGCGCTCCCATTGGTCGCTCGCAATGACGGAGGGGGGGGCGTGTGTAGTTTGAAAAGCGGCGGGTTTGCTCGCGATGATGGAGGAATACAAGAACAAATTGCGTGTTGTGCATGCCGCAAATTTATAATTATCACAACAATGAAAAGTCGTACATGTACTATTTAAAATCAATCTTGCATGCAAAAGATGGATTGCCGCGCTTGCACTCGCAATGACGCAGAGAGGGGCGGATTGCACGCCCGCAATGACAAAGGAAGCAGGAAGCAATTAAATCTCCGTTATTACTCCTTGCATGCAATAAAAATCTCCGCATGTATATAAAATTTTACGCCAAAACGGCATTTTATATATAATGCCTGCTTTTACTCTTTACTTTCCAATCCCAGCTCTATTTTGGGTCCTTTTTGAAACAATACTTTTACTTTTACTTTGTCGCCGACATTTACTATATCCGTTACTTTATCTACTCTGCCCTCAGCCAATTTTGATATATGCAAAAGCCCGTCAATATCGCCCGGAAGCCCTATAAACGCACCAAAATCAGCCACTCTTTTGACAACGCCTTCAAGTACCGCGCCTTTTTCAAACTCTACGATTTTTTGCTTGTGCTCTCTGTCATGTCCGCCGCGCCTGTCAAATCCGCGTCCGCCGCCGGCATTTTTGACAATGCCCAAAATATGCTCTTTTGCCGCATCAACTTGGCGTCTGTTAATACCCGCCAATTTCACGTCTCCGTTTTCTCTGTCAAGGTCAATCGCAACGTCAAATTTTTCTATAATCTCCCTTATCGTCTTGCCGCCCTGCCCAATGATGTCCACCATTTTGCCGCTGTCTACTTTGAAGATTTCAAATTTGGGCAAAATCTCCTCGTTAACGACTATCTTTGAAGCTGCCTCTTCCATTAGATTTAGGATATGCTCCCTGCCCTCTTTTGCCTGATATAGAGCCTCTTTAAGGATTTCAGGAGCGATGCCGCCAAGTTTGATATCCATTTGCAAAGCCGTTATGCCCTCTTTCGTGCCAGCCACTTTAAAGTCCATATCGCCGTCATGATCTTCAAGTCCCATGATATCGGTGAGTATCGCATAATCCCCATCTTCAAAAACAAGCCCCATTGCCACGCCTGCGACAAGTTTTTGCGTCTGGACGCCCGCCGCTCTTAATGCCAGCGAACCGCCGCATACCGTAGCCATAGAGGACGAGCCGTTGGACTCCAAAATCTCTGAAACCAATCTTATAGTATATAAGCTGTTTTTATTTATCGTAGGCTCCAATGCTCTTTTTGCAAGATTGCCGTGCCCCAACTCTCTTCGTCCCGGCGACCTCAACGGACTTGCTTCGCCCACAGAAAATCCGGGAAAGTTATAATTTACCATAAATTTATCCGTATTAGGCGTCTTTTCGGTTAAAACATCATACGTCTGCGCGTCTTGGTCGCTTCCTAAAGTAGCGATTGCCAAAGATTGCGTTTGACCTCTTGTGAAAAGGCATGAGCCGTGCGCGCAAGGCAAAATATTTGTAACGATAGATATATCGCGCACATCTTTAAGTCCTCTGCCGTCCGCCCTTGTTCTGCCTTTAACTATCATCTCTCTGACTATATTGTGTTTAAATGCCTCAAGAGCGGCTTTTACCGACTCTTTGTCCCAATTTACCGACACAACCGTTTCATCTTTCATGATAAGTTCAAGAACTTTTTTGAGTTCAGATGCGCGTTCGGATTTTGCCATATGCGTCAATGCGGCGTAAACACTCTCTTTGTAATTCTCTTTGATGTAAACATAAGCGTCGTCATTGGCGATAGAGGTTTTGTATTCAAGCTCTGCATCCGCTTTTTTGAGAGGCGCAAATACCTCTTCATAC
This sequence comes from Campylobacteraceae bacterium, assembly GCA_031258205.1. GTDB lineage: Bacteria > Campylobacterota > Campylobacteria > Campylobacterales > Campylobacteraceae > JAIRKW01. Next base: position 8,614 of record JAIRNE010000091.1, read on the forward strand.
GCTATAGACGCGCCGGAAATCGCGTCTGCGGCAAAATTAATAGCCTCTACCATATCTTCTTCATTTACTTCATTCACAAATTGTTCGCCGTTATTTAGAGACGATATCGCTCTCATCTCTATCATCAAAAGCTCCTCTTTTGTGCCTGCGACATACAGATCAAGAGCGCTGTTTTTAAGTTCGGAATTTGTAGGGTTTATGATAAGCTCTCCGTCTATTTTGCCGACCCTTACGCCGCTGACGCATTTATTTACAGGAATGTCCGAAAGATACAATGCCGCGCTTGCCGCGTTAAGAGCGGCTACTTGCAAATCCACTTCAGGATCGCAGCTCAATACAAAAACGACTATCTGCGTAGGATATGCGTAACCTTTTGGGAAAAGCGGTCTTAAGCTTCTATCTATAATCCTTGAGGTAAGCGTCTCAAAATCGCCGGGTTTTGTCTCGCGTTTGATATAGCCTCCCGGAATTCTGCCTGCGGCATAACTTTTTTCCACGTAATTAACGGTAAGCGGTAAAAAGTCCTCCTCCACAGCTTTATCTTCTCTTGCCACCGTAGCCAAAATAACGGTATTTTTTATCTTCAAAACCGCCGCGCCGCTGGCATGTTTAGCAACGCTGCCGATATCGTAAATCTCCTCTTGATTGTTAATCTCTATCTTATATTCCATCTATTCATCTCCTTGTGATTTTTGAAACGATATGTAGTATTTACTCGATTCCAAAATATTTAAAATCTCTTCGCAGTCCAACTCTTCCTCTTTTGTCTTGTAATAAAAATCCGTACAGACGAAATTAGCCATACGGCTCAAATAAAAAATTCCGTCAACTTCGCTTTCCAATATCGCCGCCGTATTTTGCGCGATAACAGGCACGGCGAAAGAGGCTGATTTAGCCCTCTTAGAGATAGCCGTTTTCATGGACGCAAGCGCTCTCATGCCGCTCTCGCATCCTATATCTAACAATAGAACGTTTCTTCCTTTCAACTCCGCTAAAGAAGCGCCTTTTCTATATTTATATATCTTTTTCAAGATACTCTCTTCATACTTCCTTTTAGCTTCTCCGTAAACATAATCCATCTTTATCCCAAAAGAGTCAATTAACGCGCTTTGCGTAACTATCTCTTCGCTTTCGCTGACTACGCCTATAATGCACTCGGGATTATTCGGCGCAAAAATCGGTTCGCTAAACATGATATCAAAAGATAATCCCGTACTGTTTGATATAAAATTTGCCATCGGAACAGCCGCAAGCGAGAGCGCCATCAATATCCAATTCTCATCCTCCATTTGATGCGTAGGCAATATTTCCAAAAGCTTTTCCGCCGCCTCTTCATAAGATGCAAACATATATCCTTCGCTCATTATCCCTTCTTATAAATCTTTCGAACTTTCAGCCAAAGAGTACTCATATTTCATGCCTCCCAAAGGATAAAGGTTGAAAAGTAGATAAATGCCTCTTTTATCAACCGAACTTGCTTTGCCCGAACTCGTTAGTTTCGGCGCTATATCCTCTTTGTACATGATCTTATAATCCCAGCAGTCTTTACTCTGCGCAAAACCTATATTCCATGCTTTTGTAAAACTGCCGTCGACATCATACTGAATTTCCCCAAAAAAAGAACTGTTTTTAAAAATTTTGCTCTGTGCGCGCAATGCAAAATAGTTATTATTCTCGTCTTTATTGTAAGTGTGCGAAAGATAAAAAGTACCGATACCATTCTCGTAAGACGCGTAACTTATGGATTTGACGATTTTGCTTTCTTGATGAGAATATCTCAATTCGTTTGAGAGCGATAAGGAAGGGCTGATATCAAGCTCTATCCTATTTTCAAGAGGAGCATATTTATACTCATAATCTTCAAAATAGTAAGGCTGGCGCATTGTATGCGAGACTATTTTTCTGCCGTCTGTGTTGTAAAAATATTGATTAAACTTAAATGCCGCCTGTTCTGTTTCGGTATTAATGGGCACAAACTCATCTCTGTCTAAATACCCTTTTTGTTTTTCAAAACTTGGGATTATATACTCCGCGCCAAAGTAGATTTTATGAAAAAAATTCTCATACGCTTTGGCTAAATCCGTGTAAGAGGATAAAGTATGATAGTTTCGAAAATACTGCCCGTAACTGTCTTGAGTCGTTACGCCGTCATAATTTACGCGCATAAAGTAGATATTTTCCGAAACGCTAAAACGCAATACATCGTCAAACATTTGCCAATACAGCGTTGCGGGCAGTTGAAATTCAAGCTGCTGCGCTTCAAGTCCCGTTTTTCTATAGTAGTTATGGTACTGCATGTCAATAGAGTATTGGATATTATTTACAAAAGCGGAGTCCAAAAACTTATGATATTGCAGTGTCGGAATCTCTTGCAAAGTGTAGTCGTTATTGCTTTGGTCGGTATCTATAAAGTATTTTGAGTAAACGCCGGCATAACTCTTCTCGTCGCGCAGAAAATAGTTAAGCCTTGAAGTTACAAGCCTGTCAAAATTGTTAGAATCATCGTCTTGCAAATTCAGATAATCTATATCGTTCAAATATCTTAAATCTACCATCAATCCATCTTCGGTACTATTGCCGAAAAATGGCGAAAACAGTCTGCTTCTGTCATAAAAGAAACCGTATCCGTAATGTTTGCGGTTTTTTAAATCTTCTATCTTGGCATAATTATCTTTCTCTTGAAAAATACCCGAAGTAATCTCTCCTTTTGAGTATATTGAATCCGCAAAACGAAATATGCCGTAAAATCCATGACCTCTATCCAATCTCACCTGCGGGTCAATCTCCAAATCCCACTCGTCATACGGCGCGAAATAAAAAGGCTGTTCAAAAAACAGCCCTTCGTCTTTCTCATAGCCCATCTTAGGACGCAATAACCCTGTGCGTCTTGTATCGTCCGTTGGAAATGCAAAGTAAGGCAGATAAAATACGGGCAAATCGCCCGCATAAAAAAGCGCGTTATAAAGATGCAAAAAACTGCTCTCTTTATTGAGTTCGCCGCTTGTAAAAGTAATCTTCCAATCAGGATCCTCTACATTACAGCTTGAAACGACGGCTTTGTTTGCAAGATACATTTCGCTTGTTGACGACACATTGGAGCATGTGACCCAAAGTTTACTCTCTTTGTTAAAAAGAAAGAAATTTGAAAAATTACCGCTGGTTTTGTCTTTTTCCAAATCTACAAACAGATAATCGCTTCTTGCCGCTTCGTTTGAGCCTCTAAAAAAACTTACATTGTCAAAAAGTTCCAAACTGTTGTTTTGCGTATTGTATTTTGCGCGTTCAGCCGTTATCAGATATTGTTCAGAGTAAACGACTACGCCGCCTTGCGCAAAAACAGTGCCGTTTTCGCTTCTTATTTTTTGGGTTACAAATTCTACATTTTGAATTTCAGCCGTCAAAAAAAACGGCAGCGCAAATAAAAACAGGTAAATTTTACGCATTTACCACCAGTGTTTTTGCCGCTATATCTTCCCATGTCTGCTTTTTAAAATTGCCGAGAGCCCACAAAAAACCGATAAAAAAAACTGCTTCGCTGACTAAGCGCATATTTGCTCTTATAAGCGAAAAGAGAGCGTTTGGATTTTGTCCGTCCGTAATAGAAACAATGCGTATCTTTACGGCTATTTTCCCAACCGTTGCGCCGTACATCCAAACAAAAAAGGTTTGATAGGCGACTTTCATCAAAATAATATAAGGCGAGAGATAATACGTCAGCGCCGACACTTCGTCAAAGTTACTCATATTGATAGCTTGAAATGTGTCATTAAAAGCGAAAAATACAAAAAACGTTATGATGATATCGTCTATAACATGTGCCGCAACGCGTTTATGCAGAGGCGACAGAGTAATCTTCTCACTCTCAAATTTTCTAACCAACTCTTCTTCTGTCATTTAAGCGCCTGATATGCGATATCGTTTCTAAATTTAGCGCCTTCATATGAGATTTTTTTTGTCAAATCATACGCATTATCGCGCGCTTTTTGTATGCTTTCTCCTATGCCCACGCAGACAAGTAC
>JAIRNE010000007.1 GCA_031258205.1 Campylobacteraceae bacterium
ATAAATATCCCGTTTCTGTAAGGCACATAAGTATTTGGCACGCCCTCTTCCAAACCGCTTGTCCTTACATGCAAAGAGGTATCGGTAAGCGAAGATGCGCCTATCTCTTTTATAAAAAATGTGTCTAAAACCACCTTTTTTGCTTTTACTGTGTCGGCGATTTTACCAAAGCACTCCAACTCTTTTTTTTGCGTTCTTTGTCCGTAATTAAAATGCAAAGCTATTATCTCATTGCCGTCTTTTTTAGCCATAAATGCCGCCAGCGCGCTGTCCATGCCGCCGCTAATGATACATACTGCCTTTTTCAAATACAATCCTTTATTTTTTCGTGATTATAACAAAATAAAATTGCTATAATTGCAGAAAGGGTTTTTTATGTTGATGATTGAAAATGAGACAAAATACACGGTAGATACGCTCTTGCTTGAAAAAATAGCTTCGTTTTTAAGCAAAAAAGACGTGGAGTGCGTGTTTGTAAATTCACAAGACATGAGGGAGTTAAATCTATCCTCGCGCGGCATTGATAAAACAACCGACGTTTTGAGTTTTCCTTTGGAAGATTTACCGCATACGCCGCTTGGAAGTATCGTGATAAATTTGGAACTTGCAAACAGCACTGCGCAAGAGTTAAATCACGCTTTAGACGATGAGTGCGCACTTCTTTTTATCCATGGAATTCTTCATCTTTTAGGCTTTGACCATGAGTGCGATAATGGAGAAATGAGAGCAAAAGAGGAAGAGCTTATAGAGCGTTTCTCTTTGCCAAAAAGTTTGATTTGCAGAAACGAATAAGAAAATATTTTATCTTTAAAGCGAGATAATCTATGTGCGCCGCAGAAAAAGAGAGTTCATGTTGTTGTTTTGTTAATCAGGCGCAAATCATCGGCGAACTCATGACCGTCTCTTTTGATTTAAAATAAACTACGCAATTTATCTCCTGCGCCAACTGCTCTATTACGCGCTCTTTTTTCACGTCTCTCTCGCCGCCTTCAATACTGAGTAAAAATATAGGGTATTTTTTATTATTAAATTTTATATATTCGCCCGTTTTTACGGAAAGTTTTATTGTGATAGACGCCGCGTTTTGATAACTGTCAAATATCTTGCTTATAAGCTGCGTAAATTTATCCATCTGCAGCTTCAACTCTGGAAATGTCGGGTCAAAATCTTTTTTAAAGGCTATTTTACGGCTTATAGACGCCGCGCTGATACACAAATCCAAAAGAGAATATATATTGATAAATTCTCCATTTTCATCAAGAGAGACAAATCTTTTGACGGGTTTTTTATAGAATTTAACGCCTATATTGCTGTCGTCTAAATACCCGACCGTTATACCGTAATATAAACTTTCGCCAAATCTAAAATCAAAAAGCGTAGTTTTAAATCCGAACGTCATACTGGCATACGCGCTCGTCATATCAAAAAGCTCTTTTGCGGAAACTTGGGAGAGCAGATACTGCGCTTCTTGATTTATCATGACTATTTTGCCGTTTGAATCAAAAAGCACAAACGGGTTATAATCGTTATCTATCCATTGTTCATAAAATTGCGTCAAGCGTTCAACCTTTATGGTATTCTATAAGAATTCTTCCGATTTTCGGACTCTTTAACTTTTTGATAGCCGTACTTTCTATCTGTCTTACGCGCTCTCTTGTGGTATTTAGTATAATAGATACCTCGTCAAGCGTCATATCGCCCAAACAATAATCGCCGTAAACCACTCTCGCTAAAGCTATATAATACTCCGCCGTATCTTTTACATGTTTCTCTTCTATGATGCGTATTTGGCGTCTTTGTTCGGCGCTCAAATGCAAATTTTCAATTTTGCTTTTTTTCATATGCTCTATTATTCCGCCCAAATAATATATTTCAAATATTTTTATGAACAACAGCTAAATTTAACTCTCTATATAATTTTTTAATTTTCTGCCGACTTTGGGATGTTTTAGCTTCTTAATGGCAGAACTCTCTATCTGTCTTACGCGCTCTCTTGTAACGTTAAGCTCTTTACCTATCTCTTCAAGCGTTCTGTCGCTCTCGTCTTCCAAAAGTCCAAAACGCATTCTAATAACGGCTTTTTCGCGCTCATTTAGCTGTTCTAAAACCTCGTCTATTTGAACTTTTAAGTCATTTTTCATTATATGCTCCATAGGCGAGAGCGTATTTCTGTCTTCTACAAAATCTCCGAATTTCCCGTCGTCTTCATTGCCGATAGGAGCTTCTAAAGAGATAGGCTCTTTTGTGATTTTTATGACGTTTCGCACTTTATCAGGAGTTAATGCAACTTCTTTAGCTATCGTATCAATATCTGGCTCTTTGCCGTTTTCCTGCAAATGTTTACGCACGACTTTATTGATTCTATTTATCGTCTCTATCATGTGGATAGGTATTCTTATGGTTCTTGCCTGGTCTGCTATGGCGCGGCTGATTGCCTGCCTTATCCACCATGTGGCGTACGTTGAAAATTTAAAACCTTTTTTGTATTCAAATTTATCAACAGCTTTCATAAGTCCGATATTTCCCTCTTGTATCAAATCTAAAAACGGCAAGCCTCTATTGGTATATCTTTTTGCTATAGAGACAACAAGTCGGAGGTTTGATTTGGACATTCTCTCTTTTGCTTTATCGGTTATCCTTTTGCCGCGTTTTATCTGCTCCAAAACCTCTTTTAACGCTTCAGGTTCAAGGCTGAATGACTTTTTGGAAGCCTCTTTGGTCTGGAAAAGTTTTTTTATCTCTACATATGTTGAAATAGTCGTAGCTTCCGGCACCATTGCGGCAATTTCATCTTTGCTAAGCTCTGTTATCTTGGATAAAATCTTTTTGTGATTATCTTTCAGCGCATCATTAAAAAGGGACAGTCTATACTCTAATTTTTTTAACTCTTTCTCAAACTCAGAATCGCCCTTCAATGCTCCCTCTATGGCGCGCACAAGCTCGTTTATAAGTTTGCTGGTAGGTCCTAAATCCATGAGCTTCTCTTTTAATACTCTTTTTTTATAGGCTACGGACAGGTTGTGCTCCAAAGACTCGTCTTTGTCTTTATTCTCATTCATTTTTGCCGTAAACTTCATCCACTCTTTTTTGGCTTTTTCCAAAGCTTTGAAACTCTCTATAACATTTTCGGAGCGTTTGAGCTCTTTTTTTGTCGGCATTCTTTTGGTTTCTACGTTTTCATCCAAATCCGCTTCGTCGTCTTCATCCAAATCGCTCTCTTCGTCATTATCCTCTTCTTCAAGCTCATCGTCGAAACTTTTAAACAACTCTTTTACTCTGCGCTCTCTATTTACAAGCGCATCTTTATACTCCAAGATAAAATCTATAAGATACGGTACCGAACAAAAAGCGTCTATGATAATATCTTCGCCAAGTTCTATTTTTTTACTTATATGTATCTCTTCATCTTTTGTAAGAAGCGATATCTGCCCCATCTCTCTCAAATACATTCTAACGGGACTGTCGCTTCTTGACCATTCTAAAAGATCTTTCTCGTTTACCAAATCAAACTCGTCTTCCAAAATTTCGTCTTGAATCTTTTGTCTCTCTTGCTCTCTCTTTTTAGCTTCTTCCAGATTGCGTATTTTAGCTATCTCGGACGAAGTTAAAAGCGTTATGTTATGTTTTTTTAAAAGCGCGTCTATTTTTTTGATAACAACAGGTGTTGGCTGTTTTGGGAAAAACTCTATTAATTCGTCATAAGTAACGTTTCCGTTTTCGTTTTTCTTCAAAAATTCTTCTAAAGTGATAAATACGTCTTTTGTAGCCGACATAAACGCCGCTCCTTGTAGTGTGATTGGGAAGTTGTAAAAAGCATATATTATACCATAACTTTTTTAAACCTCATTGAGATTTGTCAAAAACAGTGTCAAACTTTATCTTTAGAAAATCGTTTTAAAATCGTTTTGTATATTTACAATTCTGTAAAATTTTCAAGGAGTTGATAATGTCTTTTCGTATAGAACACGATTTGATAGGAGATAAAGAGATCTCCAATGATTGTTATTATGGCGTGCAAACGGCAAGGGCGCAGGAGAATTTTTATATAACAGGAGTAAAACTCTCAAGTTTTCCGACTTTTATAAAATCATTAGCTCTTGTCAAAAAAGCGGCGGCTTTGGCAAACTATGAGTTAAAACT
>JAIRNE010000038.1 GCA_031258205.1 Campylobacteraceae bacterium
ATACGGAATAAAAGGCATTTTCGGCGATAATAGAACCATTGCATGTACATGTAACTATTTAAAATCACTCTTGCATGCAAAGCAAAAAAGATGGATTGCCGCGCTTCGCTCGCAATGACGGAGGAGTCGCCATAACGATAGAAAAGAGATGACGGTCGGCGCTGCATGTAAGATTAAAACATACAGAAGTGAACGATTGACATTGGAAAAGCATTTAGTTTGCTTTATCGCAAGAGATGTTTTTGAGTATATTGTATAACGCTTAAAATTTTCTGCATTATAGCCTCGTCCTGCCGCTTTTAAATGAGTTTTTACTATTTTTACGAATTAATTGACAATTTAACTTGACTATGATATAATTTCCGCGTCTAAATGACAAACCTCCTTTTTGTAGCATTATAGGGAGTTGCAACGTTTCCTCACATCCTTTAAAGTACGTTGCAACTTCTGCTATAATGTCTTTTATGAAAATTTTAATCACCTTGTTTATCTTAGTACAATTCTCTTTTTGCGCTTCGCTTCATATCGGCATGAGCGCCAATCCAAGCCGTATCAACCCTATACTCGCGACCGATACGGTAAGCGGCGAAATCTCGCAGTATATTTTCAATTCGCTTATTACATACGATGAGAACGCTTCTATAAAGCTTGAACTTGCAAAATCTTACGCTTTTTTAGACGATAAAACGCTTCTGTTTACGCTTAGAGACGATGTTTTTTGGAGCGACGGGGAGAGTTTTAGTGCGCGCGATGTGGTTTTTACATATGAGACGATAATTTCGCCAAAAGTATTTACGCCTTATGCAGAGAGTTTCAGGCATATAGATAAAGTAGAAGCGATAGACAATTTGAGCGTCAAAGTTACCTACGAATATCCGTATTTTGCCGCGCTCGAAACTTGGACGATGGGCATACTGCCGTATCATATTTTGAAAGATGAAAACTCTATAATGACTTCCGCTTTTAATCAAAAACCTATTGGCACAGGCGCGTTTATCTTGAAAGATTTCTCTATTTCAAAGAACTTTATACTTGAAGCGAATAAAAATTATTTTTTAGGTTCTCCGAAGCTTGAGAGGCTGGTTTATCACTTTGCGCCTGACAGCGCGACCCAATTTTTGATGTTAAAATCGGGCGAGCTGGATATAGGCAGAGTAACTTCATTGCAGGTTAAAAGGCAGCTTGACGATAAGTTTTATGAACGCTTTAACGTATATGAGACGATGTCGCACTCATACTCTTTTGTGAGTTTTAATTTGGATTTGCCCAAATTTCAAGATGCGCGGGTGCGCGAAGCTCTCTCTCTTGCGATAGACAGGCAGGAGTTGATAGACTTGCTTTTGTTTGGCGACGGGATTGTCTGCACGGGTCCGTTTATGCCGCGTACGGATGCTTTCAATCCTGACGTAAAAGCTCCGAAACGCGATATAAAAACGGCAAAAGAACTTCTTTTGCAAGCCGGATACGATGAAAAAAATCCGCTTAAATTTGAATTGATAACAAATTCGGGTCAGCGAATTTATACAGCCCAAATTTTACAGCGTCAGCTAAAAGATGCTGGCGTGCATGTGAGTGTGCGCGTGATGGAGTGGCAGGCGTTTTTAAACACAGTCGTAGAGCCTCGCAGATTTGAAGCTATCATAATGGGATGGCAGATGGGACTTAAGTCTGACGCTTACCCTATTTGGCATAGCGAGTCTGCTAAAATCGGCGGTTTTAATCTTGCGGGCTATAAAAACGAAGAGGTGGACAAGCTTATAAAAAAAGCCGAGAGGACTGTTGACGAAGATGAATTTAACGCTATCTATCGGCGTATTTTTAAACTCATTAAAGACGATAATCCATACCTTTTTTTGTATATTCCAAAAACGCTTACCGCCGTCAAAAAGAATATTTCGCCTATTCGCCCATCTATCATCGGTATAGAACATAACGTCATAGAGTGGGTAAAAGATGAATAAAATTTGTTATAATCCGAATTTTTAGAGGAGATAAAATGGAAAATTTTGCCGTTGAGAACATCATTACGATTTTGCACAGTTACGGACTTCGCTTTATCGGCGCGGCGCTTATATTTTTTATAGGTAAAAAAGCTGCGCACTATCTTTCAAAACTTTTCGTAAAAGTTATTAAAAAAACTTCATTGGATGCTACTACGACATCGTTTTTATCAAGCGCAATTTATATTACTTTGCTGCTTTTAGTAACGCTTGCAGCCCTTGCAAATCTCGGAGTGGAAACGACTTCGTTTATAGCGCTTTTGGGCGCAATGGGTCTTGCGATAGGCATGGCTTTAAAGGATTCGTTCTCAAGTATAGGCGCAGGACTTTTGATAGTATTTTTCAAACCTTTCAAAGTGGGCGACCTAATAGACATGGGCGTACTTGGAACGGTGGAGCAGATAAATATTTTCAGCACTATTTTAAATACGCCGGACAATAAACGCATTATCATACCAAATTCCAAAGTTGTAGCGGGAAATATTATCAATTATTCGGCGCAGTCTATACGCAGGGTTGATTTGGTGTTTGGCATAAGTTACGAAGACGACTTGAGAAAAGCAAAGAAAATTTTGGAAGAGATAGCCTCGTGCAATCCTAAAGTTTTAAAAGAGCCTTCGCCTGTTATAGCAGTTTTTGCACTAAACAGCAGCAGCGTTGATTTTGCTTTTAGGGTATGGGTGAAAAATGAAGACTACTGGGATATCTATTTTGCCATAAATGAAGCGGTGAAACTGCGCTTTGACGAAGAGAAAATTACGATACCGTATCCGCAGCTTACCGTGTCAAATAAATAATTTTACTCTACTGCTAAACTCTTCTCTATTTCGTACAGAGCGTAGCGCAATTGTTTAAAAGTTTCAGCTTTTTGGGAAGAGATGAGTTTCAAGCTCTCTTCAAGTACTCTTGCGCTCTCTTGCGCGCGCTTTATATTGGCTGTTTGGACGCTTTCAATGCTTTCTCTCAATGCTTCGCTTTTGATTGTAGCTTTTAAGACATCACCCTCAATATCGCGCGTTTTTAACAGCGTAAGATACGGCTCAAGCCTTGCTTTGTGCCGCAGAGCTTTTAACTTTTTAGCGTTTAATTCATCGTCAAAGCAGTAACGCCTTATATCCTCAACTACGCGAATACCCTCTCTTAAGCGGTTTAAATTGGCGTCCCAAAGCCTTAAAAGCGTTGAAGGAAGCTCTGCTATATCTTTATCTGTCATGTTAACTCTTGCTTTTTTGCAATGATTATACCAAAAATATAACATATGACAAGAAAGCGATATAATAGCCCATTTATTACGTTGCAAAAAGGGCGCTGAATGAAAAAGAGCGTATTTATGGCGTTAATGTTTTGTTCCATGATTGCTTGGGGCATATCATGGTCGGGCATAAAGATTATGAATGAATATATGCCGACAGCAGAACTTGTGTTTATACGTTATTTTATTACCGCCGCCGCGCTGTTTTTTACGGTTATCATTTTAAAACAGAGTTTTAGCATTGATAAAAAGAGTCTTTTTATCGCCGTTTTTGTTGCGAGTATTACCGTTGTGTACGGATATGTGGTATTTTTGGGCACAAAACTCGGCACAGCTTCATTAGCCGGCGCATTTATCAACACTTTTTCGCCGATAATCACCTTTATTATATTAGTCTGTGTTTACAAGCGCAAAATTTACAAGCTTGACATGTATGCGCTTGGTATCGGTTTTGTTGGGACTATGCTGATGCTTGGTCTTTGGCAGTTTGACCTTTATAAAATCATAGAACCTTATAATCTCTACTTTATTTTAGGCGCATTGTTGTGGTCTATACTCACAATAGCAGCCTCAAAAGCGAAAGTTAATATGGTGGTATTCTCTTTTTACATGTATGCTTTTACATCCCTCTTTTCCGCCGTTCTTGCCGACTTTGACGTCATAATAAACGCTTCCGTGGATTTGCGGTTTTGGCTCAATACGCTTTTTGTATCGGTAATTAGTACTGCGGCAGCTTCTACGATATTTTTCTTAGGCACAAAGAAAATAGGCGCCGAGGGCGTCAGCTCTTTTATGTTTGTAACGCCTGTTTCGGCTATAGGTTTTGGCGTATTTGCGCTTGGCGAAAAACTTAGCTTTTTCACGCTTGTAGGGATAATAATGGCGATTTTAGCCGTTTACATGTTAAACCGCGTGGGCATATTTAAACGGTAAAATATTTGCGCCGATAATTTTACCCGCATTCCAAAAACGACTTTACAAGCCTTCTTAACTGTTTTAATCATAGATAAATCTAATCTTGATTAAATATATATATTTAATATAGTATTAAGTCTTCTTATGTTATTTTTCCAAAAATATTCGCAGATTACAAAACTGCGGCTGTTTATTTTACAAAAAGGAGAATTTATGTTGCAAAGCTCATTAGTAAGAAAATTAATGGCAGGCATATTTGTCGCGGGCGTTTTTGGAAATTTGGCAAATGCGGCGGACGATATACTGCCTGAGATTAATCTTCAAAAATCCCCATGGACTGTCATAGCTTTAGAGAAAGGCTTTTTTAAAGATGAATTTGACAAAGTCGGCACAAAAAAGATTACGCTTATCGCGCAGGGCGCGGCAGAACTTTTAGGCGCTGAAAGCGCGGCTGTGGGAAGCGGCAAAGGCGATAAATTAGCTATCGCGCAAAGAATGGTTTATCCCTCTACCGTTCATCGCATAAACGGCTTAAATACGGTTATTATCTGGATAAGCGAACCTTCAAACCGCTATCGCACGCCGATATTAGCCGCGGCGGATAATGATAAGATAAATAATATCAAAGACCTTGAGGGTAAAAATTTCGGTTCAAGCCGAATATCTTGCTACTGGTCTTCGCCTTTTGAAAGTTTAAATAAAGCCGGTATCCCTTTTGATTCGCGTTTGAAAAAAGGAAAAGTACGACATGAGAATATTGACAACTCCAATATCGCCATTCAAGCCGTTATAGCAGGCAAGACAGACGCTACTGCCGCGCACCTTGCAGCTCCCGCATTTACGGGTTCGTGGCTTTCGGGCAAACTTAAAGTAATAGACAGACCGGCTGACGACGGCGTATATGTAAATTATGCCGGAAGGGTTACGTATGTGGCAAATAAAATTATAGCCGACAAATATCCGCAGGTCATAAAAGCCTTTTTAGAAGCCCGCGAAAAGACCAGAGAGTGGGCTACAGACCATCCTAACGAAGCCGCCGCGATTATCTCCAAAGAACTTAGAGTTCCCACAGAAGTAGCGCTGTTTCAGATAACGCATTTAGGACAGTGGGAATTCATGGGCGGTGAAGCGAGCGCGCAGGAAGCGCGTAAATCTATCAAAGAGTTTCTGCGTTACTATATAGCTAACGGCGATGATATTTTGACGCAAAAAAGCCTTACCGATAAAGAGGTTGACGAGTTTATAGACGGTAAATTTTTCGCCGGCGGTTCTCACTCTATCTATAAAACCGTCCGATAAGGCACAGTTTAATCATGAGTAAGTTTGAGATTCTGCCTGTTTTGCATAGCTGCCGTTTTTTGACGGCAGGCAAACAAATACGGCTGTTTTTTTCAAGGCGGTTATATATAACCGTTTTTTTACCGATTATTATATTTGCTCTTTGGCAAAGTGCGAGCAGTTACAATTGGATAGACCCGATTTTTTTGCCAAAACCTGTGAATGTGGTCAAATCATTTTTCTACATGCTGCGAGAGCAGAATCTTTTGAGCGATATTTGGGCGAGCGTTTCTATAGTGGGGCAGGGATTTATTTATGGCGCGGCTGTGGCTATTTTACTAAGCGTTGCCGCCGGTTTGTGGCGCGTAGTAGATCTATTTTTTGTCTCTACTATAAATATGCTGCGTCACATTCCCACAGTTGCGTGGCTGCCGCTCATTGTCGTATGGCTTGGGCTTGGCGCGCCGGCTAAAATACTTATCATAGCAAAGGCTGTTTTCTTTCCGATATTTTTAAATACTTTGCAAGGCATTAGAAATATAGACAAAAGTTACATTGAGTTAGCAAGCGTTTTGAAACTTTCAAAATGGCAGCTTGTCAGAAAAGTCATATTTCCATCCGTTTTGCCGTCTATAGCGGTATCTTTGCGCTATGCGGCAGGACTTGCATGGGCTATTGTCGTGGTAGCCGAAGGATTGAGCGGTTTGGAAGGACTTGGCTTTTTAATATTTCGCTCACAGCAGCTTTTGATGACCGACCAGCTTTTAGTATGTATGGTACTAATAGGCGTCATAGGATTTGTTATAGATAAAGCGATGTATACCGTACAGCAGAGGTTATTGCGCTGGAAAGTTGGTTTTAATGCTTGAAATCCGCGATATCTCCAAACGTTACACCACAATAGACGGCAGCTCGTTTACTGCCGTGCAAAATGCCTCGTTCAATGTAAAAGCGGGCGAATTTGTCTCTATAGTCGGACCTTCTGGCTGCGGGAAGACGACGATTTTGCGTCTTATTTTAGGATTGGACGGAGATTATGAAGGCGATATTTTACTGAAAAATGAACGCATAAAGGGTACCAGTTTGTCTCGCGGTATAGTATTTCAAGAGCATCGTCTTTTGCCATGGCTGAGTTTGAATGACAATATCGGCTTGGCTCTATTGCAAACGGGCGGTACGAAAGAGCAAAAAAGGGAGACGATTGCGCGCAATATCGCACTTGTAGGTTTAAGCGGTTTTGAGAATGCCTATCCTCATGAGCTCTCAGGCGGCATGGCTCAACGAGCGGCTATTGCCCGCGCGCTTGCTCATCAGCCGTCTATTTTACTGCTTGATGAACCGTTTGGCGCATTGGATGCAATTACAAAAATGCGTTTGCAAGAAGAGCTTCAAAGTATCTGGAGACATGAAAAAGTCAGCATGATAATGGTAACGCACGATGTGGAAGAGGCTATATTTTTGAGCGATAAAATTATTGTTATGAATACCAATCCCGGGCGCATAGTTTCACAGATTAATGTCAAACTCTCTGAGCCAAGAGAAAGGGCGGGAGCGGAATTTGGCGCGATAAGACGCAAAGTTTTTGAAGATATGCATGACAACGCCGCAGTTACGCAAACGGCAGATAATTACTCAATTTAAAAAGGATACAAATGGGAAAAGTTTTAACTTATGAAGAAGCGCTTAAGGTTACAAAAACGTTAAACGAAGAGTTTGCTAAAAGCGCGGTAGAACGCGACATTGCGGGAGGCACGCCGAAATTAGAGCGCGATTTAATCAGGCAAAGCGGGCTTTTGACGCTGTTTATACCAAAAGAGTTTGGCGGTTCGGGTATATCGTGGGTGCAGCTTTTGGATATTATATACAATATCGCGCGCATAGACAGTTCGCTTGCGCATCTGTATGCATTTCACAATTATCAATTGGCAACAGTACGTCTTTACGGTACAAAAGAACAGTACAGCGCTCTGTTTAAAGGAACTGTTGAGAATGGTTGGTTTTGGGGCAACGCTTTAAATCAGATAAGAAAAGACGTGATAGCGCAAAAACAAGCCGATGGAAGCTATCTGTGGAACGGTACGAAAAATTTTGCCACAGGCGCGGCAGATTCGGACTATCTTACGATAACGGGAAGCGAAGATACGTTTGAGGGTAAAACGCTTGTTGCGGCGATTCCGACAGAGCGCGAAGGTATTACGATAAACAGCGATTGGGATAATATCGGTCAAAGGCAGACCGACAGCGGTACGATTGTCTTTAAAAATGTAAAAGTTTTCAGCAATGAGGTTTTATCGGATCCCGGACCGCTCTCAACGCCGTTTTCAACTGCGCGCGCCCTTATCGGGCAGAGCGTTTTTGCAAATATATTTTTAGGTATAGCGCAAGGCGCGTATGAAGAAGCGGTAAAATATCTCCGCGAAAAAGAGAGTAAGCCATGGCTTAGTTCGCTTGCCCCAATCGCTCAAAAAGACCCTTATTTATTGCGTCATTTAGGCGAACTTTATGTAAAACTTGAAGGAGTTAAACTTTTAACGCAAAAGACAAATACCCTGCTTGATATCTTGTGGCAAAAAGGCGAAAAACTAACTGCAAGAGAGAGAGGCGAATTTGCCATAGAAGCGGCAGTCGCCAGAATCGCGGCGACGCAAGTTGGACTTGACGTAACAAGCCGTATTTTTGAAACGCTTGGTTCTCGTGCGACAACTAAGGCTTTGGGTTTTGACAGGTTTTGGAGAAACTTAAGAACGCAGACTCTGCATGACCCGATTGATTATAAGATTTTAGCGGTTGGGGATTTTATACTAAACAGCGATATACCAAATCCGACGTTTTATTCGTAAAAAGGGAGCAAAAAGCTCCCTTAATTTCAGTCGTCGCTGCTGAAGATTCCAAGAAGTCTTAGAATAAATATAAAAAGATTTAGAAAATCAAGATAAAGAGCTATAGCTCCTTGTATCGGAGTTTCATAAGCGCCTTTGATGATATTTTGCGTATCATAAAGAATGTAAATACTAAACAGTATAGCGCCTGCGGCTGAAATAATCGTATATAAAAGCGGACTTGGCACAAATATGTTTATAATTATAGCTACTACTAAAATTATCAGCGATATGAGTAAAAACTTACCCAAAGAGCTGAAATTTCTTTTTGTATTCATGGCAAAAACGCTTAAACCGCCAAAAGCAACCGTTGTTAATATAAAAGCATTTATTACAATAGTAGCGCCTGCGGGCGTTTGCAAAAATTGACTCAAAAGCGGCGTTAGCAAAAAGCCGCCCAAAAATGTAAAAGCAAACAAAAGTACATAGTTTAAACCATTAACTTTTTTAGCCGCATGAAGTCCGAAAAGCAGTATGAAGTAAACGACAGCGCAGCCTATATAAAACGGAAGCGTAAACATGTATGATACGCCCAAGCCTACATATGCTCCGACACTTCCTGCCAGCAACGACGCCGCAAAAAGCTGATAAGTCTTTTTAATAAATGATGAAAGAGCGGATCTTGCGCCAACTTCACTTGTTTGCAAACTTTCATTTGCATAATCTCTGTCATAAAGAGCCATTGTGTAAATCTCCTTTTTTGGATTTTAAAGATGGGAATTATATCAAAAAAACTGTAAATAAAGCTTTTTGTCAAATAATCCGCCATCTTACCGCCGTTTAGAATCTACATAAAATTTGCAGCGTTCCTGATATTGAGTCGGATATCGCCGTTTTGCCTCCGTCAAGCGCTGCCAAAGTCAAATCAACGCTGAAATCTTTAAGGTATTGGTAATATATGCCTGCATGCGCTTCGCTTATTTTTCCGTCATAGCCTTCCTGACCGCTCTCAAGTATGCCGTATCCTGCTCTGAAACTCAATTTATCAAAATACAAACCGCCGTTGACATAATATGTCTGAGCGTCTCCAGTATTTATCATATAGTAGTATAAATCGCTTCCTATTTTGATAAAGCCGATGTTGTCGCCGTCTAAGCCGTAAACCGGTTGTTTTTTGTCATTTTTTGTATAACTTGTACTTACAGAAAAGAGGTCGTTTTTATATCCTGCTTCCACACCATAAAAAATACCGTCATCATCGGCATAACCTTTAGCGTTAAAGAAGTCTTCGTCAAGTTTTGCGTAATTTAATTGACCTCTTACTTTGAAACCTTTTATAGAGTACTGTATGTCTGCAAACAGAGCGGTATCAATGACATTTTCATACGCGCCTGCCCAAAATTGCAATCCCAAACCAATATCTTTAAGCGCGCCTATTGCTCCTGCGGCGTATAAGTTGCGATTACTGCCGATATCAGCGCCTAAATTGGTATCGTCAAGTCCGTTTGTTTGAGAAAATGCCGCCGCCGCGAATGTCCAGTCTTTTACGCCGTTGTACAGCGCCGTTATACCGTTGCCTCTTGAGGAGTTAAAGCCTGTCTCTGTCCATGGAGAAGTTATATCCTGCTTACCACCGGTAACTGCAAAGCCATTGGCTGTATATCTAAAATAAAATCTATCTACATATAAACCTTTATTGTAGTCGCTATTGTAGCCGGCTATCGGTTCGCTTTTGCTACCGGCTGGGTTATCGTTTCTATCAGCCGCTAAAGTTGTGCCAAAAGCGAGTTTGTCGGAATATAAATACAAAACATTCAATTGTGCCGATAATCTAATGTCCTCTATAGTATTATCAGAACTGTCTTTGTCTTTGACATTTACTTTTGCTCTTGCAAAACCGTCTATTTTAACCCGCTCAAAAATACTCGGATTAATCTCTTTTAAAGACTCTTCAAGAGCTGCGGCATTTACGCTTGATAGTGCGCCTACTGCTATAAGCGCACACAGACTTAACTTTGTACATTTCATATGACATCCTTTAAGGTAAAATTTTATAGGTTGTATTATAGCCATAATAGAGTATAATAAATAATCCTTATATTGCTTAAAAAATAAGCAACAAATAAAAAAAATCCGTAATATAATTCTTTTCATAACAAATTTGCCGATGACGGCAATCAGTTTGTAAATTAATTTCATAGGAGGAGCAAATGGATAGCAGTTCTGAGCTAACAAGACGACAAGCGCTGAATATCATCGGTAAGAGTGCAGGCATTGTCGCTATGTATCAAGCAATGGCTTCACTTGGCATTGCCGCTGAATCGTCTTTAAAAGAGGGCGAAGAGT
>JAIRNE010000028.1 GCA_031258205.1 Campylobacteraceae bacterium
AGCGTAAATAAAGAAAATATGTCCAAAGCGTGTGCAAAAGGGCATTTGAGCGCGACTGATTTGGCGGATTATCTTGTAACGCATAAAAATATCCCGTTTAGAGAGGCTCATTTTATAACGGGCAAGGCGGTCGCAAAAGCCGAAGAGCTTGGCGTTGATATCTCCCAGATCAGCGCACAAGAGCTTCAAAAAATAGACGGCAGAATAGGCGGCGATGTTACTAAGTTTTTAACTCTTGAAGCCTCCATGAATGCCAGAATTTCCAAAGGCGGCACGGCAAAAAGCGCAACCATAGAACAATTAAACGAGATAGAGAGTTGGCTTGAGAGGATAAAATAAGTTATCATCTTTGCTTTTGTATCTGTTTTTTTATTGCTTCATAGCTTTATTAATATTTTCATCTTGCAGTGAAAAAAGCGCGGATTCCCGCATGCCTCGCAATGATGACTTCGTCATATTGCTCGCGCAGGAATGACATATTCCCCCGTCATTGCGAGGAGCGTTAGCGACAAAGCAATCCATTAACATGTATAGATTTTTATTAAAATACAATTTGTAACTATTTTTCGTTAGTTTTCGCAATCCATTAACATGTATAGATTTTATTTTAAAGAAAATGGAATAACTAAATCTCTGGATTGCCACGCTCCCGTTGGTCGCTCGCAATGACATATTATCCGTCATTGTATCCCTCCTCCGTCATTGCGAGGAAGCGTAGCTGACGAAGCAATCCAGAACGCGAAGCGTTAAATATTTTAAGCTTTAATTTTAAATTGCAGTTTTTTGTTTTAAGCAGAATAACGATTAACCTTTTTAATAATTCCTCCGGATTGCTTCGCTCCCGCTGGTCGCTCGCAATGACAAAGCGAGCAGACTCCGCTATAACATATTGCATTACCATACATTTATCAACTCGCCTTTAACGCTTAAAGCGTTTGTACTCCGCTATAACATATTGCATTACCATACCCCAATTTCGCGCCAGAATATTCAAAACTCCGTTATAAAATTACCGACAATATCGCGCTTTTTATGAGATAAAAACTAATATGCTCTCACTCCAAACAGCAGCGAGCTTATTTCGCTTTTTGCCTGCGAAGCTAATTTTTTACTCAATTTATCAATCAAATCAGGCTCTTTCCATTCGGGATTTTGTATATCGGCTATTCTCGCCAAAGCCTCTTTTGCATCTTCTATACTTCCCACCTCGTCTATAAGTCCTGCAGTTTTTGCTTTAGCGGCTATAAAAACTCTGGCATTGGCAAATTCGTTCACTTTTTCTTTCTCAAGTCCGCGCGCTGCCACGATATCATCAACAAAGAGGCTGTATATATCGTCTACCAACTCTTGCAGGCTGTCTCTCTCCTCTTTTGTCCATTTTCTCATAATGGTGCCCGCTTCTTTAAAGTCCCCCGCCCTTACAATCTGCTCGCTTATACCTATCTTTTTTGCCAACTCTTCAATATTTACAGTCTGCATGATAACGCCGATAGAGCCTATCATTGCTCCGGGATTGGCTACGATATAATCCGCGTTTGCCGAAGCGTAATAACTGCCGCTTGCCATAGTGCCGGCCGCGTAAGCCACAACCGGTTTTCGTTCGCTTAAGCGTTTTATCGCCATAGATATCTCCAAAGACGGAGCAACTGCGCCTCCGGGAGAGTCAACAACCAATAAAACCCCTTTGATATTGGGGTTTTGCGAAGCTTTATTGATACTCTCCAACATCGTATCCGACTCAAGTATCACACCGCTCAAATCTATCCTGATTAGATTAGCATTATCCACTTTAACGTTGTTTGGAGCAATAAAAACAAGATAACATATCAGAAGAAAAATCATCGCCTTAAAATGATTTTGGATAAATCCGAGAATATTTTTGATAAGAGTAAACAGTCCCATTTTTTGCTTTTCTTTTTCCATGAAAAACCCCCATAAATTAATAAAAATGAAAATATATCAAAAAAGCGGAAAAAATGCCAATAGCTATAAATTTAAGAGTTTCTTAAGTTTTCGGCGGCAGCGTAACGGTAAATCAGCGCGCAAGGTATCAAGAGTAACGCGGATAATGCGGCTAAAAACAGCGCTATTGCGCCAAAATCTCCCCATCCAAGCCATATAGTTAATTTAAATCCCTGCTCGGCGGATAACTTATCGGCGGCAAATTTCGCGGCAAAAAACGCCGCCGTGACGCCAACGGCACAACCCGCGAATGCCAGCGTTGTAAATCCAAGCCATATCATCAAAAAGATACGGTTGGCATTTGCGCCAAAAGCCCTTAAAGATGCAATCTGTTTTTGGCGCAGTTTCAGATAGAGTATCAAAACGGCAACGATAACAACCGTGCCAAAAACCCCGCCGGCAATTGCTATATCCGAGAGTATTTTGCTCACATTGCCAAGTATTGCGTATAGTTTAGTTAAAACTTCAGCGGGAAAAACAGCCTGTGTCAAATCTTTTTTATACATACTTCTTAATTCGTAAGCGGCGGAGATTGTTTTGGGTTTTACGACAACAGCGGAGATGGGCGGCATAATATGATCGTGATAATGTTCTTCCTCATTTTCTTCGTGTTCTTCATGACCGCTATGTTCTTCATGTTCATCGTGCTTTTCGTGTTCATCTAAACCGTGTATATGCCAAACGCTTTCTATCGGAACAAAAATCGCCCTGTCCCATGCATTCTCATAAAACGGCGCTATCCCCACAACTTCATATTTCACTTCATCATGAGCATGATGTCCTTCGCCATGCAAAGGCGTAAATATATCGCCCACCGCTAATTTTGTATCAACTCCCGCAACGGCTTCATACGGCTTTTTAAACGCTCTTCCGCTTGTAAGATTTAAGCGGTTATTGTCTGTTACCAAAATGTCCGTAGTGCCAATAATTGAAAATCCTTTGTAATAATCCCCAAAAGCCGTAGGCGCAGCCCAATCCGTGAGACTGTTTTCCAATATCTCTTGATAATATTTCCCGTCCAATAAAGGCAGAGGGGATTTTTGCAGATAAACCAAAGAGAGCACAAGCTGCGTTTCACTGCCTGCCGCGCCCACAATCAAGTCAAATCTTTGCGCCGCTTTCGCGCTTCCTTCTCGTAAAGAGCGTTCTTCTAAAGTGATAAAAAGTCCAAATCCGCTTACGGTTGCGATGAGCAGTACAATCATCAAACTACCCGTCCACATTCTTTTAAAATCGCTCCAAATAACTCCTGTCATGAAAAAGACGCCTCCACTTTTTTATCCTTTTCAAGACCCAAACAGCAGTCCATTTTATCAATTAAAACTCTGTCATGAGCGGCGCAGATAAGCGTTGCTTTAAATTCGTCCGCCAAAGAGACAAGCAATTTAACGACTTCTGTGCCGGACTCTTTATCAAGGCTGGCTGTCGGTTCGTCAGCCATTATCGCTTTGGGCGCATTCGCTAAAGCTCTTGCTATCGCCACGCGCTGTTTTTCGCCGCGCGAGAGCATATCTACATTTTGATAATATCGGCTGATATTTAGTCTTTCGAGCAGATATACGGCTCTTTTTGTTATGGTTTTGGGCACACAAAAATAGCGCAGCTTTGAAGGAAGCAGAACATTTTGCAGCGCGCTTAGTCCGCCGTAAAGATAGAAATCCTGCATGACAAGCCCCACATTTTCGCCTCTAAATCTATCTTTTTGCATTTGACTAAAAGAGTGCAGCGCGGCATTATCCCACATTATAGAGCCGCTGTTTATATTCTCCAATCCGCATAAAATATTTATAAGCGTTGTTTTGCCGCTGCCGGATATCCCCGTAACGGCAAGTTTGACACCATCTCCTATTTGTAAAAACGGTATATCAAGCGCTGGTTTTTCAAGTCCCTTGAAACTTACTTTCACATCTTTTAAAGTAATCATTTTTCCTCGAATACCGCATCTTTCAAGCGCAATAAACTCACAAAACCGCTATTGTTATCTGTCCATGAACCGTATTCCAGTACGCCTTTTACTTGAATGATAGCGTTGTGCTGAACAAAAATTTGGCGTTTTTTGAGATAAACTACCAAAATGTCCGCCGACCAATCCGTATCTGACGAACAAAAAGGACACAAAGCCATAGGCGCTTTTGTAAGGACAAAAAAATCAGCCTCCGCTTTCAAAGGCGGCGCCATAAAACCGTCTATAATGACCCTTTTACCCGAAAGCGATTTAACCTTTTGCGAAAAGCTAAGTCCCAAAACTCCCGTACTTTCATATAACTCGTCAAAACTAAGCCTCTCTTGCGCGGCGGCGATACCAAATAACAGCAAAATCAAGACAAGCTTGCGCAAGCTAAAAGAGTTTATTTTCTATCCTTTCCAAGCGACATCGCATCAACTATGACTCTAAAAAGCTGCGTATTATCCATGTAGCCTCTTATCGCTTCGCCGCCCGGACCATAAGCCTGCACAATCATATCGTCAACGGAGTGTACGCCCGTATCGGTATTTTTAGGTATATTGCCGATTCTAAGCACTGCGCCGTCAATATTTTTATACGCTTCGTTTGCTACATACTCGCCCTTTTCGTTTTTAACGGCAGGCACAAACTGGGCGTCAAGTTTTGGTCTGAAAGTTTCGTAATAATCGGGAAAATTGTTTGCAAAAACAGCCAATCTTTTTGAAACGTCAGGCGTATCGGGATATCCGTCTTTATCCTTATCTTGATAATTTGGAAAACCTGCCCCTGCATAAACTCCGACTTTTTCGCGCATTTCTCCGCTTTTGCTATCGTCAATCGTTCCTATGATAGAGACGCCGTGAGTGTGGTCTCCCGTTACTATTATCAGCGTATCGGGGTGGGTTTTAGCGAATTCTTTGGCTATGCCGACACTTTTATCAAACATTATCGTATCATATAACGCCCTGTCCCAATCTAGCGGGTGAGAAGCTTTATCTATGAGCGCGCCTTCGACCATCAAGAAAAATCCATTTTTGTTTTTAGACAATACCTCCAAAGCCGCAGATGTCATTTCAGTCAAATCCGGCTGGTTTGGAAATTTTTTAGTAACGTCGTTTTTTAAAAATCTCCTGTCCAATACTCCGTCCATGTTGCCAAGATGAAACAGACCCAAAAGTTTATCGCTTTTGCTTTTTGCTTCTTTTAACTCCGCGGCAGTTGTCGCAAGAGTATATCCCTTTTGCTTGAATTTTTCAACATAATCCATATCGTCCTTGCGTTTGGAACCGGGTACCGATTTTGGTAAAAAGTACGCCG
Organism: Campylobacteraceae bacterium; assembly: GCA_031258205.1. Lineage (GTDB taxonomy): Bacteria > Campylobacterota > Campylobacteria > Campylobacterales > Campylobacteraceae > JAIRKW01. The sequence goes on from JAIRNE010000028.1 coordinate 5,225, forward strand.
AACCCCCGCCAAGCATAACATCGGGCTTAACATTGTAAAACATATCTACTATTTTATCTTTATCGGCTCTTCTTCTTGTATGCGAGACAACTGCGGCAGGCGTAGCGTCCTCAAGCTCGGCATCGCTTACTATTCCCAAAGCCTTATTTGACGTGCGGCGGATAAGCTCTCCTAAAGTCTCCTGTTTTGGGTGATTTAGAGAATCTTTCGCGCGGCTCACATAAACGCCCATAGCATTTACGCCGGATTTATGTCCTGTCATGTATGCGCTCATGGAGTTCGCGCTGTCTGTGGCTATAGAGTCCGTGCCCGAAGTGCCGATAAATGCCATATAAGGGAAATCGTCGGTATTCAGATATCCGTTGGCTTTGCCTTCGCTGATTCCTTTTGATAAAATTCTTGCGCCCGTGCGGTGCGCCACAGAGAGTCCGTCGCCGATAAACAGTATCACATTTTTAGCTTTAGCAGTTGAAGACGGCGCATAAACATTCCATTTGACTTTGCCTGTTTTGGCTTGATTGATAACTTGCACGCTATAATCCCCAGCCTCGTCTATAGATACGTCTTTCACAACTAAAGAGGACGCGCCCAAATCGTCCTCGTCAGCTATAAACTCTCCATTTTTTTTGAATACGTCTTGGTAATTTTTACCGTTTATCGTTATTTTGTAACTGCCCTCTTTAAGTTTATTGTCAAACTCAACCTTAAAATCAAACTTGCCGCCTTTTAATATAGACGCTCTGTCTATGGGATATATCGTATCCGCAAACGCGGCTGTGCCCAGTATCAGACAGCCTGCTATCATTATCGTTTTGATATTTTTCATAAATACGCTCCTTTGAGATTTCAACTCTGCAATTTTGCACTAAAACCATTACCAAACCGCTACAAAAAATTACAAATTGTTTAAAAAAGTCTATTTTTTTGACGTCTTAAAGCTTTCTTTGCGATACAATACGCTAATCATTTTCATCAAAGGCATAAAGCATGGAGATAACAAATCTTATTGATAAAATAAATGGTTTCGTTACTGGTCCGTATGTTTTAATACCAT
>JAIRNE010000059.1 GCA_031258205.1 Campylobacteraceae bacterium
GATTTTCACTCGCAGATTGATTTAGCGCGCGAAAAACTTCGCGGCAAAAATGCGATAGGCACGACAGGCAGAGGAATAGGACCTGCATATACGGGAAAGATAGAAAGGGCTGGTTTTCGTCTCGGAGAGCTTAGAAATATCCCAAAACTCGTTGACGGTTTGATGGAGTATTTTAGATTAAATGAGGTTGTTTTAAAAGCGCTTGACGTTAAACCCGCTTCCAAAGAGGAGCTTAGCGCGGAATTTGAAAGCTATGCCAGAGAGTTACTGCCCTATATCACAAACACAACGTCGCTTCTTTGGAAATATCTTGAGGAGGACAAAAGAATATTGCTTGAAGGCGCACAAGGAGCGCTTTTGGATATTGACCACGGAACATATCCGTTTGTAACAAGTTCCAGCACAGTATCCGCAGGAGCCTGCACGGGACTTGGACTAAGCCCCAAAGATATAGGCAAAGTAACAGGTATCGTCAAAGCTTACTGCACAAGAGTCGGCAACGGACCTTTTCCGACGGAGGATTTTGGCGAAACGGGCGATATTTTAAGAAGAAACGGTCATGAGTTCGGCACAACGACAGGACGCGCAAGAAGATGCGGTTGGTTTGATGCTCTCGCTTGTAAATTTGCAGGCAGGATAAACGGATTTGACCAGATAGCGTTAATGAAATTGGACGTTTTAGACGGATTTGACAAAGTGAAAGTTTGTGTTGCTTATGAGAGAGACGGCAAACGCTATACGACTTTGCCGGAAAATCTTGACGATATCAAACCAATATACGAAGAGCTTAACGGATGGGACAGCGTAAAGGGCATACGTTCTTATGATGAACTTCCGGGTAACGCAAAACAGTATATAAAAAGAATTGAAGAGTTAACGCAGACAAAAGTCGGAGTAATCTCCACAGGCGCAGAGAGATTTGATACTATAGTATTGAATTAGCATTTAATAAATATGATTGTATTAGTTTTTTTGCTAAGTAAAGAATTAATACAATCTCTCATCATGTATTAGGATTTGCATCTTTAAATCGTTTCATTTTACGTGCAAAAGCGGCTTGTCAATAAACCAATACATGTTGTGCCATTAAAAACAGCGCATCTCTAAAGAACTTTTCAAATTATCAAAAAATTAATCAAATATTCGGATTTGCCTGTGGAAATATCGTCAAAATCGGTTGGATTTCTTAGCTAAACATAATTTTACCTTTATTAGGCTACAATCACAAAAATAAAAAAAAGGTCATTTATGAAGATAAGGCTACCGCATGCTCCTTATATTGCAAGTAAAATAGCTGTAGATTTATTAAATTGCGGATTTGTAACGCTCCAAAAAGGGTTGGAACCTGTTAGCGAAGTTGCTAAAGTCCTTATTGTTGAAGAGATAAATAAAGAGGCGGCATTGGAGCAGAGGGTTTCGGAAATGCTTGACGAGAATAGCGAAGAGATGGAATTTATGCAGGTAGACCGCCGAAATATGTTTTGGCTTATTAAAAAACGGCTTGCTAAAGATTATAAAGTGATACTGTCATTTGAGGAGAGATACTCCGATCTTTCCCATCGCATTTTAAACGCTTTGCAAAAAAATGCGCTCGTAAAATATCAAGTTTCTGAAAACCGCGTAAAAAACGTTATCTATAACGCCATTGAAGAGTATCTGAAAACTTATGAAAAGACGCAGGATATTGTGCTGGAGAAAATAGATAATTACAAACGCAAATTGATTCCCGGAACCGAAGAGTACGACCTTGTATTTGAAAGACTGTATGAAGAGGAACTTAGAAAAAGAGGCATGATAAAATGAGTTTGAAGCCTGTCTGGATATATATAGAAAACGGCGTTTTTTTAGAAGGTAAAAGTTTTGGAGCAGAGGGTACGAGAGTCGGCGAGATAGTCTTTAATACCTCCATGACCGGTTATCAGGAGATTATCACGGATCCAAGTTACGCGGGACAGTTTATCGTTTTTACAATGCCCGAAATCGGCATAGTAGGCTGTAACGCCGATGACATGGAAAGCTCAAGCGTACATGCTTCGGGTATTTTTATAAGAAATCTTAATGATATCCCGTCAAATTTTAGAAGTCAAACGGCATTTTCGGAATTTTTGAAAAAATATAATGGATTTGGCATCTGCGATGTTGATACGCGTTTTTTGACAAAGATGATAAGAAAAAACGGACCTCAAATGATGATAGCCTCCACTAAAGAGAGCAGTAAAGAGGTCTTAAAAAACCTGCTTGCAAATTCTCCGAGAATTGAAGAGTTTGATTATATGCCGCAAGTGAGCACAAAAAAAAGTTATATACATGAAAGCGGTATGTGGGACGATAAAAAGTTAGAGTACAAAAAGGCTTCGCATGCGTTAAATAAAAAAGTGGTTGCATTTGATTTTGGCATTAAGCGAAATATCTTAAACGAACTTTGCGAAGTCGGCATAAGCGTTGAAGTTGTGCCGTATGATACAAAAGCCGAAACGATTATTAAAAGATTTGAAGAGGGCGATATACATGGAGTATTTTTATCAAATGGTCCGGGCGACCCGCTGATACTCAAAAACGAAGCCAAAGAGTTAAAAAAACTCATCACTGCTAAAATTCCGATATTTGCTATCTGTCTGGGACATCAACTGCTCTCAATCGCGCATGGATACGATACTTATAAATTAAAATTCGGACAGCATGGCGGCAATCACCCTGTGCGCAATGAAAACGGCAAAACAGTTGAGATAACCGCTCAAAACCACAACTACAGCGTTCCTGAAGAGATTTGCAAAATCGCGAAAATTACGCATATGAATCTTTTTGATAATACTATTGAGGGATTAGAGTATATAAATGAGCCGATATTTTCAATACAGCACCATCCCGAAGCGAGCCCGGGACCTCATGAGAGCAAATATATTTTTGCAGAGTTTGCAAAAAAAATATAGCCAAATTTTATGGACGCCATCTCTTTAGCGGCGGTTATAGGCGCGGCAGTTTTGGGCAGTTCCCACTGCATAGGCATGTGCGGCGGTTTTGTAATCGCGCTTGGAAGCGCGAAAATAGATAAATCTGCCGCTCTTTCAAAACAGAGTATCTGCTATCTTGCGTACCATTTAGGACGCATAAGCTCTTACGTTTTAATAGGCGCGCTTTGCGGAGCGGCTGGAAAAGTTCTCTCATTTTCGCCAAAATCGCAGGGATTTTTACTATTTGTCGTTGGTATTTTAATGGTATTAATGGGGTTATCGCTGGCGGGCTTTATACGTTTTTTGACCTCTTTTGAGAGCGGTATTTTGCTGAAGCCTTGGGTTAAAAAGCTCTATAATTTTCTTATCTCTTCTAAAAATTTTTCAAGTTTTTATCTTTTGGGCGTTTTTAACGGGTTTATCCCATGCGGGCTTGTTTATTTCTTTGTCTCGTCGGCTGTGGCGAGCGGTTCTGTTTTTTGGGGAAGCATGATTATGGCGATTTTCGGACTTTGTACGCTGCCAGCCCTCTTTGCTGTTAGTTTTATAACAGGATTTTTTGCAAAAATAGAACGGATAAAAGATATAATGATAAAAATATCAGGCGCTATTATCGTGTTATACGGCATATATATGTCGTATTACGGTTATTTGGCTGTGATAAAGGGGTAGGAATGGGAAGAGAATTAAATCAATATAAAAGAGCGATAGAGCAGAGCAATATTGTGTCTAAAACAGATATAGACGGTATTATCACTTTTGTAAATGACGAATTTTGCAAAATCAGCGGTTACAGCAAAGAAGAGCTTATCGGTAAAAATCATAATATTGTGCGTCATCCCGATGTGCCCAAATCAGACTTTAAACTTCTTTGGGATACGATTTTAGGCAAAAATACATTCAAAACTACAGCAAAAAATATGTCAAAAAACGGTTCTACATTTTATGTAAACACGACAATCGCCCCTATATTGGACGAAAACGGCGACATAAAAGAGTTTATAGCGATTAGATACGACGTTACAAGCAATGTAATGCTGACCGAAGCTTTAAAAGATAAAGAGGAGGAGTTAAGCCTTTTGAACTCCATGCTTGAGAAGAGGATTCAAGACCAGACGAAAAAGCTTAGAACGCTCAATCAAAATCTTGAAAAGCGCATTGCCGAAGAGGCTGAAAAAAACCGCGAAAAAGACAGAATGATGTTTCAGCAGGCGCGTTTGGCGGCAATGGGCGAAACGATAGGCAATATAGCGCATCAATGGCGCCAGCCGCTGTCTGAACTTGGCATAGTGATATTCACGATGAAAAAATACTTTTTGGACGGCAATAAAAAAGAGGTGCAAAAGCAGTACAGCCATGCCAAAGAGGTAATTGCCAGAATGTCCAAAACGATAGAGGATTTTAGAAATTTCTTCAACCCCGTTAAGGGCAAAGACAATTTTTTCGTAAAAGATACGATAGACGAGGCGCTCTCTATTTTGGAGGGTTCTTTGAGTAAAGCCGCTATAGATATAAAAGCGGCAATAGATAAAGATATTATGGTGCATGGCTATAAAAACGAACTCTCTCAAGCAATACTTAATATTATAAGCAATGCTAAAGACGCTTTATTAGACAAACCTGTCGGCGAAAGAGAGTTAAGTATCAGTTCAAAGCGTGAAAACGATTTTGTGTCCATAATTATCGCCGATAATGCCGGCGGTATAGATAACGAAGTGATAGATAAGATATTTGAACCGTATTTTACGACAAAACATGCAAGTTCGGGTACGGGACTTGGACTTTATATAGTAAAAATGATAATAGAAAACAGCATGAATGGTACGGTGTGCGTTAAAAATAACGGTACGGGCGCTGATTTTATTATTAAAATACCCATCTAAGGAAAACTACATGACGCAGAGCATACTTAAAAAACTAACGGTTTTGTATGTGGAAGACGAGGAAAATATACGCAAAACGTTAACAAAAGCCATAGAGGACGAATTTAAACTCTTTTTTACTGCCGGAGACGGCAATGAAGGTTTGAAAAAATTTAAAAAATATAAACCGGACATTGTGATAACCGACTTGCTAATGCCCATTAAGGACGGTCTCTCTTTAGCGCGCGATATTAAGGCTATGTCAAAAGATACGCTTATTATTGTGCTAAGCGCGTTCAGCGAAAAAGAGAAGCTTCTGGGAGCTATAGATGCCGGCGTGGATAAATATGTCATTAAACCCGTATATCCGGACGAATTTTTACTGTTGATTACAAATTTGGCGCAACAAAGATTTACGTCAAATAATATAATAAATCTTGGCGGCGGATATGAATTTGATAAAAATGGGAGAGTTTTGATAAAAAACGGTCAAACAATAACTTTAACAAAAAAAGAGATTGCTTTTATCGCATTTTTGGCGGATAATTTAGACTCTTTTGCACTGCATGAGGATATAAAACGGTGCGTATGGTCAAAAAACACAAGCGATGCGGCAATTAGAACGTTTGTTAAACGAATCAGAGAAAAAACGGATAAAGATTTTATAAAAAACATACCCGCTTTAGGATATAAAATTTTTACAAACTATGAAAATCATGAAAAGCCTTAAAATAGGACTATTTTTGAATATATACGGACGGCTTTTTTATTTAAGATATAGTTAATCTTATTAAGCTTGATTGTATTTTGAATGTACTATAATCTCAACATTATGTGATATTCTTGTGACATAAAAACTTTCATTAGGAGGAATTTGATGCAGGCTACGAATGCATTGAACTACGACTATTCGGTTGCCAAGCTATTCACCTTTGCTGCCATATTATTTGGTATTATAGGTATGGTCTTGGGTGTTGTGATTGCCTTGCAAATGGCTTTTCCTGATTTGAATTACTTACTTGGCGAGTACGGTACATTCAGCAGGTTAAGAATTCTGCACACATCCGGAGTCATCTTCGGCTTTATGTTAAGCGGAATTTTCGCAACGTGGTACTATGTTGGACAGCGCGTACTCAAAGTCTCTTTGGCTGAGTCGCCGTTTCTTTTATTTATCGGCAAACTGCACTTTTGGGTATATTTCTTACTCATATTGGTTGCAGTTGTAAATCTATTTCTTGGCATATCTACGGGAAAAGAGTATGCCGAATTAGAGTGGCCTTTGGATTTGGTGGTTGTTGTCTTTTGGGTGCTATGGGGAATTAGCATATTTGGACTTATAGGCATAAGACGCGAAAAAGCGCTCTATATCTCTGTATGGTACTATATAGCTACATTCTTAGGTATAGCTATGCTGTATTTATTTAATAATATGGCTGTTCCTACATTTCTTGTAGCTGGAATTGGAGACTGGTGGCATTCGGTTTCTATGTATTCGGGCGCTAATGACGCTATGGTACAATGGTGGTACGGACACAATGCCGTTGCATTTGTTTTTACTGTCGGTATCATCGCTCAGCTCTACTATTTCTTGCCGAAAGAGTCCGGTCAAGCAGTTTACTCATACAAACTCTCACTGTTCGCTTTCTGGGGATTGATGTTTGTTTATTTGTGGGCAGGCGGACACCACTTGTTGTATCAAGCGGTTCCTGATTGGCTGCAGACAATGGGTTCGATATTTTCGGTAGTTCTAATCTTGCCTTCTTGGGGCAGTGCGGTCAATATCCTCTTAACTATGAAAGGCGAGTGGGATCAGTTAAAAACAAGTCCGCTTATCAAATTTATGATAATCGCTTCAACTTTCTATATGTTCTCAACTCTTGAAGGTCCTATCCTCTCTATTAAATCCGTAAATGCGTTGGCGCACTTTACCGATTGGGTTCCGGGACACGTTCATGACGGTACGCTCGGCTGGGTTGGCTTTATGACAATGGCGTCAATCTACCATATGATTCCAAGATTTGTTAAAAAAGAGCTTTACAGCAGAAAATTGATGGAAGCGCAATTTTGGATTCAAACGACAGGTATCGTTCTATTCTTTGCGAGTATGTGGATAGCGGGTATTTCACAAGGTATGATGTGGAGAGCGACAGATGCTTACGGCAGCCTTGCTAACTCATTTATAGACACTGTTAACGTGTTGTATCCTTACTATGTTGTCCGCGCAATTGGCGGAACGCTTTATGTAATCGGATTCTTCATGTTCGTTTACAATGTCGTTAAAACTATTACTGCGGGCAGAGCGCTTGAAAAAGAACCTCAAAGCGCATCACCTATAGCAGCATAAAGGAGGCAATGATGTTTAGTTGGCTAGAGAAAAATCCGTTCTTTTTTGCGGTATTTCTATTTATAGTAATAGCATATGCAGGCATTGTGGAGATACTTCCAAGCTTTGCGGAAAATGCTCGTCCCGTTGAAGGTACACAGCCATATACGGTACTTCAGCTTGCAGGCAAGCAAGTATATGTGAGAGAAAATTGTAACGGCTGTCACTCACAAATGATACGACCGTTTAAATCTGAAACAGACAGATATGGTAAGTACTCTGTAAGCGGCGAGTATGCTTATGATAGACCTTTCCTTTGGGGTTCAAAAAGAACAGGTCCTGATTTGTGGAGAGTTGGAAACTACAGAACATCTGATTGGCATTACAATCATATGAAAGACCCAGCTTCACTTGTTCCCGGTTCAATTATGCCTGCTTATAAAAATTTGTACACCGGTGTTGCGGATTTACAGACGGCTTACGCTGAAGCGTTTACTGTAAAAACAGTATTCAAAACTCCGTATGACGCTGATGGTATGACAAAACTCGGTACGTTTGAAGAGGCAAAAACAGCGGCTTTTGAAGAAGCTAAAGCGATTGTGGACAGTATGAAAGGCGATGATGTAAAAGAAGCGTTCGCACGCGGCGAAATCTTAGAAATTGTTGCTCTTACTGCCTATATGAACGGTCTGAAATAGAGGCGCGATATGAACATAGATATAATGGCTGCATTGATTGAATATCAAGCGTATGGATATTACCTGCTGATAGCTTTTTTGGTAGTTATACTGTATTGGTATATTTTTCACCTTTACAAATCCGAAAAAAGCGGCAGAAGGAACTATGAGCAATACGGCAAAATAGCTCTTGAAGATAGTATTTCAGACGAGCCGGTAGAGTCTATGTCTATCAAACAAAGCAAAATTGAACAGCAAAGGGGAGCAACAACATGAGTTGGCTTAGCGAATATTACGGTTATATCAACTTGCTTGCGATCGCTGGCGCGGCGGCTACTGTCGTTATTACGGCATTTGTGGCTGCTATATATTTTAAAAATATCAAAAGCGCTAAAAAAAGCGGCGAGTTGAGTTCAGATAGTTGGGACGGCATCAAAGAGTATAAAAATCCTCTACCTCTTGGATGGGCAGTCTCTTTCTTAGTTCTTTGTATATGGGCTATTTGGTATATGCTCGCTCCGGCGGGATTACCTTTTGCGTATCCTCTTGGAGCGTACTCTCAAATAGGCGAGTATAACGAAGAGGTAGCGGCTTATAATGAAAAGTTTACGGCGCAATGGCAAAATGCCGATGAAGCCACTCTAAAAGAGATGGGCGAGAGCGTATTTATAGTACAGTGTGCTCCTTGCCACGGACTTGATAAGAGCGGTATCGGCGGTAAAGCGGCGGATTTGACGACTTGGGGAACAAAAGAGTCGGCTGTAAGTTCTGTTGTACACGGTTCTAAAGGCTTAAATTATCCTTTTGAGGAAATGGCTCCGATGCTCGGCGGTCTTATATCAAGCGAAGATGATGTACGTCTTGCGGTAGAGTATTTGACAAAATACATATCGGGAGCGCAGCCTGCCGTTAATGTAAATGAGGCGGAATATAACGCTTGGTTGATTTGCGCTTCCTGCCATGACACAGATGGCGCAGGTATGGGCGGAGCAGCTCCGGACTTGAGAAATTACGGCAAGAGCGCATTTATTACGGAAGTATTAAACCGCGGCAAAGAGGGCTATATCGGCAGTATGCCGTCATTTAACGACGGACGCTTAACCGACATCCAAAAACAAGCCGTCAGCGTTTACGTGCTTTCAGATAGACAGTAAGGAGAAAAACAATGGAAAATACAAGCAGACATATTTTTCATATTCATGGAATTACGGGTATGTTAATAGCTACGGTTCTATTGCTTTCAATCCTCGGCGCATTGACATTTCTTGGTATTCTTACGCAGCAAAGCGTTGCCGATAAGCCGTATAAGATAGAGTCTCAAAGCATTCAAATGAATAGCTATGATAATGCGGCTCAAAGAAAAGTTGTAGGAGAATAGCATGGAAAAGTTAGTCAGCGTTTTGATAGTATTGGCACTTGTTGTTATTGCTGTTTTAATGGCTTATGCCGTTTTAACTCCTAACCATTTAGTCGTTGTCTGATGAGTTTATCAGGCATTTTTAAGAGCGGTCGTCTTACGGCGGCTGCTCTTCTTTTTTTAATCCCGCTGTTTTGTAACGCAAATGAAAGTTATATATTCAATGATGATAATATTATCGGCGACAGAGCCGTAATTAAAATCAATGAGATTGGCGCAGAGCTTTATGAAAAAAGCAATATCAGCGTTTACGCTTTTGTGAGTTCATCTATAGACGAGAATGTTAATGAGTCACAATATTGGATTGATTTCACAAAAGAGCTTAAACAGCCGTACGCGCTTTTAGTGATGCTTACAAACGATAAAGTGGTGGATATTTTATATTCACCCGAACTTGAGGGCAAGTTTGATAAAGCCAAAATTCTTAGTCCGTATCCAACGACAGGCAGTATTCTACCGTTATTGGTATTGAAAAAGGATTATGATAACTTCACGGCTGCTATTTTAAACGGCTTTGCGGATTTAGTAGAACAGATAGCCAAAAGTTACGGCATAGAGCTTAAGAACGCTATAGGCAGTTCAAACCGATCTACGCTGAATTGGGTACGGTTTGTCGTTTATGGTATGTTCGCTTTGGCATTTTTATTTTTTATATATAAGAAGGTAAAATATCGCTATGCAAAAAAAGAAAAGTAAAAACTATTGGCCTCACGGCATTATTATAAGTCTTTTGTTGATTGTAATCGCCTGCATTTATACGATAATAGAGGCGGTAAAATATCCTGTAGAATTGGATACGTATTATTTTGATACAAAACAGAATGTAGATAAAAACTACGATAAGATAAAAGCTTCGCAAGAGGCTTTTGATAAAAAATATTCGGTCTTTTTTGAGATTAACGGCGGCAGCGCCAATCTTCATGCCGTTGGCAACAATGAGGTAAGAGTTGTCATTAACGACAAAGAAGGCAGATGCGATTTTGATGCCGATATTAAATTGCTGCTGACAAGACCTGAAACAAATAGATACAACCAAAATCTCGCGCTTTCCAATACCGAAAAGTGCAGATGGTTTTTCCCTCCGTTTAGCGTAGAAACAATCGGACGATGGCAGTTTCAAGCTAAGATAACAATCGGCGAAGATGTCGGATTTTTTACATACGAGACAAGCGCTCCTGGCGAAGAAAACGGTACGAACTAACTTTTTAGTCCTTTTTTGCAAAGTGTTTAATCTCAAAAAGCGGAGCTAATGACTGAAATATTTTCCACCGCAAGGCAAGTTAGAGAGTTTTACAAATCGTTAAACAATCAACTCTTGCCAAAAGCGATTACTATAGCCGAATTTGAATCAAAAGCATGGTATGTTAAAGAGCGAACCTTTGCCGATGATGATACAAGAACGCTTTTAATGCGTGAAGCCGGCGCATTTGAAAATTTTGAAAAATTAAAAATCCCGCGCGAATTTATGGTGTTTTTGCAAAATTCGGAATATATCTTCCGCTTTTTTGAAGAGTTGGCACATGAAGAAGTTGAGATAGACGAACTTGATTTGCACGACACTTACGCAGAATTTGGCGAACATACAGCGATTTTAAAAGAGCTTTTGATAAGATATCGCGCTCTTTTGGATAAAAACTCTCTATACGACAGTATAACCCTGCCAAAATTAGCCTGCATCAACAGCTCTTATCTCTCATCTTTGGGCGAGATTAGAATTCATCTTGAGGGATATTTGAATGCATTTGAACTTAGGCTTTTAAGAGAGGCTAAAAAGTTTTGCGATGTTTATATCCTAACTCCCATAACCGCATATAACAAAAAGGTCAAAAAGTGGCTTGAAGAGGAGGGGATAACAACCTCTTTTAATACTTTAGCGGAGTGCTGTCTAAATAGGGCAGAGCTTATAAAAGAGGAAAAGCTTTACAATAAAACGCCAAATATTTTTTATCAATCTTTCTCATCCGCCGTTCTTGAAAGCGCGTTTGTTTTTGAAAAGATAGAGATGATGACAAATTTGGGCATATCGCCTGAAAATATAGCCGTTGTATTGCCCGATGAAAATTTTGCCGTTACGCTAAAAGAGTTTGACAGATTTAATAACTTAAATTTTGCTATGGGTTTTAGCATGCGAGAAAGCCTCTTTTTTAAAAGAGTGCAGGCGGTTTTGAAAAAGTATGCCCAAAAGGACGAGATAGAGCATGAAAAACGAATTGAGCGTCTTGGCGTGGACACATGTGCCGATTTGCCAAAAAAGTTAACTTTGGCAGAAGTTGAATCAAAACTCAAAGCATTCATCAAAAATGACGACCCAAAAGAGCAGACAGACATAATTTTGGAAGAACTGTTTTTATTTAAAAAATTTTTGGACAAAATAGAACCGCTTCCATTTTTAGATATTTTACAGCTTTTTTTAAAAAGGGTTCAAAATAGAGCTTTAGACGATAATAGAGGCGGAAAAGTAACCGTTATGGGTATTTTAGAAAGCCGCGGAGCAAAATATGAGGGCGTTATAATTGTTCACTTCAATGATGATATTGTACCTAAACGCAGCAATAAAGACCTCTTTATCTCTTCGTCTTTGAGGGCAAAATGCGCTTTGCCAAGCATTGAAGACAGAGAAAATCTGCAGAGGTTTTTTTATGACAGACTTATAAACAGCGCGTCTGTCGTTGCAATCAGCGCGGTAGAAAATGAGGATAAACTGCCCTCAAGATTTCTTAAAACGCTTCAACTTGAGAGATTAAATTATGATGAAAGATCATATTCGGATATTATTATCAAAAATACTCGTCAAATAAAAAATAGTCCAAAGTCGTTTCATTTGGCATATAGTTTTTTTGAAAAACCGCTCTCTGCTACCGCTTTAAAGACATATCTTGAATGTTCTTTAAAATATTTTTTCAGATATATCAAACGTTATGAAGAGCCAAAACAGTTAAAATATGATGCGAGAGATACGGGAAGCTTTGTGCATGACATTTTGCATGGCGTTTTTGCAAATCCGCTGATTTCACTTGAGCAAATGATGATAAAAGCGCGCGAGATTGCAAAGCAGACAAAAGAGCATTACGATAAAAGCGCGCTTTGGGAGTTGGAAGCGGATATTTGGCTTGCTAAATTAGAGACTGTTTTTGCTAAAGAATTGCAAAGATATAAAGAGGGATGGAGGGTATTTAAGCTTGAGGAGTGGCGCGAGAGGGATTTTGAAGGGATAAGGCTTGTCGGCAAGATAGACAGAATAGACAGCATGAACAACGAATATCTGCTTATAGATTATAAAACGGGCAGAATAAATACGCAAAAACGTTTGGAAAAAGCTCTATGTTCAAGCGATTTTCAATTAGAATTTTACGCGCTTTTATGCGCTGATTTGGGCGAGATTAAAACGGTATTTTATGATTTAAATAAAGCGGAATTTATTGAAGAGAGTTTTTTTAATGAAAAAAAAGCGCGTCTTTTGGAACATTTATCAGAATTAAAAGATAAAAAAGAGTTTGCATTTGAAGCTTGCGAGGATAAAAAACAGTGCTTTTTTTGTCCATATAAAATGCTTTGCGGAGTACATGTATGAGATTTTTAGACGCTTTGGCATTGAATGCAAGCGCTGGAAGCGGCAAAACGTTTGCTCTTTCGGTGCGGTATATCGCCCTTTTGTTGATGGGAGTAAATCCCGCGAATATTATCGCTTTAACGTTTACAAAAAAAGCCGCCAATGAAATGCAGCACAGAGTCTATCAAACGCTTCAAGAACTTGAGAGTAAACAGAGCGAATTAAACGAGCTTTGCAAACTTTTACAGATAGAAAAAAAGGAGATTTTAGCGCGCAAAGAGAGGATTTTGCCGCTGTTTTTACAGGCAAATATCAAAATCTCAACGATAGACGCTTTTTTCGGACAGATTTTGCGCAAATTTGCCTTGCATGCGGGATTAATGCCCGACTTTGCATCTAAAGAGTTTCACAATCAAAATAAATTCAAAGAGGCTTTCATAAAAGCGGTAAAAACTGCCGCAGCTTACAAACAGCTGCTCTCTTTTACGCTCAAATCCAATAAAAATATCAACTATTTTTTTGAGATTTTATCTTGCATGTATGAAAAAAACAGCGAAATTGACGAGTGGAAATTTACCAGAACGACTCCGCCAAACCCTCTATCGGTCGAAGAAATTGCGCAGGAGATGAAAAGTTATTTAATACAAATAGGCGCGGCAAATAGAGCGGCGGAGCTGTTTAGCAAAAAGCCGCAAGAGCTTATTAAGAGTGATTTTTTGGCTAAAAACACGCTTTTAGAGCATAGCTATTTTAAGAAAAGTTACACGCCAAAGATGGACGAACTGTTTTTTAATCTCAAAAATGCGGTGAAAGAGTTTCATGAAGCTAATGAGAGATATTTTTTAGGCGAACTGTTTTATCTTTTTAAAATATATAAAAACACGCTTAAAAATATCAGCGCAAAAAGTAAAGAACTCTCTTTTGAGGATATAACTAACGCCGTATATGAGCTGCTTTACCGTCATGTGGACAGCGATTTTTTATATTTTAGATTGGATGCTAAGATAGAACACCTTTTGATAGACGAGTTTCAAGATACAAATATCGCGCAGTATAAAATCTTAGAGCCAATCATCAAAGAGATAACTGCCGGTATCGGCACAAAAGAGTTTAAAAGTTTTTTTTATGTGGGCGACATGAAGCAGGCTATTTATCGTTTTCGCGGCGGTACAAAAGAGCTTTTCTCTCATATTGTTACCCTTTTTGATATAAATGTAAGCTCTTTGAAGTACAACTATCGCAGTCAAAAATTGATAGTAGAGTTTGTAAATGAAGTTTTTGGGGATAAAATCGCAAATTATGAGCCGCAAATCGCGCATGAAGCAAACGGCGGCGGTTTTGTTGAGGTTAAAAGCTGTGAAGAGGTGAAAGAGGGTATCGTCCGGAGTATAAAAAAGCTTTTGGAAAACGGCGCGGCGGCGGACGATATAGCAGTTTTGTGCAATACAAACAAAGACGCTATGGAGATTAAAGAGGCTATTGTTGAAGCGTTTGCGGATATACCGGTTTGCACCGATGGTCATAAGCTTTTGATTAAAAGCGCGAACGTAGCGGCGATTTTGGAATTTTTAAAATATCTCTACTTTAAAGACGAATTATACGGACGTAATTTTTCGGCATTTTTGGGAGAGGATGCCGACAAACTGCCAAATACGCGCGATTTTGATATTAACGCCGCGCCGCTGGAACTTGTGAAGAAATGTATTGACGAGTTTGGGATACCAAGCAGCGCCGATGTTATCGGTTTTTTAGAGATTATGCCAAGATACAATGATATAGAAAGTCTATTGTTTGCATATGAGGATATACGAGAACACTCTTTCGAAGGAGGCGAAGGCATCCGCGCGCTTACCGTGCATAAATCAAAAGGGTTGGAGTTTTCATTTGTCATTGTTGCCGATAAGCTGCAAAAAGAGAATAACAGCGAAGATCAACTGCTGTTTGATTATGACGGCATAGAGTTAAAACGACTGTTTTTAAGGGCAAGCAAACGCGAGCTGACAGATGAGCTCTATAAAAATGCGAAAGAAAAAGATGCGGCGTTGGAGAGCGAAGATGAGTTAAACTGCTTTTACGTGGCTTTTACGCGCGCTAAAAACGGGCTTATAATTGTGCAAAAAAATGAAAAAAGCTCATTTGAGAGATTATCCCTGCAAGATACGATAAGAGGCAAAATAGAAGCAAAAAGCGAAGAGAAAAAGAGCGCGGCTTTAAGCGTGCAATATGAAGGTAAAAGCTTTGGAAAACAGAATGTCAAATCCGAAAAAGAGCCGATTGAAGCGAACATGGAAGATATCTGCTTTGGTTTGGCACTGCATTTTACGCTTGAGATGATGAATGACTTTAGTGAAAGTGAGCTCGAAACCGCGCTTATATCCGCTAAAAACCGTTATGGAAGCATACTTGATAAAAACGCGTTTATCTCAATAAAACGCAAAGTTTCGCGTCTTATCAATAACGGCGAATTTCAAAATCTTTTCAAAAGCGGCAAATTTTATAAAGAACAGCCGTATGTATTTGAAGGGGAACGCCGTCAAATAGATATTTTGATAGAAAAAGACGATGAGGTTGTCATTATAGATTACAAATCTTCCTCATATGCCAAAGAGTCCCATGTAAAGCAGGTTTTGGAGTATAAAAAAGCTATAGAATTTATAAGTAGAAAAAGAGTAAAATCCTACCTTTACTATCTGCATGAAAAAGAGATTGAAATTATAAACTTAGAATAATTTTAAATTCAGCGAAATATAAGAATTATTTAACTACAATCCTCTCTTTAAAACTTAAAAAGGCAATACAATGAGCGTTACTAAAATTGTAAAACCAAACGAAGTCGTTAGAAATTGGGTCTTGATAGATGCAAAAGGACAACGATTCGGGCGCGTTTTGACTGAAGTCGCGACACTGCTTCGCGGTAAACACAAACCGTCATTTACCCCAAATGTAGATTGCGGCGATTTTGTTGTGATTATAAATGCTGCGCTGACAGATTTTAGCGGCAAAAAAGTTGATACCAAACTTTACCATAGACACAGCGGATATTTTGGAAGTACAAAAAGCGAAAAGCTTGGCGAACTGCTTGAGAAAAATCCTGTAAAATTATATAAAATTGCGGTACGCGGCATGCTTCCGAAAACAGTTTTAGGCAAAGCTATGATCAAAAAACTTAAAGTTTACGCGCTTGGAGAACATCCTCACACGGCACAATTCGGCAAAACGGAAGGAAAATAATTATGGCAACAGTTTATGCAACAGGTAAAAGAAAATCAGCGGTCGCTAAAGTCAGAATAAAAACGGGCAAAGGCGGAATCATCGTAAACGGCGTTGATTTGAACACTTGGCTCGGCGGACATGAGGCTATCAAACTCAAAGTTGTACAGCCGCTTTTGCTTACAAAACAAGAGTCTTTGATAGAAGTAAATGCGATTATCACGGGCGGCGGATACTCCGCGCAGGCTGAGGCTTTGCGTCATGGCATAGCTAAAGCGCTTGCAAATATGGATGCGGATTTCAGAGCTATCTTGAAGCCAAAAGGACTTTTGACAAGAGATTCAAGAGTTGTAGAGAGAAAGAAATTCGGCAGACACAAAGCGCGCCGTTCTCCTCAATTTTCAAAACGTTAATCAAAACATCCTCAAGAGTCGGTATATCCGACTCTTTTATTTCATAAACAGGCTAAATTTTTACTGTTTAAAGTTTATATTTTACTCTGTACATGCAAGTAAAATGCGAAACATTTTTTATATTATTAAGAAGCTGTCCATTGCCGAAAAAACAGTCGCTCTCCTGCCGTAACAACCCATGAAATAATCTGCCGCCGATACTTTTATATTAAATTTATCTGCAAAATGCGCATGGACAATCCATACTTATTAGACGCTAATGGTTTCGCATATCTGCATAAGCATAAAAGTTGATATTTTACATTCACGAAAATTGACACAAAACTTTTTCAAATCAAATGAAAAACGCCCAATATTTTGACCATTAAAAGTACGAAGCCAATAGCATTTTAATTCACTTATTGATAACGCATATTATTATTAATACT
>JAIRNE010000083.1 GCA_031258205.1 Campylobacteraceae bacterium
GAATTCTACGGGAGTATTTGGTATATATTCAAGCGCCGCTTTTTTTGGTTCAATGCCAAGAGATTCAAACGCGGACGATAAAGAGCCAAAATCCAAGTAAGAGGCGTATGCGAAAAAAACGCCCTCAATCTCTTCTATCTCTTCAAGTCCGCCGTCTATAAGAGACAACTCTAATTCGTCCTTGCTCAAATTTGCAGGCTTTTCAAACTCAAACACCGCTTTGTGCGAAAACATAAACTCTAAAGAGCCGTTTTGCAGTATCTGTCCGCCGCATTTGCCGAAATGCGTTTTGATATTGGCAACGGTTCTTGTCGGATTATCTGTTGCGCACTCTACAAGTATCAACGCTCCATGTGGCGCTTTGCCCTCGTAATGTATCTCTTTGATATCCTGCGCGTCTTTGCCTAAAGCTCTTTTAATTGCCGCTTCTATATTATCTTTGGGCATATTTTGCGCTTTTGCGTTTAAAATCGCCGTGCGCAGTTTGGAGTTCATTTCAGGATCGCCGCCGCCCTGTTTTGCCGCCATTGTTATAGATTTCGCAAGTTTTGGAAATACTTTGGACATTTTATCCCATCGTTTCTCTTTTGCCGCTTTGCGATATTCAAATGCTCTTCCCATAAATCTATCCTAAATTAAAAACTGCGTGTAATAATATCTTACAAAAGATAAAAAATGTTTTAGCGCGTATGCGTTTTTGATAAGCGGGATTTACAAACTGCCCAAATCTCTTAAAAATGATTTTAATATTTTGCGTTTTTCATACAGTCCGACTTATAAAAACATACAATCCCTCCGTCATTGCGCACCGCCATTTTTTCCGTCATTGCGAGCGACCAGCGGGAGCGCGGCAATCCATCTTTTTGTTTTACATGTAAGTGTGAAAAACTTTTCAAACCTATAAATCTGATATATGTCTTTTCCGTCATTGCGAGCGAAGCGTGGCAATCCAGAGAAATAAAAATAATCTCAAATTACTTCGTTTTAAGTTTCCCAATTTGAATATTTGAAATACTTACATGTTGTGGATTGCTTCGTCGTGCTTCGCACTCCTCACAATGACGGAGTAGGGGGAGTATCCGGAAAAGGCGTGGATTGCCGCGCCGCTAAAGCTCCTTGGCATTACGGAGGGGGGGGAAGTTACTTTGGTTTGTAATGACGCAGAAAGATGTCATTGCGCGCCGCTCATACAAATATATTTTAAGACCAAAGCTATTCATATGTTAATCAAAGTTTAAAACTCCGCCAAACTTTAAAAAACAACCAAAAATATACAAAAATAGCATAAAAACAGATATTTTTATAGATTTTATATTATAATTTTCAAAAATAAAAAAGGATTGTTATGAAAAAGATACTGTTTTTATTAAGCTTTTTACTGTCTATTATGTTTGCCGATGATTTTGAATATTATAAAAAAGCCTGCGATGGGGGAAATGCTTTTGGTTGCGGCGCTCTTGGACTTTTATATGCCAACGGTCAAGGCGTAAAACAGGATTATTTCAAAGCCCATGAATACTACAAAAAAGCCTGCGATGGGGGAGATGCTTGGGGTTGCAATGCTCTTGGACTTTTATATGCCAACGGTCAAGGCGTAAAGGAGGATTATTTCAAAGCCGCTGAACTATTTAAAAAAGCCTGCGATGGGGGAGATGCTTTGGGTTGCGCCGCTCTTGGCTTTTCATATGCCACAGGCAATGGCGTAAAACAGGATTATTTCAAAGCCCATGAATACTATAAAAAAGCCTGCGACGGAGAAGTTGCTTACAGTTGTTTCCGTCTTGGCGGTTTATATTATTTTGGCAACGGCGTAAAACAGGATTATTTCAAAGCCCATGAATACCTTAAAAAAGCCTGCGACGGGGGATATGCCGCTGGTTGCGCCGCTCTTGGCGTTTTATATGACAACGGTCAAGGCGTAAAACAGGACTTTAAAAAAGCAAAAGAGTATTTTGGTAAAGCCTGCGATTTAAAAGAACAAATAGGCTGCGACAATTATAAAAAACTTAACGAACGAGGACATTAAAATATAAGTAGATTTGATAACTGTCTAAAACGATAAAAACTTAAAAGTATGGATTGCTTCGTCAATCACTGCGTTCTTTCCTCGCAATGACGGAGGAGGGATACAATGACGAAAAAAGGCGTGGATTGCCTCCTTGTCATTAACGGAGGGTGGGAGGCAATGACGGAGGGGATTGTCATTGCGAGCGACCAGCGGGAGCGTGGCAATCCAGAGAAATAAAAATAATCTCAAATTACTTCGTTTTAATTTTCCCAACTTAAATATTTGAAACGCTTCATGTTTATGGATTGCTTCGTCGTGCTTCACACTCCTCGCAATGACAGAGGGAGAGGTTTGCAATGACGGAAAAGGCGTGGATTGCCGCGCCGCTAAAGCTCCTCGCAATGACGGAGCTATGAACGTTCGCAATGACGGATTAAATGGAGGCGAAACGTCAGACAACAACAGAAGCGTTAAAAGTCAACAAGTTTTCTTTGACAATCTCAGAATTTGTGTCAGACAACAACAACAGAAGCGTTAAAAGTTTGAGATATACGCTTTTATTTTTTCTGCTGCATGAGCATGCAAAGATATATCAAGTTTTAAAATAGAGAGCGGCAAGTCAAAGTTTTCCATCTTAACGGCGTCTTTTTCCGTAGTAAGAATAGAATCCGCACCGCATAAATGTAAAAGCCCCGCAAGTTCGTTTTTCGTGAACATGTAATGGTCTGGAAAAGTTTTTTTCGCTATGACGGCGGGAGGTAAAAATTTATCAAGTCTTGACGGGTTTGCTATACCCGTTATCAAAATCATTTTTTCGGTTTTGTTTAGTATCGTAACATTTCTTACAAAATCCACATTCTCTTCCAAAACCATATCGGCATTTTTGTAGTTTGAGATACTCTCTCTGTACGCGCCGGATGGGATGCAAAAATTGTTCGCGGGTTTTGGGGCAGGGCGGATTAGGACGTCAAATTTTTTGATATTTACTTTGCCGTATCCGTCATCTAAAATAACGGTTTTCGCGCCGAGTTCTTTCGCTTTTTGTATGCCCAAAACCCTATCTTCGCTTACGATAACTAATGCGTTTTTAAGCTTTTTTGCATAAAGCGCCGCTTCGTCCCCGCTTGTTTTCACATCGCACAAAATATCCCCAAAACGGCTTACGACAACCAACCCTTTAGACAAACGACCGTAACCTCGTAAAACAATCGCTGGTTTTGTTATCTCTCGCGCTATCGCGATACAAATCGGCGTTTTTCCGCTGCCGCCTACGGTTAGATTGCCAACGCTTATAACGGGTATGCGGTAATCTACAGGTTTTTTTACCGCGCGTCTTATTTTTGCGCACAAAAGCCATAAAAGGCTGATTGGATAGAGTATGTAAGATATAAACCGACCGAAAAAATTTGGACGGTAAAAATACTTTTCCGTCCATGAAACGATTAAATGCTTAAACGTGGTTTTTCGCAATTTTTTTTACCGTATCGCATACGTACTCTACGTCGCTGTCGCTCATCGCCGCGTAAATAGGCAAAGAGAGTATCTGCTGATAATTTGCGAGAGCAGACGGGAAATCATTAACTTTTAAACCGTATTTTATTTTGTAATAAGACAATAGATGCAGCGGTATATAATGCAGTCCGGTAAATATTCCCGCTTCTTTTAAATTTCTTGCGAATTTGTCGCGGTTTTTATTGACTTTGATAATATACTGCGTATAAATATGCTCTCTTTTGGCAATCGGCGTTTTTATATTCAGGCAATTTTCAAAAGCTTTGTTATAAATGGCGGCTATCTCTTTTTGACGGGCTATGATTTTATCTATTTTTGCAAGCTGTCCCAATACGTAAGCCGCATTGATTTCATTAATATCATATTTCACGCCGATATCGACTACGTCGTATATATAGCCTAAATTACCGAATTTATCCCATCCGTTGCTGACTAATGCATGATTTATCAATAATTTTGCCCTCTCGTACAATTCCGCATCGTTCATTACCATAATACCGCATCCCGCGATACTGTATTTAATCTGATGCGAAAATCTAAAGCATGATATAGCCGATTTTAAAGCGCCTATTTTTTTGCCGTTATACGATGCTCCAAAAGCGCTTATGGCATCGTCCACGACTTGTATATTATACTTTTTTGCGAGTTCGTAAATAGCATTCATATCGGACGGCTGTCCTGCAACATGCGACACAAATATGCCTTTGAGCTTTTTGTGAGCCTCTTTTGCAAGCGTTTGTTCAAGTTTTGCGATATCCATATTAAAATCGTCCGTATTTATATCTACAAAAATCGGTTCCGCATCAAAATGCCGTACAACCTCCGCCACTGTAGGGGCAGAATTCACGGAGCAGATAAATTTATCGCCGCGTTTCATATCTATAGCGCACATGGCAAGATGCATTGCGGCTGTGCCGTTGCATGTAGCGACAGCATGTTTCGCGCCTATAAATTTTGCCGCGTTTTCTTCAAATTGGTCTATTTTTGAAGATTTACTCCCTTCTAAAACCTCGCTTATATATGTAAACTCCAATTCGTCAATTAATGGCTTGTAAAATGGTATCTCCCTCATATACACCTCCGCAAAAAATAATTTTCACCTTATAGCAGGCAGTTAAATTGTACTAAAATGGCGTTTAATTAATTCTTTTGAAAAATAAATTTGCTATCCGATACAAAAATTTTTTATTTAGAAAAATTTGTTACTATGCTTCATGTAAAGAAAGGGGTATAGAATGTATAAGATAATATCAAAACCTATGGGGACTTTTCAGACGAACTGCTATATTGTTTTTTTGCCGAAAGGCGAGATTATTATAGATCCCGGCGTTGATGCGGTAAAATGGGTAGAAAGCAACGTCATAACTCCCGCGGCTATATTGAATACGCATGGACATTTTGATCATGTGTGGTCAAATCATAAATTGCAGGAGCATTTTAAAATTCCTCTATATACGCCCAAAAAAGACGTATTTATGCTGCAAAACGATGCGTTTGGATACGGAATGGACCCAAGCGCTCCGGACGTAGAGGTGGACGGAGACCAAAAGTTTGAGATAGGAGGCGGCGTTGTAGAATTTTTGCATTTTCCCGGACACACTCCCGGATGCAGCATCATCAGGATAGCAAACGTTATTTTCAGCGGAGATTTTATCTTTAAAAACTCTATAGGAAGAACTGATTTTGCGTATGGTTCGCCTGAAGATATGAAAAAAAGTATCTTAAAATTTTTAAAATTTAAAGAGAATTTAAAAATATATCCGGGACATGGAGAGAGTACGAGCGTAAAAGCGGAACAAAAAAATCTGCCCTATTGGTTTAAGTACATATAACTGTTTTTGAAGAGTATTTTGTCTTTGCGCATGGACAATAAAACACTATTTTTTTATTTTTACGTAAACTCTTTTCGGCGCGGGATAACCCTCTATCGTTTTTGAGTTGTCATCGGGGTCTAAAAAATCCTCAAGGCTTTGCCCTAAAATCCACTCCGTTTTGCGCTGTTCGTTTGCATCGGTAGGTTTTATTTCCAACGCTTCAAAGCTTTTAAAACCAGCCCTTTCGCACCAATTTTTAAGCGCGCCTACGGTCGGTATAAAATAGACGTTTGATATCTTGGAATAACTGTTTTTAGGACATAAAACCATATCGCCGCCGCTGTCTATCATAAAAGTATCCAAAAACAGTTCACCCTCTTTTGTAAGCCCGTTAAATAAAGATTTCAAACAGCCTATCGGGTCGCTTCTGTGATACAAAACGCCAAGGCAAAAGATAACGTCAAACTTTTCGCCGTAATCCGTCAAATCCTCTACGCCTAAAAGTTCATATATAATATCCGTTTTTGCGAAATGGTTGATAAAATCAAATTGACACCAAAAAAGCGGCGTTGGGTCAAATCCGACAAGTTTTTTTGGTTTATATTCAAGCATTTTAAAAAGATAATACCCATTGTTACAGCCGATATCGGCAACTTTTTTATCTTTAAGGTTGAAATGCGGGCGCAAAATATTGTATTTCATGAAGCTTTTCCACTCCGCGTCTATGAAAAGATTTCCAACTTGAAAAGGACCTTTGCGCCATGAGCGTAAAGCAAGCGCGCAGTTTTTTATCATGTCGGCATTTTGGGACGATATATCGGGCAAAGAGAGCGTAAATGTGTCGTTAAAAACAATATCGGCG
>JAIRNE010000090.1 GCA_031258205.1 Campylobacteraceae bacterium
ACTTCTCCCGTGATGATAAAATCCGCCCCCTCTTTTATGAGCAGTTTTTTTGCCGTCTTCATCATAAAAGCGTGACAGTCTATACATGGATTGAAACGCTTGCCGTATCCGTATTTTGGTAAAAACAGAACCTCTTCCAAATACTCCTCGCGCACATCTATAACTTCAAAGTCAGCCCCTGCGGCATGAGCGCGCTTTTGAAAAACGGCTGACATATCTTTTGTCCCGCCAAATCCTATATTTATATTTATAGCTTTTACATTTATGCCTTGATCTGTTATGAGCTTCATAGCAATCATGCTGTCAAGCCCGCCGCTAAAAAGCGCTAAAGCTCTCATATGGTACCAATTCTCCTTTTTTCAATCTCGTTATAATATCCCTTATCTTTCTAAGCAAAAAGCTTTTCTTTTTAAAGTCAAGCTGCGCGCTGCGTTTAACTTTTTCAAGCTTCTCCTCGTAAAATGCGTACAAAAACGGTATCATCGCGCCGATTAATTCGCTCTCTTCGTAAACTTTTATCTCGTCAAGCAGTAAAAGTTTCCTCAAAAACGGGTGTTCTTTTTCCCCCTCTAATAATAACGACAACTCTTCCATATGTACTTTAAACATGGAAACGTCTATGGTATCAAGCACGATATCTATCAAAAAGGGCTGTACAAGCAGAGTTTTTATGATGGAGAGTTCCAGCATATCCTCAAAACCGTTTGCGGCGCTATTTTGCCTTAAGGGTTTTTTTGTCCCCAAAACAATCAAATTGGATTTAATATTCAACATGGAAGAGAGCATGCCTATATAACTTTGCGCAAGAGTATTTTGCAATGTACGCAGATACGCTATCGCCTCTTCCAAAGCTTTTTGTTTTTCATGCGCATTTTTAAGATTGTATTTTCCTGCGATATGCTCCAAACAAAACTCTATAAACTCTTTCGGGCTATTATAAAGAGCGTTTAATTCATCAGCCATTCCTTTTTGCACCATATCGGCAGGATCCATTCCATCGCCAAAAAGTACCACTCCGCCTTCAATGTTATGGGAAGATAAAAGTTTAGCCGCTTTAAAAGCAGCTTCTACTCCGGCGTTGTCGCCGTCGTATGATAAAACGACTTTGGGTTCGCCTCTTGTTATTAACGGCAAATGCTCGTTTGTAAGCGCCGTTCCCAGAGTCGCGACCGCTTCGTTAAATCCCGCTTGGTGGAGCATTATCACGTCAAGGTAGCCTTCGCAGACGATGATTTTTTTGCCGCGCATTATAGATTCGCGCGCCAAATGGTAGCCGTACAAAAGTCTTGATTTGTTGAATATTTTAGACTGCGGCGAATTGATATATTTTGAGGGGTGATTTGTGATAGTACGCCCGCCAAATCCCACAATTCTGCCGCTTGGCGAATATATGGGAAATGTGATGCGCTCTATAAATCTTGCATACTCGCTTCCATTTTCATTTACGCCCGTAACGCCCGCTTCTATTGCCTCTTTTGAGGTGAAAGCGCGCTGTTTTAAAAAATTTAGAGTTGCGTAAGAGGCAGGCGCGTAACCTATCTCAAACTTTTGTATGGAGGATTGCCCTATGCCTCTTTGGCTAAGATAAGATGAAGCTTGAGGAGTTTTGTCTAAATTTTGCGTGAAAAAGAGATTTAACTGTTCTAAAAGTTTTTTATCTGGCTTTTTTTCATTTGTGCTTGTAGTATAAGTAAGCGCGAAATTGTTCATCAAAGCTATCTTCTCTATCGCCTCAGGATAGTTAATCTTCTCATACTCCATCACAAATTTTATCGCATCGCCGCCCGCGCCGCATGCAAAACAGTGATATATCTGTTTAGACGGACTTACATGCAAGCTTGGCGTCGTATCGTTGTGGAAAGGACATACTGCCTTAAAATTCGCGCCGCTTCTTTTAAGCTCAAGATAACTGCCGATAATATCTACTATATCTATGCGCTGCTTTAGCGTTTCAATTGAACTTTGGTCTATCATGAGTAAAATTATACTCCATGCTGCCTGCGACATCCCTTTATTCGTAAATTACATGCAATAGGGTAAGCAGTATCGCCGTCTAAAGGATTTTTGCCGCCGTTAAGGCAGTTGTCAAGTTTCGCCTTAGAGCCAAGAGGAGTTGTTCCAAAATCTTGAAAAT
Organism: Campylobacteraceae bacterium; assembly: GCA_031258205.1. Classification (GTDB taxonomy): domain Bacteria; phylum Campylobacterota; class Campylobacteria; order Campylobacterales; family Campylobacteraceae; genus JAIRKW01. The sequence continues at coordinate 2,135 of JAIRNE010000090.1, forward strand.
GCATTTAAATCTTTATCATTGCGGCGCAGGCGATAACGCACAATTTCGTCAATTCATTTATGCCAACATTATGATTTAGTGCGAAACTCTTAGGTTTAATAATTTAATTTGCGCTCATTTAATAACCTTCATTCCATATTAAAACATAATATCCTATGTTATTTTTATTGATATCTATTATCGGCACATGGAGCAGATATTTATTGCCGTACTTCAAATATCCCGTACATGAAAATTTCATATCCTTGATAAAATCCAATCCATTTGTGTTTTGATTTACTATCGTATAGTTTTTGAGCGTTAAGTTTTCAGAGTAATTTTTAGCATTAACAATTTCAAGGTATTTGTTGTCCATGAGAATGTAAAAATCAATATTCAAATCTTTAAAAAATTCCGTGTATCTCTCCGGAAAAACTACAGTCTCTATAGAACCTATATACTTATCCTGCCGATATATCGGAACTATGGCTCTTGTCAAAACCCCATTATGTCCTATCTCTACGCCTTGTACGGCCTTTTTTGTATTTTTGACTTTCTCCAAAGAGTGCCTAAAGCCTCTTAGATTTTCCTGCGCCCTGTTTTCATAATCCCATAAACGCACAAAACTTTTATAATCGCTTGTATGCAAATGTACGCCCATATTTTCAAAAACATCGTTGTCTTGCATAATCTTTTTGATTTCCATCAAATAATCCGAACATATTGTTTTATCGTTTTGCGACAGACAATCTATGATATAAGAATTTTTTGACAACATCAAAGATGAAGACAAAGCGATATCGGAAACCTCATTTAGTTTATTATCTAAAATCATAAGCCAAGAATCCATCTGCTTTTGAAGCGTTACTTTCTCTTCATAATATATAGCTCTATTGTACAAAAAGAACATAACAAACCCGCATGCAAAAGTGAGAATTATGCCTGCAAAAAGTCTTTTTTCTATCATGTGTTACCTCTTGAGTTTAAAAGTATACGTGAAGGTTGTACCGTAGTTTTTAACTGATTTTACGTCAATTTCAATATCATTATTTTTACAAATGTTTCGAACGATATTAAGCCCTATGCCGAAGCCGCCTTGCGTGCTGTCTTCTCTTTTGAAACGCTTAAATATACTTTTTGTATCTTTGATTCCCTCTCCTTCGTCTTTGACGATAAATTGAGCGAGTCCGTCTCCTGTCTTTTTCAAAACTATCTCTACTTTGCCTTTATAAAAAGAGTATTTAACGGCATTTGACACGTTATTGTCAATAAGTCTTTGAAGTTCTGTTTTATTGATATCGGTAAATATCATAGGTTCTATTTTGCTCTCTATTGTTATGGCTTTTGATATGAAAATATCTTCAAAAAAAGAGATTCTTAATTTCAAGTATTCTGAAAAATCTACAAACTCTTTTTGATAGGAGAGTATTTTGTGTTTTATATAGTATTCTATATCCTCATATGTTATTTGCATATGCTTTGCCGCGGCTTTTATCCTTTGGATATATTTTCCGTTTTTGCCTCCGCTTGAGAGAAGTTCTATATTTATTCCGATAACTCCTAAAGGCGTTTTTAATTCATGCATGGCGTCGCTGAAAAAGTCGTCCATATATTTTTGTATTTTTTTATATGGATACACGCTGACATCTAAAAATAAATTGCTCATAATCAATATAACAAAGGGGATAACAAAAAGCAGCATGGAAGCTATGAAAATAACTTTTTCATAATTTAGCTGCAACTCTACAATCATATAAAAAAGCTCGCCGTTGTTTTTTATCTCTTTTTGATAGTAGATATTCGGGTATTTGAGCATCATTGTAAAATCAGGTTCTTTTATAGGATGCTTTATATCGCTGTATATAAGCTCTCTTTTGTAATTATATATATTAACTTTAAATCTAACGCTTTTGGTTACATGTATGCCGTCTTTTTTAAAAATTTTCTTTTCGTTCGGCTCTATCCAATTTAGTATATCATGTACGGCTTTGTGCCTCTCTTCCATAATTATGCTTTTTATGGCGAAATAACTCGGTATGCACAGCATAACTACAATCGTTGTTGTGTAAATGACTGCGATTTTAAAATTATTGGCTGATAACATCTATCTTATATCCAAGCCCTCTTGAGGTTTTGATAAAATCTTTACCCGCTTTAACTCTTATTTTTCTTATATACATTCTAATATCCGAATAACTTATATCTTTATTTTCCCAGACAAATTCTCTTAACGCCTCTATGCTGCAAAAAGTGTTTTTTCTTTGTATTAAAAATCGTATAATATCAAGTTCTTTTGAAGTCAATTCTATATTGGTTCCGTCTTTTTTGAATATGCCGGATTCAAAGTTAAATACAACCCCTTCGCATAATTTTATCTGCCCGCAGTTATCTGTTTGGTATGATTTTTTAACAAGTTCGTGCATTCTTAGTTCAAGCTCTTTAAGTTCAAAAGGTTTTTTGAGATAGTCGTTACAGCCAAGTTGATATCCTACGGCGATACTGTCTATATCAATCAAAGATGTGATTATGATGATAGGGGTTTTTATATCGGCGTCTTTTGTGTATTGTATCAATTTGTGTCCGCTTAATTTAGGCATCTTTATATCTATTAAAAGCACTTGATACTCTCTGCTCATGATAGCGTCAAGCGCGCTCTCGCCGTCAAAAAAGGCATCTACCTTGTGTCCTGTCAGCTCAAGGTAATCTTTTATGCTTTCATTGTAAATGTAGTCATCTTCGGCAAGCAGAATTTTCATGAAAATCCTTTTTTGTTTTAGGGTTTTTATCAAAGTTTACTTTTTTATGAAACACAAAAAAATCAATATTCAAAAATCTTATCTGCCCTGCTCTCTTTGCAAATTAAAAACGCACCGCATAACTTTTAAAATACTCCCTATATCAATTGTACGTAAATAGTACTGTTTCTATGTAAATTTTATATAAAAACCGATATCGTCTTAGCGGCATTATTATAAGATATTCTTAAGTTTTTATTGATAATGGCGATGATATTATACCATTAATGAAAAAAGTATCTGTCGGAAAAACCATGCTTGTCATGATAATCTCTCTTTTGTTCGGCTGCGGCGAAAAAGCCGACAAGCTAAGCGATGCAAACAGTTCGTATAAAATCGGGGATAAAATAGTTATAAAAAGCGTGACAAATACTACCGTAACTATAGTGCGGGAAAATAGCGGATTTAAGATAGAAAACAGCGATAAGATACTCATATTTGATATTTTCGGCACATATTGTCAGCCGTGTATCACGGAAGCGCCGCAGCTTACTGACTTTCAGTTAAAATACAAAGACGATGTTTTATTGATAGGACTTATATACGGTGAAAATGTAAGCGATAAATATATACTGGAAAATTTTTCAAAACCGATGGATATTCGCCATTTTATCTCAAATTCACCTGAAAACAGGCGTATTGTCAACAATATCCTAAAAGACATAAATTACCCGTATGAACTTGCAATACCTTTTAAAGTAGTATTAAAAAACGGCATCTACCAAGAACTTACAAACGTATTTGGTATTACTCATGAAAATAACAAATTTTACATAGGCAAAACCGACATGCTTACTTTACAAAAAGATATTATAAAAAGCCGTTCGCGCAATTTTTAATAACCTCTTTTTATCATCGGAATATTTTGCATTATTTATAAAAGTATCCTTAAATCCAAAAATTTATATATAGTTTACGCGGTGCGTATATAGTTATAAAAATTATGCTCGGCAAAAAATGTCAAGTTTTACTTAAGGATTTATATGAATAGAGCGCTGTCAACTTTTTTTAGCGTCAGTTTCGCGGCTGCGCTGTTTGCAGTATTTGCTTTATCGTGCGCCGCCGCTACTATTATTGAAGCTGTTTACAATATAGACGCCGCATGGGAGTGGGTATACGGCGCAAATTGGTTTGGCGGCATACAGTTACTTTTGGGTATAAATCTTGGATTTAATATATACATGTACAAATTGTATCGGCTAAAAAAACTTCCGCTGTTTTTATTTCATCTAAGCTTTTTATTTATCCTTTTGGGTGCGGCAATGACAAGATACTTTGGCTTTGAAGGTGCGCTGCATATAAGGGAAAATGATGCAAGCAATGAAGTTTCCACATCAAGAATATATGTTCAATTTAAAAGCGATGAAACTTCCGAATATATCAGCCCATATATCTCAGAGGACGGCAAAAATGATTTTAATATCAATATTGAAGCAGATGGCAAAAAAGCCTCTTTGAAATACAAGGACTTCATTGTGAACGGAGCTCTTAGGTGGGCGGAAAGCAAAGACGGCGAACCTATTGTCGAAATAGTCTTTTCGGATGATGAAAATCGCCAAAGCATAGCGCTGAAAAATGGGGAAAGTCTTGAAGCGGGCGATATGAGTTTTACATTTAACAGCGAACCCAAACAATCCAGATTTGTCAAAATAAGTTTAAAAGAAGACAAATTTTATATCTTAACAAATCAGCAGATAGATTACACAAATATTAAAGATATGAGTCAAGGAGTGCTTGAAGTAAATCAAGAAACGCCGCTTGATCTTACAAAAATATATACATTTGAGGGGGTAAATTTCGCTCCAAGCGTACTTTTAGCTTCGGCGGCTCAAAAGATTGTAAGCTTACCCGAAAGAGAGATGGGCAATAACGCCATTATCGCAGATTTGACATACAATAATGAGAGCAGGGAAGTTTACATGCTCTTTGGCGGCGAAGAGAGAGATATCACTGTCGGCGGCAAAGAATTCGGTATATCTTGGGCTCCTAAAATCGTAAAATTGCCTTTTAGCATTTACCTTAAAGATTTTGAAATGCAAAGGTACCCGGGTTCCCAATCGCCCTCAAGTTATGCCAGCGATGTAACGGTTATAGATGGGGACAGGCGTATGGATTATAAGATTTATATGAATCACGTTTTAGATTATCAAGGATACCGCTTTTTCCAAAGCTCTTACGATGATGACGAGGAAGGTTCTATACTTTCTGTGAATAAAGATCCGGGTAAACTTCCTACGTATATCGGCTATTTTTTGCTCTGTGTCGGTATGTTTTTTAATTTTTTCAATCCGAATTCGCGTTTTTTAAAACTGTCTCGTTTGTTGGAGCAAGAGAGCGCAGAGTGCGGCAAAAAAACAAAATACGGAACATGCGCGGCAGCATTTTTAGCAATATTTTTATTTTTCGGCACATATGAAGCAAATGCGGCTGTACCGAATATTGACGCAAATCATGCCGAAAAGCTCTCTTCTTTGGTTGTTCAAGGGTTTGACGGCAGAATGAAACCTTTTGACACATCGGCAAGGGAGTTTATGAGTAAAATTTACGGTTATGAAAACTATGACGGATTAAACGCAGTTCAAACAATGCTCTCTATGATGATAAATTCGGAGTATTGGCGGGAAGCGGCAGTTATAAAAGTCGCGGACGATAAGTTAAAAGATATATTGGGACTTTCAAAAAGCGCCTCTCATGCAAAATTCAGCGACTTTTATGCCAAAGATGAAAACAATAAAACATTTTATAAACTCACAGAATACTCGGAAATTGCCAATCGCAGAGCGCCGAATATCCGAAGCAGATTTGACAAAGAGATTTTAAAGGCAGACGAAAGAGTCAATATATTTTACATGGTGTTTATAGGCGAAGCTTTTAAGATAGTTCCTAAAGAAAATGATCCTAACCGCAGCTGGTACTCTCCCGTGTATGCTATGACATATTTCCCGAGCGATGAAGCAAAAATTGCCAGCGCATATCTTGAGGGGTATTTTGCTAATGTTATAAGAGCTCAAGAGAGCGGCGATTGGGAGGCGGCAGATAACGGACTTAAAGAATTTAAGGATTTTCAAGCAAAGCTCTCAAAAGAGATTATGCCTTCTCAAAAAAGAGTAGAATATGAGATACTGTTCAATAAATTGAAGATTTTTGAAAAACTGTCGCCCATTTACTTGATATCCGGTATTTTACTTTTGATATTTGTCATTATTTATATCATGAAGCCAAACTCAAAAATAAAGATATTTTTCAAGGTTTTTTATGCGATAAATATTTTAGCTTTTTGCGCTCATACATTGGGACTTGCTCTTCGCTGGTATATATCGGGGCACGCTCCTTGGTCAAATACTTATGAATCGCTTGTTTATATCGCATGGGCGCTCTCTTTGAGCGGAATAATTTTTTCAAGACGCCAGACTCTATCTTTGGCTTTGACATCTATCTTAGCCGGAGTTACGCTTTTTACGGCGCATCTTAGTATAGCAGACCCGCAAATCACCAATATACAACCCGTACTTGACTCTTATTGGCTCACTATTCATGTATCGGTCATAACGGCAAGCTATGGATTTTTAGGGCTTTGTTCGCTTCTCGGAGCTTTTACGCTTATGCTTTTCATTTTATACAAACCAAATAAAAACAATATGATTTTGAAAAATATCATTGAAGCCACAAGAGTCAATGAAATGGCTATGATATTGGGGCTTTGCCTGCTTACCGTGGGCAATTTCTTGGGCGGCGTGTGGGCAAATGAGAGTTGGGGAAGGTATTGGGGTTGGGATGCAAAGGAGACATGGTCGTTAATAACTATTTTATTTTATGCTTCAATCGTGCATTTCAGATTTATACCGCGGCTCAATAATCAATATTGGTTTGCCCTGTTTTCTATGTTCGCATACGCCAGCGTTATCATGACATATTTTGGAGTGAACTTTTACTTAAGCGGCATGCACTCATACGCTTCGGGAGAACAAATACCGATACCCCTCGGCGTGTGGATAAGCGCTTTGCTGATGTTCGCACTTGCCGTAACGGCATTTTTCAAAAGAAAATACTCCTCAAAGCTTTAGCCTATTTTACTTTGACGGGAAGCAAAAGATAGTCGTATATTTTCCATCTGCCGTCTATTTTATGCAAAACAATCTCTTTTTCAAAAGTGCTGTTTTGCTGCGCCAAATATGTAGAAGTAAGCTTTACGTATGCTGCGCTCTCATTACCGCTTGGAAGCAGTTCAAAATCTAATTTAACAAATTCGTCGTTGCCATTATAATCATAATCTATATAGATTAAATCTTTGCCGCCGTTCATCTCTCTAAATTTTTTGAAATAATCTACATTGTTGGACGGCGCTAAAAGTTGTTGAGCCTCGTCTATTTTACCTTTCTCGCACAAAAGTATAAAATTTTTCAAAACAGACACGGGATTTGAAAAATCCGTTTTCTCGCCGCAGCCGGTTAAAAATAAAAGTACCGCCGTTAAAATGACAAGTATCTCTTTTTTCATATTCACTCCTTTAAATTCAACTCTATCTATTTTTGGAAAGGCAAAAATAGACATTCATAAAATTTTACATAGAATTTATATAAATAATGTAAATTTATGCCAAAAGTTAATTTGTTAACGCAAAAACGCTTGATAAGGAGCTGTTATGAAACGATGTTTTAAATTTGCGGCCGGCATTGCCTGTCTCATGCTTTGCATAGGAAATGTTGTATCGGCTGCGGATAAAAAAAGCGAGGGCAAAACGCTGCAAAATGACGGCGTTGTGCCAAGAACGCTTATGGACTATGTCCATCAAGAGGGAGATTTTTTTGATTATTTATTTAAAAACCACCCTATGTTTAAATATGAAAAAGCCGGGCGATTGGTGGGAAACTATACTATCAGCAACCGCGAGGAAGAGTTTGTTGAGTTTGGCGGAGGAAAAAAATATGCGGAAAAAACGGGCGATCACGTCTCCATAACATATCGTTTGGGTATGGAATCAATACTGGATTTTCCAAATAAATTTGTAGGTCCCCAAAAGTGCGGCGAATGTCATCCCGCACAGTATCAAAATTGGATTCGTTCACGACATGCACAAGTTGTGCGCTTTCCAAATCAAGTGATAGAAGCGGACGGAGACATGAAAAAAGGCATGTACGGCACAAATACCACTATTTTGCCCGAAGGCATTTATGAAGACGACGTTTTTGCCATTATCGGAACCCCAAGGACAAAATACGGTTTTGTGGACAAATGGCTTGTGCGCGGCACATATCATATTGAAGGCGGAAAACTGTCGGACGCAACGGGTACAATGGTAGCCGGCGGAAATCAATTCTCAAGGCTTTGGACTCAGTATTTGACGCCGGAAGTTACTCAAAAAATCGCGGAATTTTCTCCCGGTTTTCCGACAAAATTGGAGGATTTCACCGATTGGGGTTCAAATGTATGGGGTATGAATTCATACGGTTCAAAAAACAGAAAAACTATGATGTTTCAGCCTGCAAGCTCTTACTGCGAGGTTTGCCATACGTTTAAATTTGACTTTAAATCCAAAAAAGAGTTTTTTGCCGCTTTGGGAAATCAAGAGGAACTTCGCAAGCATACCATCTCAAAAGGTATAAGCTGTGAAGAGTGCCACGGAGCGGGAGCTCACCTGTACGGAGCAAGGGGAGCCGGTATGCCTTCAAACTGCGAACGCTGTCATCAGCGTTTTTCATGGCACGAGGCGGATTCTAAAGAAAATCCGCGAAAACCGTTTAACGCTTACTTCAAATCCTCTTGTCCTTCATGCGGCACGGAAGGTTCGCAAATGTTTAACTCTGAGCATTACGACAAAGGTATGCGCTGCTCTACCTGCCACGACCCTCATGAAGTTACGGCAAATGATTGGAAAGACGGCTATACAAAAGTCGGACTAAAGAAAACTTGCAAAGATTGTCATGAAACTCAAGCAAGCTTTTTCAAGCAAGGCGGCATACATGCAAAAGACGATTGCACCGGCTGCCATATGCCAAATATGATGAGCTGCGAAAACTTCGCCGCCGTACAAAATCCCGATAAGGCAGGATTTGATAATGTGCGCGCTTCGCATATTTGGAGTATTAAAGTGGATAGAACCGCCAAAACTATCAATCCGCCCGAAGGTAAGCCTCGCGATCCCAAAACGGTTTCCGGCTGGACTTTGGCAAGAGATAAAGACAATAACGGCAGATTTTTCTTGGATTTGATGTGGAGCTGCGGACGCACGAGTTTCAGCGATCCAAATCTCATGGGACCGGGAGCCAGCGGATGTCACAGCGCCGTTCAATCAACGCTTCCTAATAATCTGAAATTCACAGACCAGGAGATGATTTACGATAAAGTCATGGAGTGGCAAATGCCTATCAAAGACGGTTACCAAAAGATTGAAATTGCTATGCGAAACATAGACAGAGCTTTAGCAAGCAATACAAAACTTACGGTTGAGGAGAAATCGGACATTATCATGTTTACCAAACAAGCCGCCGACATCAAAGAAAAGCTTGATAAAGACGGCTCTTGGGGCGTACATGGACCGTCATACTCTAAAAAACTTATAGACGAAGCTTTAATCTATCTGCAAAGAGCTGGGGATATTGCGGGTGGCAAAAAAAAGTAATCCTGCGTCGCTAACCTTTGAAATGCTTAGTCATTTCAAAGGTTTTGTGCACAAGGTCTAAAGGGAGACTATATGTGTAAATTATTTACAAAATTTGCGGCGATAGCCCTTATTTTACTGTCTATACCATTTAAGCTATTAGCTTCTGGGGATGGCGGCATGGCTGTAGTTGAGGGTGTGATTCCCATAAGTGTTTCAAATGCCGCGAAAATGCTTGGCAGCGATAATGTCTATTTTCTAAATGCCAATACTTGGGAGGTGGTGGAAAATTACGGCACAATACCAAACTCCATCTACATCAATGTTGAAAATTGGAAAGAACTTCTGCCCAAAAATAAAAACGCCGTTCTTATATTTTACTGTCTAAACCGTACATGTTACGCCAGCAGTGAAGCCGCTTTTGAAGCATTAAAAGAGGGATATACAAAAGTTTTTGTGATGATAGACGGTATTGACCAGTGGATTATTATGGGGCATCCCGTACAAAAAACAGAAGCAAACGACAGCTCTATGATAAACGCCAAAGATATGTTAATTAAAAATAGTACGCTTGAGAGTTGGTTTAAATCTACACAAGTTACAAATTATACGGACGGCATACATCACAACATACGATTTGGCGCTCTTCCCGCATGCCGCGATTGCCATGGCGCAGATAATGAGATAAGGGTAAAATCCGCCTTGAGCAAAAACAGCGTCAATAGTAACTGCGCTTTATGCCACAAAGACCAAAACAGAACATTTTACGGTAGTGCCCACAGTATGGATACAAACCCCAAAGAAAACCAGCCCATGTGTTCTGACTGCCACTCTGTGCATACTACAAAAACTATCGGCATTCTAAACGCCAAACAGTTAAGCGACGATAAGTGCGGTTCTTGTCATGAGAGGGAGCAAAAACATTACCATGAAACATTTCACGGCAAAGCTATGATATTAAATGTCAAGGACGATACGCCAAGCGTTGCGGCATGTTTTGATTGTCATGGAACGCATAATATATTAAAATCCACAAACCCAAAATCCACGCTTTACGGTAAAGCCCGCGTCAAAACCTGCGCTGAGTGTCATGAGGGTTCAAATAGTAATTTTGCCGATTTTATAGCGCATGCAGACCATACGGATAAGACAAACTACCCGACACTGTATTATGCTTATATGTTCATGACGGGACTTGTAGTATTTGTGTTTGCTTTCTTTGGAGCGCATACCTTTATTTGGTCGGTTCGTCTGTTTGTAATGCGCTTAAAACATCCTGCCGCTTGGAAAAAAGCGAAAGAAGCTATGCATAACGATAGCGTCAAAATACAACGTTTTACAACATTCCAAAAAATCCAACACTTCTTTATGGCTGCCAGCTTTTTGGGATTATCATTTACGGGTTTGCCGCAAAAATTTTATACCGCGCCTTGGGCTCAAAGTATGATTGATTTTATGGGCGGTCCTATTGCGGCGGCAAAACTGCATCACTTTTTCGCCGTTATCATGATAACGGTATTTTTGGTACATATCGCCGAATTTACCATTAAAGGCTTAAATAGAAAAGATAAGATACGAGATCCGAAGAGCGGCAAACTAAGCTTTAAGTTATTCTTGAAAGCTCTGTTTGGACCCGACTCTTTGATGCCGCGTATTCAAGATTTCAAAGACTTTGCCTTACATGTAAAGTGGTTTTTCAATAAAGGCGAAAGACCTCAATTTGACCGCTGGACATATTGGGAAAAATTTGACTATTTGGCGGTATTTTGGGGTATGTTTGTCATAGGTTTGTCGGGACTTGTTATGTGGTTTCCGACATTTTTCACAATGTTTTTACCGGGCTGGATGTTAAATTTAGCCGCTATCGTCCACTCGGATGAAGCACTGCTGGCAACAGGTTTCATTTTTGCGGTTCACTTTTTCAATACTCACTTTAGAGCCGACCGCTTTCCTATGGATACGGTAATATTCTCGGGATTTGTAAGTGAAGAGGAGCTGAAAAGGGAGAGAGCCAACTGGTACAACCGTCTCAAAAATGAAGGCAAATTAGAATCCTTGCTTATTAAAAACAGTAGTTTTAATTCATGGAAATGGCTTGCTAAATTCGTAGGTTTTGCCATGCTGTTTACAGGAGTTATTTTATTGTTTTTGATTATTTACGCTTACATAGCATAGTTACTCTGCCGTCTTGTTCATTCCCCCTATTGCAAGGCGGCAGCCTTACTTGCATTTAATACATGCGGCGTTTATATCTTGCCGATACATCTCTCTTTGGCGCAAAAGAACGCTTTTTGGTCGTCTGCAATACTCGTTTTGCTTGTTCTTTTTAGCTTGTCTTTGCTATAATTGAGCCTAAATCGCATAAAAGGCAGCGTTTGGATACTCTTTTTTTGGAATACAGAGACCCGATTTTTGGAGTTATCATATTTTTTGCTATCGTATTTATTATAGCCTTTGTAAACTATTGGTGGGG
>JAIRNE010000002.1 GCA_031258205.1 Campylobacteraceae bacterium
TCGTTGATTAACGGCATAAAAAGCGAACTCTCGTAATTGTTAAATTTGCCCTCTTTTACCGCAGTAACTCTCTCAAGCCCCATTCCCGTATCTATCGAAGGTTTTGGAAGCGGCGTTAATTTCCCGTCGCTTCCTCTTTCGTACTGCATAAAGACAAGATTCCAAATCTCCAAAAATCTATCGCCATCGCCGCCCATGTAATCTTCACTGCCGCCAAAATGCTCTTCGCCCTGGTCTATAAATATCTCACTGCAAGGTCCGCAAGGTCCCGTGTCGCCCATCTGCCAAAAGTTATCTTTATCGCCGAAACGTAAAATTCTCTCTTTTGATATATATTTCGACCATATCGCTTCGGCTTCGTCATCGCTCTCATGTACGGTAACCCAAAGCTTCTCTTTAGGCAGTCTCAACGTTTCCGTTACAAATTCCCACGCATGTGAAATAGCCTCTTCTTTAAAATAGTCTCCGAACGAAAAATTGCCAAGCATTTCAAAAAACGTATGATGTCTTGCCGTATAGCCGACATTATCAAGGTCGTTGTGTTTGCCGCCCGCTCTTATGCACGTTTGGCAGCTTGCGGCTCTGGGAGGGTTTGGAGCTGAAATCTCTCCCGTAAAAACAGTTTTAAAGGGCACCATACCGGCATTTGTAAAAAGCAGCGTCTCATCGTCCGGCACCAACGGAGCGCTTGGTATTATTTTATGTCCCTTTTTTTCAAAAAATTTTAAAAACTCTTCTCTTATATCCATTTAGCTTCCCTATAAAAAAATCTTAATATTTTATCCAAATAGTTTTAAAGTGATTTTACTTTTTTCAAATTTGCCTATTTTTATATTTTTTTTAGTACAATAGAATTGATGTAAAAATATTAAAAAGGTTGGATATGGCAAAAAGAGTTTTGATTATTAATGGACATCCCGATAAGGAGAGCTTGAATTACGCTATTTCTGACGCTTATGAAAAAGGCGCGATAGAGGGCGGGGCGATAGTCAAAAAAATAAATACAGGCGAACTTGATTTTGATTTGAACTTAAAATTCGGCTACAAAAAAGAGGTAAAACTTGAAGAGTCTCTCTTGAATGCAATTGCAAAAATAAAAGACGCCGAACATATCGTATTTATTTTTCCGCTGTGGTGGGGTTCGTATCCTGCCGTTATGAAAGGCTTTATAGATAGAGTTTTTCTGCCCAAAATTGCTTTTGACCACGATAATAACGGTAAAAGAATAGAGTTTTTAAGAGGCAAAACCGCAAGAATTATCATAACTATGGAACAGCCCGTATGGTATTATAGATTTGTATGCCGCGCATGCGCTACTGCACAGTTAAAAAATGTAACGCTGAATTTTTGCGGTATAAAAAAAGTAAAAGCGGCATATTTTGGCAGTATAGGAAGCGCGGGAGAAAAGAGGATAGACAATATACTAAAAACTGCGGCATCCATAGCGCAAAGGGATATTTTATAAAACAGGTTTGTTAACAATTTTGATAACTATGCTAAAATAGAGCATTATTTAAGGACGGGAAACGGTTATGTTAGATAATTTTTTGGACAAAATGAAAAATTTGCTGCCGGCAAAAAAAGAGGAAAAAAAGGCTGAAATATCAAATGTGGCAAATGCCTTTTTTGACAGGCTTCTATTATGGGCTGACCAGCATAAGATAAGCGAACTCTCATATGACGTAAGATTTAAATGCGAACGCGGACTTCCGCGCGACAAACAAAAACTCCTTATTTTAAGAGACGTAAATCTATCGCGCTTTGACATCTCGGAATTGCCGCGCGAACTTTTTTTCTTGGGACTTATCGCCTCGCTTAACGTTAGGGACAACAAACTCCAAATCCTGCCGCGCGAAACGAGCAACCTAAAACACCTCCGCTTTCTTGACGCTTCGCACAACGCTATCAGCGAATTGCCGTCTGAGATTTGCTATCTTAAGGATCTTCACACTATTATTTTTCGCTCCAATCAATTGATGTTCATACCTCAGGATATAGGCAATCTTGAGAGTTTGACACTGCTTGATTTGGGTGACAACCACATAAAAATACTTCCTCCCGAAATGTTCAAAGCCGCAGCAATAAAAAAACTCTTTTTACATGAAAATAAGCTTGAAGAATTATCGCAATATATCGGACAGCTTGAGGATTTGGAAGAGTTAAATTTGGCAAATAATTTCATACAAAAGCTTCCGAAAAGCATAAGACGGCTGAGAAAACTGACAAAATTAAATATCCAAAACAATCAATTCTCATCGCTTCCCAAAGAGATAGGCGAACTCGAGAGTTTATTGGAGTTAGAGGCTGGAAACAGCGTCATGAATACCCCCAATATAAACCGTATCATGCACTTGCCCTCCGAAATCGGCGCATTAGCAAATCTTCAAAATCTCAATCTATGCGACAACGATTTATTGGATTTGCCAAACGAGATAGGTCTGCTTACGAATTTGATAAAATTAAACCTTTCCAATAACAAAATAGAGAGTTTGCCATATCATATTGAAAATCTCATAAATTTGAAAGATTTGGACATAAGCGGCAACCGTCTGAAAAAACTGCCTATAGAGATTACGAAATTGACGCTGTTGCGTCTTGATATTTCGGATAATCCTGAACTTGAGTTAACTCCCAAACAACAGGCATGGCTTACAACCATCCAAATAGTGCGAGGCGCGGCTGCAATCCAAAGCGCAGATAAAGAAGTTGAAAGTCCTGCGGCTGCTCAACCTGCGGCTATTCAAGAAGATAGAACTCCTGCGGCTGTAAATTCCCCCGCCGCTCCCGCTCAAAATGTAGTCACATTTACGCAAAAAGGCTTCAAAGTTGAACTTGGCAGAGATAATGATAAAATAACTATCATACATACAATAGATGAAGATGCCAAGCTTATTTTGAAGCAAAACGGCAATATTTGCGAACTTACAACGATTGACGGGGAGAGTTTTTTAGTCATGGAAAATCAGCAAAACACATTAGATATAAGCTATACAGCCAACAGCGTAAGTTTTGATGAAATTGATAGAAATACAATAGCTATCACGCTCTCATCGCAAAAACGAGATTAATTGCAAATAAGATTTTCGCAAACATTCGTTTTGTGAGCAGTGTGCAATTACTCACTCTGTTTATATCGTATATAATTATACTTTTAAAAATAAATTAAAATTTTATTTTTATTTAAGACATATATACTATAATAACAATTATCATTCTTTAAAAAAGAGGTGTCTTATGAACAGTTCTCGTCGTTTTTTTATAAAAATAAGCGTTTTTTTGGCGGCTTTGTTTTTTATCGGCGGTTGTAATTCGGATGAGACGCAAGCATCTGCCGATGCTGATTTGGAAATAGTTGAGAATGAAGACTTGAGGATTGAATACGACAGAAAAAATCTCATAGTAAATTTTATACTCAAAAACGATGAAGGCGTAACGATTATTTCAAAACCAGGACAGGATGGAAGAGTATTGACAACTCGTGAGGGCGAGACTATAATAGTTTTAGCGTATGGACATAACGAGTACAGAAGTCCGTCAAAAATGGGATTTGGCAAAGATAATGAAGGCAATAGTCTAATCAGTCTGTTACCTTCATCTTATTGATTTATGGCTGATCCTGCCGATGATGACCCTACCAGTGGTTATGTAATTGTTTTTGCAGGCGGAGGCAAAGCTCTATTATTTCATGAGGGCAGATGCGTACACTGTAAAAGCTGTATAGCTGTGTGTCCTAAGAATGTTCTTTCTCTTGTTTCTTTCTTTGGAGAAATCCGCTTAGTTCCAAAGTTATATGAATGCTGCGGCTGTTTTAAATGCGCAGAGGCATGTCCTGCAAACGCGCTTAGAAGGCAATGAAACGGCTCTGCTCTCTCATAAATCCCTAAACCAAAAATTTAACAATAATTTTTACAGTACTGCTTTTTTGCAAAATCCTCTCTATTTTAGCTTTATATATTCTTAATACATTGTGTTTGATTTTTACAATTTGAACATTTGAAACGCTTACATGTTAATGGATTGCTTCGTCGCTATGCTCCTCGCAATGACGGAGGGTGTGTCATCGCGAGTGACGGGCGCGAGCGCGGAATATCCAATCATTTTACAAAATAATCGTTCTTGTCAGAAGCGCGGCAATCCAAAAAATAAAAATAATCAATCTCTAAAATTGCTTTGTTTTAATTTTCCAAAATTAAATACCGTTATTGATTATCCGTATTTTATATAAAGTCAAGATAATAATAAACGATTGTCTGTAAATTCAAAGCAGTGAAATTTTATGAAATATAAATTGTAAAATCAAACAAAACAATATCACAACGGCATATATAAAAGTACGGCAATAAACGCGTTTATTAATTTTTCAGTCATTGATATTTTCGTGCAAAGTATCTATTTTTATACATATTTTAAGTCTTTCTGCGTTAAGCTTCCAAAAAAATTATTAATATTGATAATGGTTATTTTTATGAAATTAAAGGACGCGATGCATGCAAGATGTAATTGTCTGTAAAGAGTTAACTTTCAGATACAAAAACGTAGAAGTTTTGCACGATATAAACTTCAATGTAAAACAAGGCGGTATAGTTGGGCTGCTCGGTAAAAACGGCGCCGGCAAAAGCACTATTATAAATATACTTATGGGATTTTTACAGCCAAAAAGCGGTAAATGTTCCGTTTTGGGATATCCAAGTTTCTCTATCCCGCCCTTTGTTAGAGCCAAGATAGGGCTTGTACATGAGGGGTTCACACAGTATGATTTTATGTCCATAGATGAGATAGAGCGGTATTATCAAGCTTACTATCCGAAATGGAGAAAAGACGTATATTATGACTTGATAGATAGAATGAAAGTACCATATTCGCGCAAAATATCAAAGCTCTCATGCGGACAGCGTTCTCAAGTAACGCTTGGGCTTGTTTTGGCGCAAAGTCCGGAGCTTTTGATATTGGACGACTTTTCTATGGGGCTTGACGTTGGATATAGAAGGCTGTTTCTTGAGTTTTTAAGAGATTTTGTAGATACGTATAAAATTACCGTGCTTTTAACTTCCCACATCATATCAGAACTTGACACGTTTTTAGATGAAGTTATCATCTTAAAAGAGGGCGTTATCGTAGCAAACGACAAGAGGGAGGATTTTACTAAAAATTTTTATGCCTATTCGCTGCCAATCTCTTTTTCAAACGCTTTAAAAACCGATGAGAATATAATAAATATAGAGTGCGGCAAAAAGGAACTTTTAATTTACTCTTTTGCCGATGAAAAAGCTATAAAAAAACACCTCTTAACTCTTGGCATATCGGAAAATCCAATACAAAAAACTATGAATTTGGAAGACGCGTTCATAGGTCTTACGGGGAGATATTAATGAATAAAGCTATTTTTAAGGCGATTTTGCTGAAAGAACGCGTGAAACTGCAAAAACTTTTTTGGCTGCCGTTTGTGATGGTTATAGCTGTCTGCGCGGATGTTTATATGAGTTACAAATCTGTTATAGCTTTTCATGGAGCTCCCTCTCTTTGGGTACAGCTCGTATATAAGCAAAGCATCTATTTTGACAAATTAATATGGGCTTTTGTCGCGGGAGGCGCGCTGTTGGCGTATTTACAATTTATGCCCGAGTGTAAAAACAAACGCTTAAGGCTCATGTTTCATTTAAGCGTTTCTCATCGCCTCTTGATTTATTCTATGTTATTTGTAGGATTTATCTTAAATGTTATGTTGTCATTGGTCGCCTTTATTTGTCTATTTTTAGTCTTTTTAGCTTTCGGCTTTCCTCATGAGCTGACATCTCAAATGCTTTTAAGTCTCATTCCATGGTCGCTATCAGGAATCGTATCGTACTTCGCGCTATCCGCTGTTATAGCTGAAACTTCCATTTTGCGAAGATTGATGATTGTATTCATAGCGGCGATTTTTATCAGCTTACTCACTACGGTAAACGGTTTTTTCTCCATAAAATCAGACTTGTGGCTTTACGCGCTCTCAAGCTTTTTGTGGCTGTTTGCTTTTGAAGCGGCGGCTTTGCGTATAAAGGAGGGAAAATGAGAATTAATATACCGCGTTTCGCGCTCTTTTTGATATCTGTCACAGCATTTTTTTGGTTTATACCAAATTTCTACACAAAAGCGTTTAGATTGGATACATTTTATATCGGCGGCGATTTTAGCCCGATTACAAAAGAGTTTGTCATATGGGAAACAGTTCCCGGAAAGCTTACTTATAAAAATGAGAAAGGCGATGAGTTTGACAGGATTGGCGCGCAAAAAACGCTTCCGTTTATGTTTTATAACAGTATAGATAAGTGGGGAGCTTTTCCGCTTGAGAGTGTTGACGGGAAAAGTATCGCTTATAATGAAGCAAGAGTTGGAGTTCAAATGCTAAGAGTGTCGCCAAGAGGTGTTTCATTGGACGCTTTACCGCTATTTGTACTGTTCGAATCCTCCCCTATCGGCGCATCTTTAGACATGCCCTCCGATATGCTTTTGACAAAACGCGATAAAGTTGTTTTTATAGACTGCGCAAGCGGCAAGATAAACGAGGAAAAATCTCAAAGCTTTACCGAAGCGTTGAAAAACGGCGGCGTAACATTCCCTATCCTAAAAGCCTCTTCAAATCCTACAAATCTAAAACCGTTCGACGAGGGATTACTGTTTACAGACAGCGCAAACAAATTATTTCAGCTAAAAATGGTGAAAGGCGCGCCGTTTGTTAAAAAAATGAGCGATACGATAGATAAAAAAGTCCTGTTTATCAATGTAGACGAAAATGAGAGAAAGTTTTTATACGGCTTAGTCGTTACGGAAGAGGACGTTTATATAAATACGTACAAAGAGGGCTTGAAAAAACTGCCGCTTAGCGGTTACGACCCTAAAACAACATCTTTGAGCGCATATTTTACGCCGCTTTATCAGAGCGTTATGTCTAATGATATCTCTTTGGAAAACTCTTCGCCGCGCTTTACGGCTTTGACAAAAGAGTTTGATATCGTACGCGAATATGAAAAAAATATACCTCAGGATATCATACAAAAAAGAGAGCGCATCTCTTATGTTTTATCGTTTTTGACGCCGTTTCGCATATCGCAGTTTAACGCGTTTTCAAATGAAGTTTTGTTTTATGTCAAGCCTGCTTCAAGCGTCTTTTTCGCGGTTTTGGGGATAATATTTGCGCTTATTTTATATATAACTTTGAATTTCAAGAAAAGATTTTATGTTTCGGATTTGATAGCTGTTTGTCTGACGGGTATTCCTGGATTTATAACACTCCAAATATTTGGTTCTTTTTCAAAAAAGGTATAAAAAATGGTAGCTTATTTTAAAACTATTACGCTTAAGACGGGAGATTTATCCCGTCTAATTTTCTCAAATGTCGGCGTTTATGCGTTTTATAACGCAGTATCTCTTTTTTTGAAAATAGGAAGTTTACCCCCCCGAATTTCGTAATATTTCAAATCCGTCAAAAAAAGATGAAAATATGCTAAGCGCCGTTTTATTTCGCTGTAATAATTAACAAAGGATAAAAAAATGTATTTTTCAAGCAAGAGGATAACTCTTTTGGTATTGGGTATATTTGTCAGTGGAGTTTTGGCGGAAGACAACGCTATAGAGCTTACGCAAATAGAAGTTAAAGCGCATACTGAGGAGGGCAATGCAAGCGGCAAGGGCAAAACCGTTCTTGACAAAGACTATATCCAAAATGCTCCCTCTGCGACAAACTCTATAACAGATTTGCTGCGAGGCAAATCATACATACAGTATGACCAAACCTCAAGAAGCAGTGCGACAGGCGGAGAGATATCGCCTCCTAAAGTCTCCATAAACGGAGCAAAGCATTATGAAAACAGCTTTTTGATAAATGGAGTAAGCAATAATAACAATATAAACCCAAGCGGTTTGTCTATAGATTATGCGTCAGCTCAAATCAATCA
>JAIRNE010000003.1 GCA_031258205.1 Campylobacteraceae bacterium
CAAATTCTTTAATATCATAGCATATAGATTTTCATCTGTATTGTTAAACTTAAACTCACTCTCTTTTAAGTGAAGATAAAAAGTATCATCACTTAAGCCATTAAACTTTGATAATCTTCTTTTAGTAAAGTTCCGAAATGATTCTATGTCATTTATATTGGAGATTTGCCTCTTGCAAACTCATTTTGTGAGTGAAATACTCTATAATGTTAAGTACTAAACCCTCATAAGCTTTCTATACGTTAGTATGAATAGTATTTGCTTTCTAATATATTTTACTTTCAATAAGTTCTTCTTTGGAATAATTCTTTATAATTTCAACATATAAACATTACCATCTCTTTTAAATAATCTAAATACAGGTGTTTTTCCTGCTCTTTTGCCTCTTGCTCTTTTTACTCCTAACATATGATATATTATAAATTACAGATGTATCTACTGCTGTTAAATCCAAACAAAAACACTTCAATATTTGTCTAAATTTTAACTCTGAAATATGTGAATGATTGTAATACTTATTTTTTTACTTTTGTTTTCATACTTTATGATACCTTTTTGGTATTTAAAGATTGATGGAGCCAAATTAAAAATCGGCGTGGGCAAAAACATGCCCGCGCAGATTTAAGGGGTAAATTTTAGAGGTCAATCTATCGGGTTTCGCATAATTGTCGGTATATCCAAAAAATCTTCTTGAATATCGCCGCCGGAAACTCTCTTGTTGATAAAAATAGTTCGTTCTCTTGTTTCGGATCTGTTTATTTCGGGTACGTCTATGAGTTTACTGTCAAATCCCGTAGCTACTATCGTTACTCTCACATATCCGTTTTCCAAACTGTCATCTGCCGTGATGCCGAATATAATATCGGCTTCGCTGCTTGCCGCGCTGTGTATAATATTCATAGCTTCTTGAATTTTGCGAAGCGGGCAATTTTTTGGATGAGCGTAAAAATGCACAAGTACGCCCAATGCGCCGTTTATGGATATATCGTCCAAAAGAGGCGATTGGATAGCGTTTTTGACAGCTTCGTTCGCGGCGTCCGCGCCTGTGCCTTCGCCAACTCCTAAAAGAGCTTTGCCTCTGTGACTCATGATTGTCTGTACGTCCGCAAAATCCACATTTATGATGCCTCTTGAGAGTATAACGCCGCTCATGCCGCTCACGGCACGGCATAAAATACTGTCTACTATTTTAAAGCTGTCTTCAAAACCTTCCGCAGTATCTATGATATTTAAAAGTTTATCATTTGGTATAACGACTATAGAATCGCTCTCTTTTTTGAGTTCGTTCAAACCGTTTTCTGCGAGCTGCATTCTTTTTTTGCCCTCAAATTCAAACGGTTTTGTCGTTATGGATACCGTCAGCGCGCCTATCTCCTTTGCGGCTCTGGCTACTATAGGAGACGCTCCCGTACCCGTACCTCCTCCTAATCCTGCCGCAATAAATACTATATCGGCGTGCTCTAACGCGCTTTTTATCTCCTCGTAACTCTCTTCGGCTGATTCTCTTGCGATATCCGGTTTGCCGCCAGAGCCGAGACCTCTGTTTTTTCGTTCCCCAAGTTGAATTTTAACGGTTGCACGGGAAATATCAAGAGCTTGAGCGTCTGTATTAGCGGCTATCAAATCAACTCCGCCTACGCCCTCTCTTGCCATATGATTGATCATATTTCCGCCGCCGCCGCCTACGCCTATGACTTTTATCTTCGCACCATAGACGTGTTTTGTCTCTTCTACTTTGAAATTACTCATTTATATCCCCTTAAAATAGCTGCGTCAAACGACGCCACAAATTTTTTAAAAACGCCGCCGCCGCGTTTGGCTTTTTGTTTATCTCGGTTAAGTTTTTTTTATTTTTCTCTAACATTATATCCTCTGGCGAAAATGTCCCATTTTCATCTTCGTCTAACAGCAGGGTATTTATATTTTTACCCTCTTCAACTATCTCGTTTTTATATCTTAATTTTTTATTTGAATCAATCTCGTACGGCGTAAAACTTCCGCCGCCGTAAAGTACCAAACCTACCGCCGTTGAAAATCCGGGGTCTCTCAATATTTCAAAAAGTCCATCCATCTCTTTTGGCTTTGCTATTCTCACAGGCATATTAAAAATCGCCGCCGCTAACTCTCTTATCCCTTCAAGCTTTGTCATGCCGCCGGTCAGCACAAGTCCTGCGCCGATTTTATCTTTATAACCGCTTTTATTCAGCGAGTTGGAGAGTATCGCTAAAGTCTCCTCAACTCTTGCGTATATTACTTTAGAAACCATTTCCAAAGATACTTCATGAGTAGAGTGTTCGTCCCCGATAATCGGCAGTTTTATCAATTCGTTGGAGATATTTTTCAAAGAGCCGTATTTAATCTTAGTCTCTTCGGCAGAAATCGGCGGCGTGTGCAGCGACATGGAGAGATCGTTTGTTATATTTACAGAGCCGATACCCAAAAAGTCGTTATAGCGTATAGAATTTCCTATATGTACAGCCATGTTGCATGTAGCGCCGCCCAAATCTATAACGACAACGCCGAGTTCTTTTTCGTCATACCCCAATACCGCTATGCTTGAAGCGTAACTGTTGAGCGCCAGATTATCTATCTCAATACCCGCAAGTTTGACCGCTTTTTTTAGATTTATCAAAGACGATCTTTGAGCTGTGATGATATGCGCCTGCACCTCAAGCCTGCTCCCGTTCATGCCAAGAGGGTCTTCTATGAATTCTTGACCGTCTACTATAAAGTTATAAGGAAGTATGTGCAGTTTCTCATGTTCTTGCGGTATAGCCGCGTTATAATCGGCTACCTGCATAGCGCGCGTTATCTCTTTGATGCCTATATCTCTGTTTGGTATATTTACAATGCCGCCGCTGTCCATGCTTTTAACGTAAGAGCCCGAAACAGAAACGACAACTCTCTCAAACTGCATTCCTGCCGCCCTTTTGGCTTCGCTTATGGCGGTTTTGATAGATTTGGAAGCGAGGTCTATATTGGTGATAATTCCTTTTTTTAGACCTTGCGATTTTGCAACTCCTACGCCAAGTATTTTTGTGTCGCCTGCATCGCTTTTTTGGGCAATGATAGCGCAAACCTTGGTTGAACCTATGTCAATACCTAAAATAGTCATAAACACTATCCTTTTTAATATCGCTCAATTTTATACTTTTGGCTGAGCGTATTGATAAGTTTTTGCCATATTTCGTACTCTCTGATTCTTCTCATCGTATTGTCAAGATTTAAATCGTTTTGTTTTAATTTATCGGCGCTTGGCAGTTTTTGCTCTGTTATATTGTACAAATAAGCTTTATCGCCCAATATCGCATAGCCCCTTTTCTCTTTTGAATTAAATATATTGTTGATAAGCTGTGCAGACTGTTCGGGCGTGAGTCCTGTGATATTTTTATTGTCTCTTGTTACAAATCCCAAATCGCGCCCCTTAAAAGACTCTAATCTTGAAAGTGATTTTTGAGCTAAAAGTTCTACTCTTTTGTTTGCTTTGAGCATAGAAACAACCTGCGCTTTTGCATCCTCGTACGTTTTAACGGCAGGCATATCCAAGCTGACAAGTTTTAAAATTTCCCAGCCGTCGTTTTTCTGTATAGGATGCAAAATTTCGCCGACGCTTATGTTGTCAAAAAGAGATACATTATAATCGCCGCTTGATTCTTTGACAATTACGCTGTTTTGGGCTTTAAATTCGCCTTTTCTGAATGATAAATAAGTCTTAAGAGCTTCTTGTTCGGCATTTTTAACTCTTAAAGCTTTTTCTACCTCTTTTTTTATTGCGGCATATTCGGGCAATTTATCTTCGTCGTCTCTGTAAAAATATTTTGTCTCTTCGTAATGCGCTTTAATATCGTCTTCATTTAATTTCTCTTTTGAAAGCGGTACAAAAACGCTCTCAAAATGATAGACTTTTTCCGTCAAAAAGTTATCTTTTGAAATATCCCAATACGACTTTATCTCATCTTCGGCGATTTTAATCTCATTGTCGCTGACCGTAATATCGGCAATTGAAAGCCTGTCTTCCATAAACATTACCGAGCCTAATATCTCTTTATCTATTTCGTTTACGGGGAAATTCATAATGATATTGTAGAGTTTATTTAGTACAATTCCTCTTTTTAGCGACTCTTCATAATCGGACGGCTTAAGACCTGAGCGCATAAGTACCGAGCGGTAAATCTCTTTGCTGAATGTGCCGTTATCGTAAAAATTCTCGTTTGCCGTTATAAGTTCAACCACATCGCTGTCCAATGCCGTGATACCAAGCTCGTCGGCGAAGTTTAAAATCAAAGCCTCATTTATCAAATTATCCAAAACGGCATTTTCAAGTCCTATCTCTTGCGCCTGCTTTTGCGTTAGTTCGCCGTTGAAATTTTTCTCGTTATATTCATTGAAATACTGCTCGTAAGAGCGTAAAAACAGCTGCTTGCTTATCGTGCGGCTGCCTACTTTTGCGACCGAAGACGATCTGTTTAGATTAAGGTCTAAAGCTCCCCAACTGACAAAACCCGCGCCCACAAAAGCTATAACGCTAATCCAAACAGTTATTATTAAATATTTTTTGTGGCGCTGCATCCATGTAATCATAAAAAGTATCCTCTCAATAACAAACTAAAACTGTTAGATTGTACACTTAAAAGTGTTTAAAATAGCTTAAAATAGGCTTTTCTTTCTACTTTTTGATAAGAAAAAGCAATTTTGTTAGTAATTTTGTTAGCTCGTTTTATATTTTTCATAAAATGCCGCTATTTTTCGCCTGCCGCTAACAGTAAAACCCTGCAAGTATTCTCTATTAAAGCGACATTTTTAGCCAAAGAGTGTATATCTCTATCATACGCAAAAATACCGTAACCTTTTACTATCATTATGTTAGTGTTTTTTTCTATAAAATATCTATATATCTCCACGTCCGCTCTTTCGTACCAATCCTCAAACTGTTTTGGGTCGTAAATGTTCGTTTTTCCTATGAGCGTAAGTCCAAAGTAGTCTTTCGGAATAATATTGTTGTGATTTAGCGTATAAGCGATAGTGTACGGCGGCATAGCGTAGCATGCATATTTTGCTTCGCCGATATTGGCGTATATGCCAAGATGTATTTCGGCGTCAATGCTTGCGTCATTCCATCGGTAATCTTTTTTTGAACACAGCTCTATGAGCGAACTTTCGCCAAGTCTGTCAAATATCGCATTTTTTTTATTGACGATGAAGTTATCATGTTCGGTTCGCGCGGATATTGAACCGTGGTAGATACCAAAAAAATTTTTTCTAAACATGGAAAGAGAGATTTCGCTTAACTCATTTACTAAATAATTTTGCATTGTCATTAAACCTTTTTGAAAGCTAAATTGTGTATTATATCTCAAAATTATTCATAAAGGAAAAATTGTTGCAGATTCCGCATACGCCCGTTATGTTAGACGAAGTGAAAAGCGTTTTTGAGCCCGTTAAAGAGGGATATTTGATAGATTGCACATTAGGCTACGGAGGGCATACTTACGCGCTTTTAAATGAGAAA
Organism: Campylobacteraceae bacterium; assembly: GCA_031258205.1. Classification (GTDB taxonomy): domain Bacteria; phylum Campylobacterota; class Campylobacteria; order Campylobacterales; family Campylobacteraceae; genus JAIRKW01. Next base: position 5,510 of record JAIRNE010000003.1, read on the forward strand.
AGCTCCTTGCATGCAATAGGCTGCGACCGCGACGAGGAAGCTGTGGAATTTTCGGCAAAGAGACTTATAGAATTTAAAGATAGAGTAACGATAGAGCATAATAATTTTAGCGGTATTGTCGGTAAATATGAACA
>JAIRNE010000060.1 GCA_031258205.1 Campylobacteraceae bacterium
CGCCACAATCTATTCACGCACCCGACCGAAGCGACGATAACGATAAATGCTGAGGGTTACGAGATAGAAAATCTATTGGAATCGCAGTGCATTTTAGATATTTTGGAGGATTTGGACTATAATGTAAGAGATATCCAAGATACGCTAAACGACCGCATAGAAGAGAGCGGACTTATCGGCGAAATGGAAAAAAAGCGAATTTTAGGCGAATTGTATCTGCTTTTAAATGACAATGGGTATCTAAAAACCGTCAGCAGGTCATCGGAGTAGTTGAACCTTTGTTTTAAAAATGCCGCATAATGTTTAGGGCGCCTCTTTTGTTATCATTGTGAACATGTGAGGCTGACTCGGTCATTTTCATTGCGAGCCGCTTGCGGCGTGGCAATCCGCATGAATTAACAATATAGATAATAGTAAAATAATTAAATTTAAGGTTTTGGTATTTTGGATTGCCACGCAAACTTCGTTTGCTCGCAATGACGGAGGGTGTCATGCGTGATTGGAAAACGGCGGTTTATTTTTCTCAATGATGGAAAAGGTCATGTATGGCAGATTTAGGAGTTTGAAAAGTTCCATGCAATAACATAATAAAAAGGCAGAGGATATTTTCTGCAATAATGGAACTTTTGTTTTTAAAATACCGTACAACCTCTTTTTGCGTCACTGCGAGCGTAAGCGCGGCAATCTGTCCTTTATTTACATGCAAGATTGATTTTAAATAGTTACATGTGCCTTGCATGCAAGATTGGATTATGTACATGCAAGAGTTCTATTATTGCAAAAAATATCTATCCAAATTGTTTTATATTCTCAATTTCTATGGATTGCCACGTCGCTAAAGCTCCTCGCAATGACTAAGGAGGTTGTTACTCCCAACAATGACGGAAAAGACGGATTGCCTTGCAATGACAAAATAGAATGTAATTTTTTATGAAAACAAAAACCATTTTTTTATATCAATTTTTTTAATTTTTTTGTTACTTCTTTCTGTATAAAATAGCTGTAATTATCCATAGATATTATTATAGAAATATATTTGAAAAATTTATGATTAAGCAGTATATTTTATAAATTGTTTACTTATTTAAATTATCAAATCACGCATTTTTTTCTAAAAAAACTTGAGTATGGCGCAGATTATTTTATCTAATTAATTTGCATTTTCAAAAAGATATGAGCGTGGAAAAAAAGCGCACAAATCACTGCCGAAATAGAAAAGAAAAATACGACAGCCAAACGCGCACATACTCAAATATGACGCTAAGATGCAATTTATTAATTATAGAGTATTCTATTTTGCGTACTGTTTTTTGTATGCTTCCCTAAATTTTTCCAAATATTCGTCCGCTTTTTGTTTATTGCCTATTTTTCTGTATAGATTTGCTATTTTAAAATACTCCTGCGGCTCTTGGATGTTGGATTCGGCGAAAGCTTCAATAATTTTTTCCGTTATATCGGCATTTTGATTAAAAAATACCGAACTTTTTTCAAGATTTTCTACAGCTTCGTTTATTTCGTCTAAATGATAATTATTAATAGCTTGTTTATAAAAAACTTCGCTGCTCAAATAATTTCCTCCATTATTTAACAGTATAGCTTTATCAAAACAGTCTTTTGATTTTTTATATTCTCCCATGCTTTGGTATATTTCGCCCGCTTTATAATAATGTTCTATGTCGTTGGAACCTGCATCTATAGCCGATACATACATTTCCAGAGCTTTTTTTGTCTGATTGTATGTATAATATCTATTTGCCAATGCATTGTATCTGTCCGTATTTAAGCTTTTAGCGCCGATTGACTTTAAGTATTCGGCTTGTTTTTCAAATTTATCTATTTGGGTTTGGTTATTTCTATTATAACTATTATGAATATTACTAAATACAATATCTAACGCAGTTACATTTTTGCCCCACTCTTCCATAATATGGCTATTTATATTAGCGCCGTTCATGAGTTTTAGTATTTCAATATCGCTGTTGGCAAGCACAGCCGCTATAAGCGTTGTTTGGTTTCCGCCATTTCCTCTGCAGTCTTCTATTGATTTTGTAGTATGATTTACATCGGCTCCGTTTTCAATCAATAATTTTACCAATTCGTAATTGTTATTTTTTATCGCATAAAACAGCGGAGTTTCTCCATCAAGATTTTCATAGTTGATATCCGCGCCTTTGTCCAGTAAAACCTTTATATAGCGCGGATAATCCAAAGCAACAAACAACAGCGCTCCATAGCTTTCGTCGGAGTATTTAAAGTTTTCCAATAAAAAATCTATGATTTTAGATTCTTTTTTGGTTAGAAAAGCCACCATCAAAGCCTGTTCAATATCTGCATTAGATGAATTTTTCGTAAGCTCTTTGATTTTGTCTAAACTTACAATGTTGTTTTCCATATAATTGGCGACAGGAGAGATGGAATAATTAATAACTACTTGTTGATTATAATCAACATAAGGGATTGGAATTGTGTTATAAAAAATTGATGCAGCGAAACGATCCATAATATAATTTGAGTATATTTCAGCCTCTTGTCTGCTTAGGGAGAAATTTTTTTGGAAATGACTTATAAGCTGGGGCAGAGCTTTTTTTGCTTCCGTTTTGTACTTTTCATATTGACAATACACATAATAATTAGAAAACGCCCAAGCCCTAAAAACATTTATTTCATTGTAAGTATCAAGCTTCCAGCCGTTTTTTTTAAAATACAAAGGATGCATTCCGATGCCGATGTAGTTAAATCTTGTCCCGCGTGCAGTCGCATAATATATACTTCCGCCGCAATATTTCGGATGCGCCATTTCAATGAGATTGCGCATAAAAGGCAGATATTCTATGCTCTCTTCGCACTCATAGTCAACTTTGGTTGGCGAATGATGACCGGAACCCAAATCAACGCCCGTTTCAAAAAACAGTTCCGGATTGGCTCTCATCTCTTCGCAAGTTAAGCTATGGTCGTCTAATGGGTCTGTGCTATTCGCACTATTTGTCTCTTGCGCTAAACTCATCGCCGCAGAGATTAAAAAGATAATAAAAATTTTACGCACATGTGTCCTTTTTAAAATCAAAAATTTGCCCCAATTTGGGTTAAAAATCCAACACAGGCTTTTCGCTAAGTCTCACTGCCTCTTTTACGGCATTAACATAACTTATCGTTGAGGGTTCTTTGCCTTTATAAGCTATATCAAAAGCTGTTCCGTGATCGACTGAAGTGCGGATCAGGGGAAGTCCTAAGGTTACGTTGATGCTCTCTTTAAAATATAAAGCTTTCAAAGGTATCAATCCTTGGTCGTGATACATGCAGACAAAATGACTGCACTTCTCAAGACTTTTTGGCGCAAAAGCGGTGTCGGGCACAAGAGGTCCGAAAAAGACATTTTTGTCAAGCTCATCGTTGGCTCTTTTTATCGCTTTTGCTATTTTTATCTCCTCATCTCCTATCACTCCGCCGTCTCCGGCATGTGGATTTAGTCCCAAAACCGCGATATTTTCCACCAAAAGAGATTTGTAAGTTTTTACTAAAAACCTTGTTAAGGCTTTGGTTTTGACGTATTCGCTCACATCTTTTAACGGTATATGATGCGTAAAGAGTATCGTAAAAAGCTCATCGCATCCAAGCATCATGATGGCTTCATCGCCCAGCATATCACTAAGCGCGTCTGTGTGCCCTTTGTAAACAATGCCGGCTTGTTTCCAAGCCTCTTTATTTATCGGAAGCGTAACTATGGCGTCTGCGTTATCCGATTTTGCCAAAGCGACTGCGGTTACAAACGAATCAAACGAGGCTTTGCCCGCTTTTTCGCTGACAACTCCGGGCGATATCTCAAAAAACTCTTCCGCGCATTCAACGGTATTAAAATCCATAGGAACATCAAGCCCCAAAAGAGCCGCTCCCCATTGAAGCATAGTCTCATTTACGCAGTACATGGGAGCGCATAGAGTTTTTATCTCTTCGTGCGCCCTTAAGGCTATTTCAAGTCCTATGCCATTCAAATCGCCGATACTTATCGCGATTTTTTTCATTTAACTATCTCTTGCATCTTTTTTATAGCCTCTTCAAGTCCCCAAAACAGGCTTCTTGCAATGATGCTTTGACCGATATTT
>JAIRNE010000065.1 GCA_031258205.1 Campylobacteraceae bacterium
TTTACCTCATTTGCAAGTTTAAGCGAAGATGCATATCAGCGAACGATAACCATCAACGGACTTAGCAAATCAGCGGCGATGACAGGCTGGAGATTTGGATATATAGCTACGCCAAAACAGGAGATAATAACCGCGCTAAAAAAACTCCAAAGCCAAAGCGTCTCAAATATAACCTCTATCGTTCAAAAAGCGGCTATTCCGGCACTTGACGGCACGATAGACGATGATATAGAATTTATGCGCAAGACTTTTGAAAAACGCAGAGATTTAGCGGTAAATGCTTTAAATGCTATAGAGGGTATATCTGTCGTAGTTCCAAGCGGCGCGTTTTATCTGTTTGTCAATATAAAAAATATCTGTGAAGACAGCATGCTCTTTTGCAAAGAATTGCTCGAAGACGCCGGAGTAGCCGTAGTACCCGGTATCGGCTTTGGCGTGGACGGATATTTTAGATTTTCTTACGCAACAGATGAAAAAAGCATAATAGAGGGCATCAAACGCATAGCCTCTTTTGTCGAGAAAAGATACAGGAAATAAAAAATAAAAGGAGAGACGCTCTCTCCTTTTTATAGGCAATAATATGTCAAAGATTAAAATAATAATCGCGCTTTTTTTACTTTTTGCGATTGAAGCTGTCCATGTAAACGCAAATATTCTTGCCGATGAAGCAGCATTTGAGGGAAAATCCGAAAATAATAACAGCCGCCGCGAGAAAAGTCCAAATCTGTCGGTTAAAGACGCTTTGACATACTCTCATGATAATTACCCGCTATAATCTGCGGTGAAATTTTTCACATATCAGACGACAAAAGTATCATCGCATGGAATAGTTTATAAAACAAAACTGCTAAACAATTGCAAACGGATTAATTTTTAAATCCGCTAATTTTTATCCGATTAAACTTTTTAATACCTTAAAAATTAATCCTTAGGAATTTAATATACTTATAAGTAAATAAGAATTATTATTACTTGCAAATTATTTTCAAGGAGTAAAAAATGCGTTTATTTACAAGTGCGCTGCTTTTAGCGGCGGTAAATATAAGCGTTTTGGGCGCTGCGGATTCGTTGCTTGAAAAAGCCAAAAGTTACGGATTAGAACCAATTCCGAACGATATTGATAAACTTATGTCGTACATGAACGACAAAAGCGACCCTATCAGTTATCCGAAAATTGAGCTTGGCAAAAAACTCTATTTTGACCCGCGTCTTTCCAAAAGCGGACTTATCAGCTGTAACACCTGTCATAACTTAGCGCTTGGCGGCGCGGACGGCGTCAGCGCTGCTATCGGGCATAAATGGACGGCGAATCCCCACCATTTAAACTCCCCTACGGTTTTTAACTCCGTATTTAATCAAGCGCAGTTTTGGGACGGCAGAAGTCCGCACTTAGCAGACCAAGCCCAAGGTCCGATACAAGCAGACGCCGAAATGGCTGCGCCGCAAGAGTTAGTAGTCAGCAGAGTCACGTCCATACCGCAATATGTTGAGGATTTCAAAAAAGCTTACGGAGCGAACATAAAGATTACGTTTGAAAAGATTGCGAGCGTTATAGGCGTATTTGAGCGCACTCTTGTTACGCCTTCCCCTTACGACGCTTTTTTGAACGGCAATGAAAACGCGCTAAGCTCTAAAGAGAAAGAAGGGCTTGAACTATTTATAGAAAAAGGCTGTACTGCTTGTCATAATGGTATAGCTTTGGGAGGTACAATGCAGCCGTTTCAAGTCGCGAGTCAATATAAATTTATCTCTCTGGGCGATTTCAAAGGAGATGAAAACGGTATGGTTAAAACTCCGACATTAAGAAATGTCGCCGAAACCGCGCCATACTTTCATAACGGCGGTATTTGGGAATTGGAAGAGGCTATTCAAGAGATGGGGAGCGTACAGCTTGGAATTGATATTTCTGATAAAGAGGCTAAGAGTATAGCGGTATTTTTGGGAAGTTTGACAGGCAAAAAACCTCAAATAACCTATCCCATACTTCCCTCAAGCACGAAAAAAACTCCAAAACCAGACGCGGATTAAAAAAATCTCCTCTCGTTTTAAGGCGGGAGGGATTTCTTATATGAAAATTTGCTACAATAGTCCAAAATTTCTAAAGGGCATTGATGAAGAGATTTTTGACGATACTGTGCATGGCTATATTATTTACGGCATGTGCGGATAAAAACATGTCAAAAGAGTTAGGCTTTACGATAAATAAATCCGACAATCAAGCTCTGTATGCCGCCATTTCAAATTGGCTTGGAACTCCGTATAAAATCGGCGGCACAACCAAAAAAGGCATCGATTGCTCGGGGTTTGCGGGAGTCATATATAAAAACGTATATAAAAAAACTCTAAACCGTTCGTCTGGTGATATATTTAAAAAAGATGTCGCAAAAATAGAGCGTTCAAAATTGAGCGAGGGGGATTTGGTATTTTTTAGAACCGATAAAGGAGACAAAAAAATCCCAAACCATATAGGCATATATTTAAAAGACGATAAATTTGTACATGCAAGCGTCTCAAAAGGCGTTATCGTAAGTTCACTTGATGAACCGTACTACAAAAAAGCGTGGATATCGGGCGGAAGAGTGAAGTAATCTTTATATTTTTGTACACAATACGGCAAAATTTACTTTTTGTATCATCGCAAAAAGCGTCAGCGGCGCGGCAATCCACATGTAAAGCCTAACTATCCGTCATTGCGAGCAAACGAAGTTTGCGCGGCAATCCATCTTTTGCATGCAAGAGTGATTATGCACATGCAAAGGTTCCATTATTGCAGAAAATATCTACCTAAACTGTTTTATTTTACGTTGTCAATTATGGATTGCTTCGTCAGTCGCTTCGCTCCCTCCTCGCAATGACGGAGGAGGGGGCAATGAGGCAAAAGGCGTGGATTGCCACGTCGCAAGCGGCTCGCAATGACGGATTGGTAAAATTGATAATTATCTCTTAGCTTATACTCATAACAACAAAGATTATTTCTTAGTTTCTGACAAAATTCCAACAATTATTACAACTTTTACGCTCATAAAACAGAGTTTATTTCATAAAAATGCAGTTTATAATACCCGCAATAACGCAATCTTTACTAAATTTTATATTCATTCCCAA
>JAIRNE010000041.1 GCA_031258205.1 Campylobacteraceae bacterium
ACCAAAAAAATAGACGGCGTTATCGTCGGCAAAGCGTATTACGAAGGAACGATAGATTTAAAAGAGGCAATTTCACGCCTGATGTAAAGAGTATTCAAAGTATTTTTAGCTAAAATAAAGTCTTTTAAAAAAAGAGGGTTTTTAATAAATGTGTGAAAAATATTTTGAGCTTTGCGTTTATCCTGCCGATAAATCCGAACTTTTCAGCGATTTTTTGTTAGAGTTTACAGACGCTGTGGAAGAGAGCGGCAAAGCGATAATAGCAAGAAGCTGCGAATCTTTGGATGTCGTAGAGTTTGGCGTAAAAGAGTATGCAAAAAAACTTGGTATAGAAGTTAAAACGACTATCAATCAAAAACTCAACGAGGATTGGGTAAAAAAATATCAAGAGAGCGTACAGCCGGTAACAGCCGGCAATTTTTATATACGTCCTGATTGGGAAAAACCAAAAGATGGTTTTATAGATATCGTCATTAATCCCGCTTTAGCGTTTGGTTCGGGTCATCATGAAAGCACATACGGATGTTTATTAATGCTTCAGCGTTACGTTGGCGTTGGAAGCCGTCTTTTGGATGTCGGCACAGGAAGCGGCATTTTGGCTATAGCGGCTTCTAAGCTTGGAGCGATTACGGATATATGCGATACAGACCCCGAAGCATTGAAAGCTGCAGATGATAATTTTGCCAAAAATTGCGTGAAATATAAAAATAGTTGGACAGGTTCGGTTGTCGCCGCGCCTGTCAAATACAGTATAATAACCGCCAATATTATTGCCGATGTGCTTTTGGCGATAAAAAAAGAGCTCATAAACGCTTTAAATGAGGATGGTATTTTGATATTGTCGGGTATTTTGGATAAATATATCAAACAGGTTAAAGAGCGATACGCCGCGCTTCTTTTGATAGATGAGTTTGGCGAAAACGAGTGGCGCACATTAGTTTATAAAAGGTGAAAAATGGAACAAAACAATAATAATAATCAGCAAAATAATAACAATAATTTCTTTAATAAAAATCCGCTTCTTGTATTTGCGATATTTTCTATAGCGGTAATATTTATTTTTAAAACTTTTGTTACTCCCTCTTCGGATATAGCAGAAGTAGCCAATATCAATGCGCAAACTAAAAATGTCGCTTATTACGAGATAAAAGAGCTTATCAAAAATGACAAAATAGAGAGCGTAAGTATCAGCGACGAGACTATAATAGCCGTCTCAAAAGATACTCCAAGGACAAAATATATCGCTCAAAGAGTCGGCGAAGATGGGACGCTTTTGCCGCTTTTGGAAGAAAAAAATATAGCTTACGGCGGACATAGAGAGTCAAAATGGTTCCCTAACGCGCTCACATGGATGTTATATCTGTTTGTATTTTTTGCAATTTGGATGTTTATCGTCAATCGCATGCAAAAAAATATGGGCAGCGGTATTTTGGGTACGGGCAACAGTAAAAAACTTGTCAATTCCGAAAAGCCCAAAGTCAAATTTTCCGATGTTGCAGGAGTTGAAGAGGCAAAAGAGGAAGTTGTGGAGATAGTGGACTTTTTACGGCATCCGGACAGATATATAAGACTTGGGGCTAAAATCCCAAAGGGAGTATTATTGGTAGGACCTCCGGGAACGGGTAAAACGTTATTGGCAAAAGCGGTCGCAGGAGAAGCTGACGTTCCGTTTTTTTCGGTTTCGGGCTCAAGTTTTATAGAGATGTTTGTAGGCGTGGGAGCCAGCAGAGTAAGAGATTTATTTAATAACGCCAAAAAAGAGGCTCCGTCTATCGTCTTTATAGACGAGATAGACGCCATAGGCAAAAGCAGAGCCGCAGGTGGACAGCTTGGCGGCAACGACGAGAGAGAACAGACTTTAAACCAGCTTTTGGCTGAAATGGACGGTTTTAGTTCGGACTCGTCGCCCGTTATAGTTTTGGCGGCTACAAACAGACCTGAAGTTTTGGACGCCGCGCTTTTAAGACCGGGACGGTTTGACAGGCAGGTCGTTGTAGATAGACCCGATTTTCAAGGCAGAGTAGCGATTTTAAAAGTGCATATAAAAGATTTGAAAATCGCCAAAGACGTGGATCTGGAAGAGATAGCAAGACTCACGGTTGGTTTTGCGGGGGCGGATTTGGCAAATATTATCAATGAAGCCGCGCTTCTTGCGGGACGCGAATCAAAAGAGTACGTAGAACAAAAAGACTTTTTGGAAGCTTTTGAGAGAGCCGCTATCGGTTTAAAGAAAAAAGGCAGAGCGATAAACCCGAAAGAGAAAAAGATAGTAGCTTACCATGAGAGCGGACACGCGCTTATAGGAGAATTGACCAAAGGTTCTACAAAAACGACAAAAGTTACTATTGTGCCGCGCGGTATCGGTGCGCTTGGATACTCCATGAATACGCCGGAAGAGAACCGCTACTTATATCAACAGCATGAACTTATCGCTCAAGTAGACGTATTGCTGGCAGGGCGCGCGGCTGAAAAAGTATTTTTAAATGAAGTCTCAAGCGGCGCTTCAAATGATCTTGAAAGAGCTACCGGTATCGTTAAAACTATGATTAGCATGTACGGCATGAGCGAGGTAGCGGGACTTATGGTATTGGAAAGACAGACAAATCTCTTTTTAAACGGCGGACAGACTATCAAAGATTACAGCGAAAAGACTGCCGAAGAGATAGACAAATACGTCAAAGCAAAACTTGACGAGCGTTTCAATATCGTCATAAAAACGCTTGAGGAATACAGAGGCGCGATAGAAAATACCGTCAAAGCATTATATGATAAAGAGACGTTAGACGGCGAAGAGTTCAGACAAATTATTAGAGATTTTGAGAAAGAAAACGGTATTGCGACACGCATACAAACCGATATATCGCATGAAGAGACTGCGCATGCGCAACCAAGCGAAACAGCCCAAATCGGCGGCGGGCAAAAGGAATAAAATTTTATGAACGTCTCATTTACGACAACGCAAATTATCGCTAAAGAGGGATGGAAAATCTGCGGCATAGTTTTTGTGCTGTTTTTGTTGGCTGTATTGACTCATTTTGCGGCGTTTTTTATGCTTGTAGTTTTGCTTTTTTTGCTGTTTATTTATAGAAATCCCGAAAGAATCCCCGCCGAAGACGACCCTTTAGCGGTAATAGCGCCGATTGACGGAAAGATTACGGAAATAAACAGATGCATGGATGAATTCGGTAAAAAAAGTTTATATATAAAGATTCGTTCCTTGCCGTTTGACGTTAGCATGGTGCGCTCTCCTGCGGCGGCGGTATTATCGAGCGCGAAGACTACTTACGGACTCTTTTTGCCGCCATACACAAAAGAGGCTCTTGCTTTGAATGAGTGCGTTGATATAAAGTGCGTAAAAAACAGCGATAATTTTGCCATGAGGCTTCGCGCCGGCGTATTCAGCCGCAAACTATATCTGTCAAAAGATAGAGGCAATATCAGAGCTGGCACAAGGATAGCTTTTATGGTGGACGGTACGGTAGAGCTTTTTTTGCCGCTTGAGGCAAGAATAAAACTCTCCATAGGCGATTATGTCAAAGGCGGAGAGAGCGTTATGGGCTACTTCGCGTATAAAGGTTAAAAATGGAAAAGAGACAAAAAAACGGTAAAACTCAATTTGCTTATCTGCTGCCAAATCTATTTACTGCGGCAAGCGCATTTTTGGGAGTTGCCTCAATAGCAGCCGCCGCGCAGGATAATTTCAGCAGAGCGGCATTTTATATCATACTTGCGCTAATTTGTGACGGACTTGACGGCAGAGTGGCAAGGCTTACAAAAACGACAAGCAAATTCGGCGTAGAGTTTGACTCTCTATCCGATGTGATAGCGTTCGGCGTTGCTCCGGCAATGTTTTTTTATTTTAGCGTAGGCGACAGTTATGGGAGAGTTGGCGTATTGCTTGCCGCTATTTACGCGATTTTCGGCGCGATAAGACTTGCAAGATTTAACGTTATGAGCCCATCGTCAGAACCTTCCGTATTTATAGGTTTGCCTATACCAACAGCGGCGGTTTTAGTCGTTATGTGGGGACTTATGTTTCAAAAATATGAGATATTCGCCGGTTTTGATTACGCGCTTTTAGCCCTGCAGGCTCTTGCGTCATTTTTAATGGTAAGCAACATAAGATATCCGAGCTTCAAAAAGATGGATTTTAAAAAGTCCCAAAATATCAAAATCTTAACGATTTTAGTAATAATATTCTCAACAATCTATATATTCAGGATAACCGCAATTACTATTTTTGTTAGTATTTATGTTTTATATGGAATTGTAAGGGTTGCGTATAACTATATTATTGCAAAAATCAAAAAAAACAAGTATAATACCTGACTAAATTTTTTAAACAAAGGAGCTTCGTATGAATGGCGTAAGCATAGGCATTGCCAAATACATCAAAATCTTACCTAAAATTGAGATTAAAAACGCGCTCCTGCTTCATTTATCCGCACTTTTTTCCCTGTAATTTTTGTTTTAGTTTTCAACTTT
>JAIRNE010000034.1 GCA_031258205.1 Campylobacteraceae bacterium
CGCGGCATTTTACCGCTTAATATCTGAAGTCCAAGCTGCAATATCATAGAGGCGGTTTTATCCTTAAAGTATTCATTTTTGCCATAGACATTAAAGTATCTAAGTCCTGTTATGAACATGCCGTATCTTTTTGTGTATTCTGCGGCGATATTGTCCATCGCAAGTTTGCTAAATCCATACACATTTTGCGGACTTTCTATGCCTACCGTTTGAGGACTTGGCGCACTGCCGTAGGTTGCTCCCGAGGAGGCATAAATCATTCCGGCATCTTTTCTTTTTGCAAGTTCCAACAAATCTATAAAGGCATTCACATTTGTCTTTATCATGATCTCTTGGTCAAAAACTGTGGTATCGGATATAGCCGCTTCGTGAAATATATAATTTATATCATAATCTTCAAGCCGCGCCAAATCCTCTTTTTTTGTGATATCGCCGCTTATTATCTCGCCTTTGAAACCTATCAGGTTTTTGAAATGTCCGAAGCTTTTTAAGTTTCCGTTTTCAAAACGTTCGCCGGTTCTAAATATATCAAATGCTATAACATGCGCTTCGGGGTGATTTTCTTGAAAATAAAAAGCCAAATTACTTCCGATAAAACCCGCCGCACCTGTAATCAAGACGGTTTTATTTTTGAGTTTGTTGTTTATATATTTCACGAAACTCCTTTTTAAAAAATGCCATATTGTATCAAACATACCCTTTTAATTTTACTAAAATAGTATCATTATCATTATTTGCATGGCGGATAATTGGTGTCAGAGTTAATGCTAAAAAGATATTCACAAGAGCAGTAATTTTTTGTTGTCATGATGTCGCGGCGGACTTCCAGAAAATAACGAAGCGGATGCATTTAATATGAAAAATTGATACTTTTTTGTTATTTTGGAATAAAAAACAGCAAAAAAACTATTATTGAAAAATAAATTTTCAAAACAATTCATAGTTTTTACTTTAGATGGAGTTATGCGATAAATTTCATTACCTCTTTTAAAGATGCGATTTTTTGCGCACCCACACATTCTCCTTCGCCCATGTAGATGAGGTTTTTAACTCCCGCTTTAACTCCCGCTTCAATGTCGCTTTGTTTGTCGCCTATAAGCCACGATGCGCTCATGTCGATATCAAACTCTTTTTGCGCATCAAGAAGCATTTTTGGATTTGGTTTGCGGCAAGGACAGTTTGTTTCCGGCGCATGAGGGCAATAGTAGAGTTTTGTTATTTTTATATTTTGCTTGGCAAACTCATGCATCATCTGTTTTGTTAATTTTAAAAAATCCTCTTCGCTGTAATAGCCTCTTGCAATTCCGGATTGGTTTGTTACTATAAAAAGCAGATATCCTCGGTTTAAAAGATAACGTAAAGTTTCGAATATATCGGGCACAAATATAAAATCCTCTTTTTTATAAACGTACCCTTTGTCTATATTTATCACGCCGTCTCTGTCCAAAAAAATCGCTTTAAAACTCATTGCATACTCTTGTTTTATTAACAAATAAACGGCATTATACTAAATTATTAAAAATTAAACTCTTAAAGGCTATAATGCCGAAAATTTAGTTTTAGAAGGAGTACATAAGTGAGAATGGTCAAAATCATAACGACAGCGCTTTTTGTCGCAGGTTCTCTCTCTTTTGCCTCTGCGGCTACGGCTGAGGCAAATTTTAAACGCTGTATAGCATGCCACGGCGTAAAAGCCGAAAAAGTTCCGCCGGGCGGTACAATCGCATCGGCAACGCTAAAGGCTGACGAGATAAAAAAGACTTTAAGAGGATATAAAAACGATAAAACTTACGGCGGCAAAATGAAAATGACAATGCAGCTTCAAGTAAAGCCATTCTCCGAAGAGGATTTGGACGCGTTGGCTGACTACATTTTTACAAATTTTTATATAGCAAAATAGATATCTAACCGCCTTTGGGCGGTTTTTTATTTTTTATCAATCGGATGTGCGGAACTTTTATCGCTTTTTCTTTTTATCGCCTCTTTTTTTCTTTTTTCAAGCATAGCAGCTTCGTTTAATTCATCTACGCCGTCGGTATGCACAGCGTCTAAAAATTTACTTCTATCGTCAAATTGTCCGGTTTTTAAACCCCAAAGAAACGCAAAAACTCCAAATGCTCCCAAAAAAAGCGAAACGCTTATCATGATAGCTAACAGTACGGGACTCATAAATTACTCCTTATTTGAAACTTTTGATTCTAAGGGCGTTTGCCACTACCACAAGCGAACTGAACGACATTGAAAGCGCGGCGATAAGAGGCATAACAAAACCGCAGACCGCCAACGGAATCGTAGTAGCGTTATAAAGAATAGAAAAAGCGATATTTTGCTTAACCGTTCTGTAAGTTTTTTTAGATATCAAAAATGCTTTGGCTAATGCGCTCAATGAATCGTTCATCAAAATAATATCGCTGACATTTACGGCAATATCCGTACCGCTTCCAAGTGAGATGGCTATATCGCTCTTTGCTAAAGCTAAAGCGTCGTTTATGCCGTCTCCAGCCATAACGACCTTTTTGCCCTTAGCTCTTAAATTTTCTATAAATTCCGCTTTTTGCTGCGGTAAAAGAGCGGCGTGAAACTCTTCTATGCCAACACATTCTGCACTCTGTTTCGCCGCGTTTTCATTGTCGCCTGTGAGCATAACTACGCTGATACCCAGCTGTTTTATCTTAGCTATCGCTTCTTTCGCGTCGCCGCGCGGTATATCTTCAAGTATAAAGCATGCGCAGATTTTATCATCAACGGCAAACCAATAATTTGTCGCTTCTTTATCTTCGCACTCAAATCCAAACTCTTTTAGCAGTCTTTTATTGCCGCCGATGATACGTTTTCCTTCAAAATTTGCCTCCACGCCTTTGGCTTCAAGAGTTTTTATGTTTGTGAGTTTTGCTTCTTTCAGATTGGGGTATAAATTTTCTAAATATTTTGCTACACCCTTGCTTACCGGATGCAGAGAGCTTTTGGTAAGCGCGTAGAGGATAGTTTCGTCAAATTTTTCAAATATCTGCGCATCAACAACTTCAGGCTTTCCAAATGTAATGGTTCCGGTTTTATCAACTGCCAATACATCGCATTTTGCAAGGCTTTCTAAGAATTTAGCCTCTTTAAACAGTACGCCTTTTTTCGCTCCCATGCCAAGTCCTACAAGCGTGGAAACGGGCGTGGCAAGACCCAGCGCGCATGGGCACGCTATGACAACGACTGAAATCGCGACAATGAGAGCCTCGCTAAAACCCGCGTTATACCACCATACAAAAAGCGTAATAAAGGCGATACTTAAAACGGTTGTTGAAAATTTGCGCGATATTTGGTTGGCTAACTGTTCTATGCGCGGCTTTTTATTCATAGCGTCTTCCAATAAAGAGGCGATTTTATTTATAGTAGAGTCTTTAGCTAAAGCTTCGGCTCTGTAAAGTATGACGCTGTCCAAACAGATAGAACCGCTGATGATTTTACTGCCTGCCTCTTTTAATACAGGTACGCTCTCTCCGCTTAGGCTTGCTTCGTCAAACGAACCCTCTCCATTTACGCAAATACCGTCTATAACGACTTTTTCTCCTGCTTTAAGTTCTATCAAATCACCTTTTTTAATACTCTCCACGCTGACAAATCTTTTTTCTTGACCTTCTACTACAAGCGCTTCTGTGGGCATCATGCCGGATATTGAGTCTAACGTATCTACAGCCTTTTTGCGCATCAAAACTTCAAAAAATTTCCCCGCAAAAACAAATGTGATTATCATTGCAACAGAGTCAAAATACGGCTCCCCGATACCGCTTAGCATCGCATAAATAGAGTAAGAATAAGCAAGGCTTGAGCCTGAAGCTATCAATAAATCCATCGTAACAAAGCCGTTTTTTACGCCGTAGTACGCGCCTTTGAAAAAGATTGAACCGGTATAAAAAAGCGTTGGGGTTGCCAATAAAAATTCGGCAAATGTGAGAACGTTTTTTGCATTTTGTTCAATGCCGAAAAAATAGCCGTAATACTGCGCTATCGCTATCCACATTATATTCATCACCGCAAATATGCCAAATGCAAGGCGCGCGTAATAGTCGCGTCTGGCGGCATTTGCATTTGCTTCCTGCGCTCTTGCGTCATACGGATATGCGTTGTAGCCGATACTTCTTATCGCTTCTATGATGGCGGAGAGTTGTATAAGTTCAGGGTCCCAGACGATTTTTGCTTTATTGTTAGCCTGTGAAATATTTACCTCTATGACGCCCTCTAATTTATACAAAATCTTCTCATTCAGCCATATACAAGCCGCGCAGTGAATGCCTGAAATGATAAGAGAAATTTCACAAAAACCCTCTTTTTCTCTAATATATTTTTCCCTAAATCCCTCAAGGTCAAACTTTTTAGCGTCATCAAGCGCGCTTTTTGGCGGCTCGAGCGAAGTCTTGCCGCGCTTATCGTAAAACCCGTCAAGCCCTTCGTTTTTCAAAAGGCGATATACGCCTTGACACCCTTTGCAGCAAAAATTTTTGGGTTTTTCAAAACTTATATCTTTTATTAAAATCTTTTCGTCATATTCTAATCCGCAATGGTCGCATTTTGTTTTCATAATTTAACTCGCAATATAATTTAATGTCATAAGATTGTAGGTTCGCGTATAATAATTGCGCCCTGTAAATTTATTCAAACGGTAAATTTCCTTCCGTTTCTTTCAATAGTAATTCCAACTAATTTGCCTGCGCTAAAAAGCCTCTTTTTTGAAGCAGCTCTTTTGTTTTGACATATAACTCTTTCATTATTTTATACGGTCTGTACAGATTGATAATCGGAATAAACCAACTGCCTGCCGCCCAACCTTCCGCATAAAGCAGCGAATCTGCTTCTTGATGTAAATTATAATATGCTCTTCTAAACCACATGATAAAAGTTACTGCGGAAATTATATAAGCGATTAAGCAAAAAATACCGATTATTTGTTCTCTATTATCGTTAGCGTCAGCCGCTTCGGGAGAAATATATCCTCCGTTCGCAAACGTTTGGAGTAAATCGTATTGCATGTAACTTGAGATAAAACTTACAATTTCCAATATTAAAACAATCCAAATAAGTATAATCGCTTTTTTAGCTCTTTGTTCATTTGGTTTTAATTTTTCCACATTAGCTCCCATTTTACAGTTAATACAAATAGAAAAACAATTTGCGATTTTAGAACGTATTTCTCGCATTCTC
The DNA here is from genome assembly GCA_031258205.1 of Campylobacteraceae bacterium. GTDB lineage: Bacteria > Campylobacterota > Campylobacteria > Campylobacterales > Campylobacteraceae > JAIRKW01. The sequence goes on from JAIRNE010000034.1 coordinate 5,191, forward strand.
AAATTCGGCAATTATAACGTATAATTATTAAAACTCCTAAAATATTATTGTTTTAAGTCTTTAGCTGTTATCATACATTTATGAATTTTCAAGCGATTTTTATTGTTTATATCATTTGCGAACTGTTTGAGCTTTTTTATGTTCAAAAAGGCGAGACTCTTAACGCTTATATGACAAATTTATTAGAGATGTATGAGCGCGGAATTGTGCGTTTTTTGTGTATGCATCCGTCATTTTACGCGGCTATTTTTGCGGCGATATACTTTGATAATTTCTCATTTTTAATTGTCGGATTGATTATCCTCAAAGCTTTGGATATTATTTTAAAGCTTATACTGCTTGATAAAATCATTAAAACAAAACCGCTTGGGATATTTGCGCAAATGTTAGAGCGCGATATGCCGCTGAATTTTCCCTTAAAAGCGGCTCTTACGCTCTTTTATGCAGTAGTTTTTTATATAAATTTTAATGCGTAACTTGACAATCGGGTAAAAATTAGTATAAAATTGCGTTTTTGATTTAAATTAACTTCACAATTTTAACGTTTGCCGCATGCAAACCTTCATTAATATATTTTCACTAAAGAGGATTTATGGACGAAAATCTACCAACACAACAAAATTCTGCTAAGGAATCAAGATATTCCAACGGCAAAACCCGCACGCACGTGCCTGTAGACGGCTACAAAATAGAGGATTTGAGAGTTTTGCCTCTTGATAAACTGCTTGACATTGCCGAAACTATAGGAGTAGAAAATCCAAGCGAATTAAAGCGTCAGGATTTGATGTTTGAGATACTAAAGTCACAGACAAGCAAAGGCGGGTTTATCCTTTTAACCGGAATTTTGGAGATTTCAAATGAGGGTTACGGATTTTTAAGGGCGACTGACTCAAATCTATCCGACAGCGCGAATGATGCTTATGTAAGCAGTACGCAGATTAGAAAATTTGCATTAAGAACAGGCGATATAGTAACAGGGCAGGTGCGTCCGCCAAAAGATCAAGAGAGATATTATGCGCTGTTAAAGATTGAAGCCATCAATTATCTTCCTATGCAAGACTCAAAAAGCCGTCCGCTTTTTGATAACTTGACGCCTCTTTTCCCAACTGAAAAAATCAAGCTTGAATACAACTCTTTAAAGCTGACAGGACGCGTATTAGACCTTTTTACGCCTATCGGTAAAGGTCAAAGAGGGCTTATAGTCGCGCCTCCAAGAAGCGGTAAAACCGAACTCATGAAAGAGTTGGCGCATGGTATCGCGCAAAATCACCCCGAAAGCGAACTGATAGTGCTTTTAGT
>JAIRNE010000052.1 GCA_031258205.1 Campylobacteraceae bacterium
GTTAATAGACAAACTGAAACAAAATAATTTGAAAGATTGTATCAAATACCTTTATATTGTCTTTTTTAACGGTTTCTCTGGATTGCCACGCCGATAAAATCGGCTCGCAATGACGGAGGAGGAGGTTGTCTCGCCGCTGTGCTTCCAATAATAATAAAAAAGAGGAGTATTCCTATCAACGATGAAAAAAGTATTTATTGTAATGATGGAGGGGCGGCGGGTTTTTTCGCAATGACATAAAAGGTATTTTGCATGGCGAGTTTACAAAGTTGAAAAATTTCGCGCAATGGCATAAGAGTAAGACGGAGATTAAGTCTTTGCCTTTGTTTTATTGTTACATGTAAACTGTTTCTATCGGGCGAAATAAGCGACCTTGAGTTTTTGCCAAAAGGTTTTATTGTTACATGTAAACTGTTTCTATTTATGGAAATTCTTTGAATTTATCCTCTGAAGCAAGGTTTTATTGTTACATGTAAACTGTTTTCTATAGGGTTTAAGTCCTCAAGTTCTCGTTTTATTGCCGCATGTAAACGATTAGACGCAAAACAAAAAGAATGGATTGCCGCGCTCTCAGAGCAATAAGGCGGAGGGTATCCATCAATTTCGCATTAATAATCCAAAATAGCAAATACCGTCAATAAATATACTGTATTTTAGATATTTATTAAAATTAAATATGTATTTCATACAACCATTGGTCGGTTCAACTTCAGGTTCAGCGGGAATTAGAAAGTCAATTCATATTTAAATACAACGTTTGTGTCGGTTCGACCAGTTATGGCTTTGAAGTTTTTAGATAATTCTATATTTAAAAACAACGTTTGTGTCGGTTCTACGCATACCAGCAGATAATGAATGTTATGGATAATATATTTAAAAACAACGTTTGTGTCGGTTCAACCAATATAACAAACAACAGTATGACCAATAATGCGAATTTCAATACAACCTTTTATGTCGGTTTAACGGAAAAGGCGCGGCGGAATTCGCAAAGGAAATCTAATTTCAATACAACCCCTATGTCGGTTCAACGCTGTGAACGCCCCCTCCCCCATCATTAAGCCAATTTCAATACGCCCTATTTCTGTTCAACCCAAAAGCGCAGTTTGAATTCCGCTCAAAAAAATATTTTAAATGCGATTATCACATATAAATCCCGCCGTTTACTTTGAGCGTTTCGCCCGTAATATAAGCCGCTTCTTCGCTCAATAAAAACGCTACGGCATTAGCTACGTCTTTTGGCAAACCGAATCTCTTAAGCGGTATCTTTTCTACAAATGCCGTTTTAATTTCATCTCCCAATTTATCCGTCATATCGGTTGCGATGAAGCCCGGCGTTACGGCGTTGAAACGCACATTGCGCAAAGCCGCCTCCTGCGCAAAACTTTTCGTCATAGCTATAACGCCGCCTTTGCTGGCAGAGTAATTCGCCTGCCCCGCGTTACCCGTTTCGCCGACTACTGAGGCGATATTTACAACGCTTCCGAAACGCTGTTTGCTCATGACTTTCAGAGCTTCCCTGCATCCTATAAATACGCCTGTCAAATTCACGTTAATTACCGACGTAAAATCCTCTTTTTTCATACGAAGCGCTAATTTATCGTTTGTAACGCCTGCATTATTGACAAGATACGAGAGTTCGCCGTCGCTTGCTACGATAGTTTTAACGCCTTCTATAAACGCCTCTTCGTCAGCCGTGTCAAAGCCTATAACCGCCGCTTTGCCGCCCTCTTTTTCTATAAAAGCCTGCAATTCGTCTGCCGCGTTCGGATTGGAGCGGTAATTTATCCACACTTTCAAGCCCTCTTTTGCCAGCTTTAGAGCCGTTTCGCGCCCGATTCCTCTTACCGCGCCTGTGATTAAAACGTTTTTTCCACCAAATGTCATTGTTTATCCTTTTATTAAAATAGCGCGTCTTGCATTACGTCCGGCTTTTTTATGCCCATAAGTTTCAAAACTGTGGCTGCCACATTGCTAAGTCCGCCGCTTTTAAGATGCGTTACCTCGTCTGCCGCGACAAAACAAAACACGTCAAAAGTCGTGTGATTTGTCAGTATGCCGCCCTCGTCTCTCATCGCTTCGCAGTTTCCATGGTCTGACGTGAGGACAAATTTATACCCCAAATCGCGCGCCTTTCGGTAAATCCTGCCAAGCTCTTTATCTACCGCTTCCACCGCTTTTACAGCCGCTTCGTAATTGCCTGTGTGCCCGACCATATCGCCGTTAGCAAAGTTTACGACTATAAAACCGTAATTTGCATCCATAGCCTTCAACACTGTATCGCCGACTTTTGCCGCGCTCATTTCGGGCTTTAAATCGTAAGTTTTTACTTTCGGACTTGGTATCAAAACTCTCGTCTCGCCCTCTACAGGACTCTCTTTGCCGCCGTTAAAGAAAAACGTTACATGTGCGTATTTTTCGGTCTCGGCTGTGTGAAATTGAGAAATACCGTTTTGGGATATCACTTCGCAAAGCGTTTGCGAGGGCTTTTGGGACGTAAAAAGAACAGGATATGTAAAAGTTTTGTCATATTCGCACATCGTAACGATATTTACGCTCTTTAATTCTCTTTTGAAATGTCCAAACTCTTCCATGCCAAACGCTTTTACGATTTGGCGCATTCTGTCGTTTCTAAAGTTTGCGAACAAAACTCCATCGCCCTCTTTTATCCCGTCAAATCCGTCAAACGCGGCAGGCTCTAAAAATTCGTCCGTTACGCCTTTATCGTACATGTACTTGATATATTCTAACGCGCCGAGCTTCGTTTTATCGTCCGCTTTCACAAACGTATCGTAAGCTCTCTGCACCCTCTCCCATCGCTCGTCTCTATCCATCGCCCAAAACCGCCCGCTTATCGCGGCAAGGCTGATATTATCATCACAAATGTCAAGCAAATCCTGCAAAAAATCCGCCGCCGAAACGGGACTAACGTCGCGCCCGTCCGTTATCGCGTGCAAAAAGACTTTTTTGCCTGCGTTTGCCGCGATTTTGGCTAACGCTTTTATATGTTCAATATGCGAATGCACGCCGCCGTCGCTTACGAGCCCGATGATATGGATATCGCCGCTTTTACTAAAAAAATCCGCCAAAACGCCGTTTTTCGCTAAAGTCCCATTCTCTATCGCCATTGAGATTTTGACGAGATTTTGATATAAAATCCTGCCGCTTCCTATGCACATGTGCCCTACTTCGCTGTTGCCCATCTGACCTTCGGGAAGTCCTACGGCAAGAGCCGAAGTTTTCAAAAGCGTATAAGGGACTTTTTCAAAAAGCATGTCGTAAGTCGGTTTTTTAGCGGCGTTAAAGGCGTTAAAACGGCTCTGTTTGTTATAGCCTATACCGTCTGTTATAATCAAAATGGTTTTATTAAATTTCACTAATTTCATGCGCTTATAATACTATACGGTTGCTAAAACGCTCTTAAAAAGAGTTTGGCTTTACCGCTGATAAATAACCGCATTTTGCAAATTTTTTGACAACCAAAAAACTAAAGCCGCCTCAAAAAACTCTCTTTTTGTCATGCTTATAAAATTTGTATTTTAAAAAATATTTTTCGCTTTTTATCTAAAATTATACATTGTTGTACTAAAATGCTCTCAATTTTTATCAACTTTTAAATAGGCGGGGCTTAATGCTTTATTGGTTTTACAGACACGCTGGGATTAATCTCTTCCAATACATCACGCTGCGCGCGCTGGTGGCGTTTTTTTTGGCTTTCATTCTTACCGTTTGGCTCATGCCGCGCTTTATCGCATGGGCGAAAAAACGTAAAGCTTCGCAGCCGATTTATGAACTTGCTCCAAGTACGCACAAATGCAAAAACGACACTCCTACTATGGGGGGACTTGTATTTATCGGCGCAACTCTGTTTGCTACCCTGTTTTGTACGAAATTAAATAACGTTTATGTCATAGGAGCGATTTTAACTTTGATACTTTTCGCTCTTATAGGGCTTAAAGACGACCTCTCAAAAATCGTAGGAGGCAAAAACGGCGCGGGACTTAGACCAAACGTCAAATTTTTCATGCAGTGTACGGCGGCGGCAATAGTGTGCATACTGCTGTTTTGGTATTCGGGGCTGACGACTGAATTATACGTGCCGTTTTACAAAAAACCGCTGTTTGATTTATACTTTTTGTCGCTCTTTTTTTGGATATTTGTCTTGATAGCTTCGTCAAACGCGGTAAATTTAACAGACGGACTGGACGGACTTGCGACTATGCCGTCCATATTTTCGCTTCTTACTTTAGGCGCGCTTGTTTACTTGTGCGGCAACGCCGCTTACAGCACATATTTGCTGATACCTAAAGTTATGGGCGCGGGAGAAGTTTTGATAGTAGCGGCAAGCCTTGTCGGCGCGCTTGTCGGGTTTTTGTGGTACAACTGTCATCCCGCGCAGATTTTTATGGGAGACAGCGGAAGCCTCAGCGTCGGGGCTTTCATGGGGTATTTGGCGGTAATATCCAAAAATGAGTTTTTGCTGATTTTTATAGGATTTGTTTTTGTCATGGAGACATTATCTGTCATTTTGCAGGTCGGAAGCTTCAAAGCGCGCAAAAAGAGAGTGTTTTTGATGGCGCCTATACATCATCACTTTGAGATAAAAGGGTGGACGGAAAATAAAATCATCGTGCGGTTTTGGATAATCGCGCTTTTATCAAACCTGATAGCTCTGTCTGCGCTTAAATTAAGATGATTATATCAATATTCGGATACGGTATTACCGCTAAGGCGATAGCAAAAAGATTTGCGCCAAACTGCTTGATATACGACGATAAATTCAAAGAAAATTCGCGAGACGAGTTTGGCAACAGATTGCTCATGAGCGATAGTTACGACGCCGACATAAGCGATGTTGATATCCCGAGTCCGGGATTTTTGCCAAATCATAAATTAATCAAAAAAGCCAAACATTTAACAAGCGAGTATGATTTTTTTGAAATGCCGCCGTCCGTTTGGATAAGCGGCACAAACGGCAAAACTACGACAACGCAGATGCTAAAGTATCTTTTAGCTTCGCGCGGCGCGGCGGAGGGCGGCAATATCGGCAATCCGCTTGCAAATTTAGATAAAAACGCGCCTTTATGGATACTTGAGACAAGCTCTTTCACGCTCCACTATACAAACCGCGCCGCGCCGGAGATTTATCTCTTACTGCCCGTGCGTCCCGACCACATAAACTGGCACGGAAGTTTTGAAGAGTATGAAAAAGCGAAATTAAAACCGCTTTTAGCGATGAAAGAAGGAAGCGCGGCGATTGTCCCCAAAGAGTACGCCGATACCGCGACAAAAGCTATGCTGATAGGATATGAAAATTCAGCGGATTTGGCTGAAAAGATGGGCATTGATATAGATAAAATCAACATCAAAGAGCCGTTTTTATTGGACGCGCTTTTGGCTCTAAGTGCGGCGAAAATACTTTTTGACGAGGCTGATATTGACAAAATCAACGCTTTCAAGATAGACAGACACAAACTTGAAGAGTTTCATGATAAACATGGCAGACTGTGGGTCAATGACACTAAGGGCACAAATATAGACGCGACTATAGAGGCTTTAAAGCGTTATAGGGATAAAAAGATATTGATAATATTGGGAGGCGATGATAAGGGCGTTGATTTGACGCGGTTTTTTGAATTTATGAAGCCTTTTGATATAGAGATTTTTGCGATAGGCAGCAACGCTAAAAAGATTATGGAGTTTGCCGCGAAAACAGGCAAAAGCGCGCATGAGTGCAAAACGCTGGATGTCGGCGTAAAAGAGATAGACAAAAGACTTGATAAAAACGGTGTCGGGCTTTTGTCGCCGGCTGCTGCGAGTTTGGATCAATTCAGTTCATACATAGAGCGCGGCGAACTTTTTGTCTCATTAATCAAGGCTTTAGATTAAGTAAAGCTGTTGTCGGGATTTTAACTTTGAGATACTGCACAGGTATTTTGACGGCGGGATTTTTAATGGTTGGCGTATTGGATTTTCACATTCTGCAAATAGAGGCAAAGCCGCACCCAAAAAGCGCGGCTTTAAAATAAAAATTCTAATTACGGTTTCCGAAAATGGTCAATATACAATTGGACTACGTCTTCAAAAATTACATCGTCTCTCGTAACAACCCACATAACGGCGGTTGTACTGCCATCAACATAGTCAACGAGGACTTCATAAGTCACCCCGTCTCCAGGTTTGGTATATGTATGATCGCCACCACCAGACGGCGGGCTAAAGCCGTCATCTTCCAAAGCTTCCACATAGTTAGCCTGCGCAGCCGTTACATCTGTTGCGGAAAAAAATTTTACGGTTGCCGCTATGGCTTCTCTTCCATTAATCGCCGGGAAAAGAGTCTCAAAATTATCGTCATCTATGTCCGTCCCACTATTGTTAACAAGAGATTTCAGCGCGAGATAGCCTCTTTCATCTGATAAGCTTAAGGCAGACGATGAACCGCCTCCCGAATATGCGAAGTCAATATCGCCGCTGGGATCGGTTTTATCGCATTCTACACCGTTGCAAGTAAAGCCGTCGGCTTCTATACTTGTAATGAATGCGTTAAAATCATCTTCCGATACATGATCGTACGCTATAAATTTTTCAATTTTTGAAAAAGTTGCGCTAGGCAATGCAGGAAAACTGCTTTCCACCGAAGGCAGAGGCTTTTGCCCCTCATCGTCTTTGTCGTCGTTGCTGCACCCGACCAAGAAAAAAGCAAGAAAAAGAGACGCTAAGAGAGAGAAAGCTTTAAACTTAAAATTAGTTAAAGCGTTGAAGTTAGTCTTTAAAGACAACATAATGAACTCCTTTGATTAAAGATTAGTTCACGAAGTGAACATTGCAGTTATTATATCAAAAAATCATTGTGTTTTTTTATCGTTTTTAACTATTTTTGTTAAAAAAAAAGCAAAATTATAAATAGGCGCAGTTATATCAAATCCCGTAAAATTTCTCTATCTCTTCGGCTAATTTGTAAAAATCAACCCCCAAATCCGTATCTTTCAGTTTCTCTTTTGTGCTCTCTTTGCCCTCGCTCAACTCTTTTGATTTGATGCCGTAAGATATTGATATGACGGCTTCTATAAATGCCGCCAATCTGTCGCATTTTTTCAAAACCCTGCCATCCACCGCGCCGAAAATATTTTCGTTAAAACAAGACAAATCCGCCGCCTCTTTTAATTCGCCGTTTTGGAAAATCCTGTTTTGAAACTCATCTTTTCTGCCCTCTTTTATGCCAAGCAGGTATAAAAATTCGTCTTGTATATGAAGCGGGATATGGGGCATTATCTCTTTTTCTATCTTTTGAATCTCAAATTCGCTTATTATCTCGTCAAGTCCGCTTACGGAGTATTTGACAGGACTTATGATATCTCTTGTCAAAGCTTCGGGGAGGTCATGAAAAAGCGCGCTAAAAAAGTTATTTTCAACCCTTTTTGAGCAGGCTTTAATTTTAAGCGAATAGAAATAACCCAAAATTGCCACTATCAGCATATGCCCCAAAACGGAGGTTTTCGGAATGCGCTGTGTCTGCGCCCAGCGTTTTTGAAAACGAAGTCTACCGCTCAAATCGACAATGCGTGCAAGATTTTTATTGAAAGCAATTTGGCACACACCTTTTAACGAAAGATACTCTTCCATCTCCTCTTCTACATTATTTTTTACGCTCTCTATATCATTTAAAAATTTACTTGTTTGATAGATGATGGAAAATTCCCATCTTGTCGCAAGATATGAGGCGGCTTTGAGGATAAAACGCTCTTTTTTGTGCAGATTTTCGCCGTTTAGATACTCTTCAAAACGCTTATAAAACTCCCCGTTTTCTATCGTTTCCAAAGAGTTTTTGAGTTTACCCAAAACCCATACGTTTATCTCTTTTGTCTTTTTTTTCAGCGCCTGGTGAAAAACGTCCGGACGGATATCGGTTACGACAACTCTTCTTAAAAACTCAAAAACGCCCGCTTCAATGAGGTATGACATATTAACGCCGCCCTCCTCCTTAGCCAAAAAGAAAGAGATGATAAATTTATGCGCCTGTTTGTCAAGTTCGGAAAGTTCCACCATTCTCGGATAATCGTTCCATCTCTCTATAGATGCGGCTGAAAAAAATTTGTCTATAAGTTCGGCATTTATCATGGAAGCTTTTCTATTTTTTGCGAATCTATCTCAATTACGGTATGAACGTTACCTCTGGGGTTGAAATCGGCTGTGATTTTCAGCCATTTTGGCTGTAATTTTTGCCACAAAACGTCGTAAATCTCATTTGCGCTTGCCTCATGACTTATATTTCTTGTCATAAAGCTGTTGATATAAAGTTTCAAAGCTTTTAATTCAACCACCCAATCATTTGGGATATACTCCAGATAAATCGCCGCAAAATCGGGATATCCGCTTCTTGGACAAAGGCAGACGAATTCGGGAAGAGTGATTTTTATGACATAATTTTTTTTATGTTTATTCTCCCAAATCTCCAAATCTTTTTCAATGTCAAACTCTTTTATAATCTTTTCGCCGTATTTCATGTGTGTTCCTTAAAAATCTTTTAATTCATGAGGTTTGTCAAATAAATATCCCTGTACAAAATCGGGGTGAATATTTTCTAAAATGTGTAAAACGCTCTCTTTTTCTATAAATTTTATAAGCGTTTGAATATTGAGGCTTTTAGCAAAAAAGACAAGCGTTTTTAACATTGACTGGTAATTTTCAAGATAGATATTTTTCACAAACTCCAAATCAAAGCTCACAATATCAAACGCCAATCCATGTTTTAGGTATTCAAATCCCGAATTGTTCGCGCCGAATCTATCCAAAACAACGCCGAAACCCAAACTTTTATAATCGTCTATAATCTCTTTGAAACGTTCAAATTCATCATACGTTTTTTTCTCTTCAAATGCAAAATAGATACTGCCTGCTTTTATATCTACGCTTTTTAAAAGTTCTTTTACAAAAATCAAAAAATTTCTATTTCTAAAAGAGACGGCTGAAATTTTGACGATGAAACGAAAATCGGGATATCTTGTCAATATCAATTTTATCTCGCTAAAGAGTATTTCCAATACAAGCTGGTCAAATTTTATCTCATAACCGTTTTTTTTCACGGAATACGCTATCTGAAGCCTTGTTAATACGCCGTAATGGTCTATCAACAGTTTTGTATTGACGCTGAAAATATTTGTGCGTCTTTCCATGTCGCTAAACGGATATAAAGCTTGATAATTAAAGATGAAATTGCGCGCTTTTACGGCATTTTTGACAAGATTGTCAAACTCGTCGGGCTTTAAGATATCCTGCAGATTGTTCTCTATATCCTGAAACGCGCTTAAGAGTTTGGAGATGATATTTTTGACGTTATTGTCGTAACTTTTTTCTATAGATGCGGATTTTAATTTTATCTCTATTTTAAAGATACCTTTTGATTTTATCTCTTTGCAAAAACCCGTGAGCAGATGGTCTAAATGTTTTTTGCTGTTTATTTCGTTAAAAATAAGCAAAAAACTGCCGCTTTGATACCGCCCTATCGGTATCTTTTTAAGTCCGAATGAAGAGAGGTAGAGATTTAGCCTCTCAACAAGATGTTTTAGGATTTGATTTCGTACCGTAATGCCGTACTGCTCCTCTATATACGAGATATTCAAAACATTTATCATAGCGATAAATCCGTCTTTATTTCTCTTTTTTATAGTTTTTTGTATCTCTTTTATCATGGTATGCGCATTAAAAGCCTGCGTATAATCTATCAAAGACTCTCTAAAGCCTTTGTATATCATATAAAAAATGTAATATATATAGACCAAAATAAACAGAAGCAGTAAAACAAAATTATTTGACTTAATATCAAATATAGCAAAAACGCTTATATATACGATTATCAGAGCTAAAAAAGGAAAACCGATTTTCAGCGCGGCGGCAAACCTGTTTTGCCTCTCTTTAAACTCCGAGTATAGCATTTAAACATCCAAATATTTTACGTCTTTCGCATGCTCTTGGATATATTGGCGTCTTGGCTCTACCTCGTCTCCCATGAACAGTGCGAAAGTATCGCTCGCGGCTTGCGCATCCTCTATTTTAATCTGAAGCAGTCTGCGGTTGTCGGGATTCATCGTTGTCTCCCAAAGCTGCTCGGGATTCATCTCTCCCAAACCTTTATAACGCTGTATATAAGCGCCTTTTTTCGCGTTGCTCTCTATTTTTTCCAACAGTTCAATCGGATCCTGCCCGTTTAACGCCTCTAACTCGCGCGTTTTAATCTTTTCGTAAATATACAACGCTTCTTGATAGAGGTTATTTGTAAACAGTTCGTCGTCTATCAAAAGTTCTTCTAATCCGCTTTTTGTCTGGATAAAAAGATGTATTTTATCGTTTGAGATGATTTTATTTAAAATATTAAACTCCATTTTCAGCGCGAATTGTTCTATCTCGCTATAAAGCTCGTTAAACGGTTTTGATATAAGGTCTGGATTTTCTATCAAAAGGCGCACTATGTCTATAATGGAAAATCTCTTTTCAAGCTCTTTAAGTACGCCCCTGTAAGCGGAAACTATCTTAAAATAGCTGATAATATCGTTTGTGCCGATGCCTTGAAATTCCATATTTTCTATGCCGTTTGTTATCAAAAATTCGCTCATCGCTTTATCGTCTTTGAGATAAATCTCTTTTTTCCCTTTTTTATATCTGTAAAGAGGAGGCTGGGCTAAATAGATATGTCCGTTTTCCACGACTTTTGGCAAAAATCTAAAAAAGAATGTCAAAAGCAGCGTTTGGATATGGCTTCCGTCAACGTCTGCATCCGTCATAATGATGATTTTATGGTATCTCAAACGATTTTGGTCAAACTCTTCGGCAATTCCGCATCCGAAAGCTGTTATCATATTTTTTATCTCTTCGGATTGCAAAATCTTATCAAGACGGCTTTTTTCTACATTTAAGATTTTACCTCTTAATGGTAAAATCGCTTGAAAAACTCTATCCCTGCCCTGCTTTGCCGAACCTCCCGCGCTGTCTCCCTCAACCAAATAAATCTCGCATATCTCAGCGTCTTTACTTTGGCAGTCGGCAAGTTTTCCCGGAAGCGTTCCAACGCTCATGGCGTCTTTTCTGCGTGTCAAATCTCTTGCTTTTTTTGCCGCTTCCCTGCCTCTTGCGGCGGCTAAAGATTTGTTCATTATAACTCTTGCTTCTATCGGATTTTCTTCAAAATATTTTACAAGCTGTTCATAAACATATTTTTGAACGATAGGTTTTACATATGAGTTGCCAAGCTTGCTTTTTGTCTGTCCTTCAAACTGCGGCTCGGGCACTTTTACGCTTACAATCGCGATAAGCCCTTCTCTTACGTCGTCGCCGGTTATCTTTATATCTTTTTCGCGCGCGGCGGCGTTTAGATTGATATAATTTACGATAGCTCTTGTAAGCCCTGCTCTAAAACCGCTCTCATGCGTGCCGCCTTCGGGCGTTTTTATATTATTGACAAACGAATAAAATATCTCCGTATATGAACTGTTGTAACCAAAAGCGATGTCAATCTCCAAATCCTCAACGCCGTCTTGAAAGTGAAACGGCTTTGCCGCCATCTCTTTAGTATTCAAATCCGTAACAAACTGCTCTATACCGCCGTCAAAATGGTAACTCTCTCTTCTTCCCGTTCTGTTATCGTTAAAATTTATAACGATTTTCGGATTTAGATAAGCTATCTCTTTAAATCTTTTAGCCAAAGTATCAAAATCAAATTCCGTTACTTCAAATATCTCAGGATCCGGCCAAAATTCCACTTTTGTACCGCTTTTTTTTGCGCTTCCTATAACTTCCAAATCATACTGCGGAATACCTTTTTTGAACTCTTGTCTATATTCATTGCCGTCTCTTTTGATATGCACTACAAGCTTTGACGAGAGCGCGTTCACGACAGATACGCCCACGCCATGCAAGCCGCCGCTTACTTTATATGTGTCTTTGTCAAACTTACCGCCCGCATGAAGTACGGTTAAAACAACGGTAGCCGCAGATATATGCTCTGTGGGGTGAATATCTGTAGGAATTCCGCGTCCGTTGTCGGTTATGACGGCTGAGCCTTCATTTGTTATCTCAACGTCAATCGTATCGCAGTACCCAGCCATCGCCTCATCTATGGAGTTATCAACAACTTCGTAAATGAGATGATGAAGTCCGTTTATATTTGTGTCGCCTATATACATTCCGGGTCGTTTTCTAACCGCCTCGAGACCTTTTAAAACTTTTATATTTTCCGCAGCGTAATTGCTCATATCAACCTCTCTATATTTATCTAATAATCGGCATAACGATAGTTATAAAATCATTTGCCTCAAGCGTGAACGGCAGAGTTGAATCGTTATATCCCAAAACAAAACTGCTCTCTTCTATATTGCTTAAAAAATCAAGCGCGTATTTGATATTGAACGACAAACTTATCTCATCGTCAAGTCCCGTTTCAAAATCTATTTCGGTTTTTGCCTCTATATTTTCATCGTTTAAACTTTCAAAAATTATATTTTTAGGTTTGAAAGTAACTTTTATCTCATTTGAAATGACCGATATCTGTTTCATGGATTCTATCATTTTATCGCGGCTTAATTGAAGTCTGAAGTGTTTATCTTTTGGGATAATCCTCTCATAATCGGGAAATTTACCGTTAATAAGTTTTGTGAAAAATATAAAATCTTCGCTTTTTGCTATCAAACTGTTTTCATCATAGAAAAATTCTATCTTATCCGAAAATAGTTTTTGAAGTTCTATGATAGCTTTTTTAGGGATAATCAGTAAAAACTCGTTATCGTTTTGTCTGTTTTTTTTGAATACTGCAAGTCTTCTCGTATCTGTTGCAATAAAATTTATAAAGTCAGGCTTGATGTCTATAAGCGCGCCGTTTAACTCAAATTTCGGATTATTATTATCAATCGCCGGAGTTATTTTTTTAACGGCTTTTATAAAATCTTCGGTATTTATGTCAAATTTTGATCTGTTTTCTATCTCGGGAAAAGAGGGAAACTCTAAGTGATTGAACATGGGAAGTTTAAACTTTGAGTTTTTTTGTTTTATATAGAGATAATTATTTATCGTCTCAAGCGTTATTTCGTCTTCTTTAAAGCTTTTGATAATGCCAAGCAGTTTTGTGCCGTTGGCAGTAGCGTATCCGCTTTCAATTACGCTTAATTCCGAACTTACGTAACTAAATCCTATCTCAAAGTCCGTAGCTTTTACTTTCAACGTATCGTTTTCCGCTTGTAAAAGCACATGTGACGTTATTTGGCTTAAATCTTTTTTTTCAAGATAAGACTGTGCGTTTGTAAGTATTAACTCCAGTACGCTTTTATTTACGACAACTTTCATTTTTGCTCCTTAATATTTTTAAAAAATAGATAGTAAGAGTAGTAACTGTGTTGAAAATGTGAAAAACGGTTGGATTTTACTGAAAAATCGCCGTTCTTACAGTGAAAAGATGTAAAAAGTTTTTCACACATTTTCACCTACTCCGCCTTTTTTAAAATTTTATTTTTTAATTCGTCCACTTTCAATCTAAAACTTTCGCTGCTTTGAATTAGTTCATTTATTTTTTTTATATTATGAGATACTGCGGTGTGGTCTTTCATGCCAAAAAACGAAGCTATTGAAGGCATAGAGTTGGGCGTTAGAATACGCGTAAGATAGATGACTATGCGTCTTGCCTCCACTATCTTTTGAGAGCGGTTTTTGGACTTTATCTCGCTTGGTTTTATATTTTCATTTTTGGCGACAGCGTAAATGATGTCGTCTATATTGATATTTTCGTGTTTTTCTCTGATTTGGTCTTTTATGACGTTTTTAGCGAATTCAAGCGTTATCTCTTGACGCATGAGATTGGCATAAGCGTTTATATTGATAATCGCGCTTTCTATCTCTCTTATATTATCGCCCATGTTTGAGGCTATATAATTTATCGTGTCTTCGGTCAAATCAACTTTGTCTAATTCGCACTTTTTTTTAATAATCGCTATTTTTGTCTCAAGTTCGGGAATTGATATATCGGCTATAATACCCCATTCAAAGCGAGTTTTCAGCCTCTCTTCAATGCCGTCTATGATTTTTGGCGGTTTGTCTGAAGTTAGGATTATCTGTTTTTTCATTGTGTGCAATTCGTTGAATGTGTGAAAAAATACCTCTTGAGTGCCGACTTTTCCTTGAAAAAATTGCACGTCGTCTATCATTAAAATATCGCAGTTTCTGTATTTTTCTCTGAATTTTTCCATTGTATCGTTTCTGAGATGATGAATGTAATCATTCACAAACTGCTCGCATGTAGCGTAAATAGTGATTTTATTCCTGCTTTGCGCGTAATTTCCTATGGCATGTATAAGATGCGTTTTGCCAAGTCCGGTAGGACCGTAAATAAATACCGGATTATAGACAATCCCGGGTTTATTTGCTACTGTTTTTGCCGTGCTGAAAGCAAAGCGGTTAGAGTTGCCGACTATGAAGTTATCAAAGTTATATGACGGATTTAAAATGCTGTTTTTTTTAACTTCCGAATTTTGAGTATTTACTGCGGCTTTTTCGGAACTGTTTTTTTTAATAGTAAAAGCGATTGAGTGTTTTGCGTTTGTTTTAGTTTCAAAGAGCAGCGAGAGTTTTGAACCGTATCTCGTTTTTATCCAATTTAATATAAGCTTATTTGGTACGGTAAAGACGCTCAAATTCTCTTTTGACTCTTTTTCGTTATAAGATAACTGTTTGATATATTTATTGTACTCGTTAAGCGGTATCTCCGCTTTTAAAAGCTCAAATATGTTATTGGCTAATTCTGCCCCCAATTATCAGTCCTTATGCTCTTTCTAAAAATTCTAATTCTATCCAATTTTCCTTGAATTGTATGTTAAATAAAAGAACGCTACAATTGCGTAAACCGATATAAAGGACGTTATTGACCATTTTAGGAATAGACCCGGGAAGCAAAAACTGCGGGTATGCCGTCATAGAAAAAAGCTTAAATAGACTTAAACTTTTGGAAGCCGGACTTATCAAAATCAAATCAAGCGAGCTTCAATATCAGATATCCGAACTCGTCGAAGGGATAGATATCGTCTTTAAAAATAACAAAATAGACGAAGTTGCCATAGAGGATATTTTTTATGCGTACAATCCGAAAACAGTTTTAAAATTGGCGCAGTTTAGAGGAGCTTTGAGCCTTAAAGTTTTGCAGATTTTCGGAAATTTCAACGAATATACGCCTTTGCAGGTGAAAAAAGCGGTTACCGGAAAAGCGAAGGCAAAAAAAGAGCAGGTAGCTTTTATGGTAAAGAGGATTTTGGGGATAAATCAAGAGATAAAACCTTTAGATATTACCGATGCTATCGCAGTCGCCCTGACGCATGCACAACGGATAAGGGGCTAAACTCTCTTGTTGCAAGCACAACATCTGATACGTCGTCCCGACACATGCGTAAAGGATAAGGGTATAAAAACTTTGCAAAGCGAAAAAACCCGCCGCTTTTCAAACCGCGCACGGCATTAAAACCGCCGCCTCCCTGTCATTGTGAGCAAACACGCCCTTTCCGTCATTGCGAGCAAACGAAGTTTGCGTGGCAATCCATCTTTTTATATACATGTAAGATTGATTTTCAATAACTACATGTACATGCAAGGGTTTTATTTTTGCGGAAAATATCTATCCGAACTGTTTTATTTTGTCTATATTATCAATTCCTCTGGATTGCTTCGTCAGCTTACGCTTCCTCGCAATGACGGAGGGAGGGATACAATGACGGATAATATGTCATTGCGAGCGACCAACGAGAGCGCGGCAATCTAAAACGCTAAAACTTTAAACCTATTTTCATGTAAAAACAAAAACATTAATCATTTTATTTTATCTATATTATCAATTCCTCTGGATTGCTTCGTCGCTATGCTCCTCGCAATGACGGAGGGAGAGGTTGTCATTGCGAGCAAACGCAGTTTGCGCGGCAATCCATAAAAACATAAAAATAATCGGTATCTAAAATTACTCTGTTTTATTTTTCTAATTTGAACATTTGAAATACTTCATGTTATATAGATTGCTTTGTCAGTCATTGCGAGCCATTGAAAATGGCGTGGCAATCCATAAGAATTGACAATATAGAATGGAGCAATGCCCCGCTTGCAATAACGGAACTATTTTCAAACGTGCTCATCTATCCAAAAAACCGCCCTTTTACTTTTATCCCAATCCAAACAGCAAACAGCATAAAAACGGCAAAAACCCATCCCGAAAGCGCTCCGGCTTGCGTTCCTGAGAGCAGAGTTCCGATGGTACATCCTATCGCGGTCATAGCTCCCCAGCCAAGCATTGTTCCGCCTATTAGTCCGAGCGCTGCCTCTTTGAACGTTGGTTTTTGAAATTCAAAATGTCCTCCCGCAAGAGAGGCTATAAAAGAGCCGCCAACGATTCCAAAAAGTAGCAGGGCGTCTTGATTTAGCCAGAAATGTTGAGGCAGACTGCCGCATCCTGCAAAAGTGTCAAGTCCGTTTAGGCGTGACGGTATAAGAGCAAATTCGTTTGATATTTTGCGAATCCA
>JAIRNE010000103.1 GCA_031258205.1 Campylobacteraceae bacterium
ACGGTTGAAAATTTTGAATTAAGCGTTAAAAATCTTACAAATTCGCTCGGCGTCATAGCTCTTGGAAGCGGCATGGCGGCTATCTCAACGGCTATTTTGGCTCTTGTAAAAGCAGGCGACAGCATCATAACGACAAAATATCTTTTCGGACATACGCTCGCATTTTTTCAAAATACGCTTTCCTCTCTTGGCATAAATGTAAAATTTGTAAATATTTTAGACGAACAAGAGGTCAAAAAAGCCTGTGATAAAAGCGTGAAATTGATATTTTTGGAAAGCATAAGCAACCCTCAATTGCAAGTGGCTGATCTCAAAAAGTTAGCCGAACTGTCCCACTCTTACAATATCCCACTTATCGTTGATACAACGGCGACGCCTTTTTATATGTTTGACGCCAAACAATTCGGAGTAGATATAGAGGTGCTCTCATCTACCAAATTTATCTCTGGCGGCGGTACAAGCGTGGGTGGGCTTGTTATAGATTACGGTGCGTTTGACTGGAAAAATACGGAAAATTTAAAATCAAACTACGCTAAAGCCGGACATTTTGCTTTTTTACATAAAGCAAGAAAAGAGATTTTTCAAGGACTCGGAGCGGTTTTGAGTCCGACAAACGCGTACTTGCAGACATTAGGGCTTGAGACGATGACTTTGAGGATAGACAGAGCATGCGAAAATACTCTCGCTCTTGCCGCGTGGCTGGAGGGCAAAAAAGAGATAAAAAGCGTAAACTACCCGCTTTTGAAAAGTTCGCCGTTTTACGATATATCAAAAAAGCAGTTCAGATACGCAGGCTCCATTTTGACTATAGAGCTTGAAGATAAAGAAGCGGCATACCGTTTTATGAATAGACTCAAAATCATCCGCCGCGCTACAAACCTTCATGACAATAAAAGCCTTATCGTCTCTCCATATTACGTTATATACCCTTTCAATTCTCATGAAGAAAAAGCGGCTTTAGACATAACGCCCGGACTCATGCGGCTTTCTATCGGCATAGAAGATATAGAGGATTTGAAAGAGGATATAGAACAAGCGCTGAAGAATTAAAGTTCAAATGATTTTTAGTATAATCGCACGATTGAAGTAACAAATTTATTTAAAAAGAGACGATTATGAAAACAATAGTCCTGTTTTCCGCTTTTTATATAGTATTAATGATTGTCTGTTATTCACTGCAGTATCTTGGAGTTTTGCCCCCAATAGTCAATAAGTTGAGTATAGCAATTCTTATGGCAAGTGTTGTTTTGGTCTCTAATGTGTTTGTAAAAAATTACAAAAGGGTTCCTGCGACAAATGAAAAATTGGTTTTTGCTTTTAGCTTAGTTAGTTTTGATTTTATAAAGCTTGCTTTATGGATGCTTTTATATTACATTATTGCATCCAAATTATCAATGCCTATCTCTACTCTATTTTTAATTGCAATAATGATTAAGTTTTTAACGATATATTTTTCATTTGGCGTTTTTAGCAAAATATTTCTTAAAAATCTCAATAAAAATAGTTTATTATAATATTTATTTTCGTATAATTATTTGCAATTAGTTAAAAAAGGAGAGACAACATGCATGCAAATCCACAAGACGTTACAATATCGCCCGGCGTACATGCGATTTTTATGGTGTACGGTTTGAATAAAAGCGAATATGCGGACAATGCGGTCAAAAATTTGTGCGGCGAATTTGCCGCGATAGTGCGAAGCATGAGAAAACGCTATCCCGACTCAAATCCCAGCGCAGTTTTTGGTTTTGGAGCGAAGGCATGGGATAGACTGTTTCCAGATGAACCGCGTCCCAAAGAGCTTGAAACGTTTCAAGAGATAAAAGGCGCGAAACATACGGCGGTTTCTACGGAAGGCGACCTGTTTTTTCACGTTAGAGCGCAAAACATGGACGTAGCTTACGAGCTTGCGGCTATTATAAGCTCAAAGCTCGACGGAGCCGTTTATCATATAGATGAAGTGCATGGATTTAGATATTTTGACGGCAGAACTATTATAGGTTTTGTAGATGGCACGGAAAATCCTGAAAATGACGATGCGGTAAGTTTTGGCGTTATAGGAGACGAAGACGAGTATTTTAGAGGCGGCTCTTACGCGTTTGTGCAAAAATATCTGCACGATATGAAAGCTTGGAATGAGCTTGCGTTGATAGAGCAGGAGAAGGTTATCGGACGCCGACGTTATACGGATGAAGAGCTTGGAGAAGACATAAAACCTGCCAATGCGCATAATGCCGTTACAAATATAGCAGATGAAAACGGCAATGAGCTTAAAATCATACGTGCTAATATGCCGTTTGCCAATCCTTCAAAAGGCGAATTCGGCACTTATTTTATAGGGTATGCGAGTACTTTTTCTACAACAAAAAGAATGCTTGAAAATATGTTCAAAGGCGAACCGGAAGGAAATTACGATAGACTTTTGGACTTTAGTAAACCCGTAACCGGAACGCTGTTTTTTGTGCCTTCATGGGAGCTGTTGGAGAAATTGGCAGAGTAAATTTTAAAACTGCGTATCTAACTTTATGGGAGTATAAAATATATGTTAAAAAAACGGGAAAAACGTTGCCTTACACAAGATGAGATAGAAAAGAGAGTTGTATTTCACAAAAAAATAACAACTCTTTTACTATGTATCGCTTTGGTTTTACCTTTTTTGTTAGCCGTTTTATTTTTGATTTCTAAACTAACGGGAAGCGATTACGATTTTGCCGTCGTATTATTTTTTATAATAATACTTTTTTACTACAAAATAAGTTTCGCATATATGATCATATCCGCTATGCTTGTCTATTTGTGGTATAAAAAAATTATGCTTGTTAATATCATCTCTTTTCTTTTATACTCTCTTGTTATGTATGTTGTCATACTGTCGTTTAAATAAGCGATTTATTGATTATCATGAATTACGATAGAAAACACTTCCGGTTTGAACATTTTTTTTACGGGCTCTTTTGCAAGATATAAAGACTCGGCGGTTTTGATATGCAAAGAGCCGCTTTCAAAAGAGAACGACAGAGGTTTCACCGCGCCCTTTTCAAATAGAATTTTTATGAGCGAAAAGATAAACGCAAGCCAATTTAACTCTGCAATCGGCGGCAAAAGTTTCTCATATAAAAATATATCGTTTTGCGTTATTTTTTTATCGTAAAACTTGATTATTGTAGAAATCAGCGTCTTTTCTTGATGCGTAAAACCGTAATTTAAACTGTTTAATACAAAATACGCGCTATGCAGATGCTCTTGATAAAAGTTAAGATTTTTGCCGATACTCTCAAGCTTCGCCGCCGCCGTAAGCGGACGCAGATAACTATCCCGAAGCCCATGCATCTGTTTTAACTCAACAAAAAGTCTCTCTATGTGTCGCGTTAAAAATTGGCTTTGCTTTTTATCAACGCCGAATTTCTCTTTTAAGCGTTCAAGGCTAAGATCAAAGTTGTGCGGAAATTTTGCGCCACAGGAGCGCAGGATATCGCACAAATACACGCCTTCTCTTATGCCTACGCCGCTTGTGATGATTTTTTTCGCGCCGAGTTTTCTTATAAAAGCCTCAAATATCGCGCTTCCTTCGCGGATAGTATCATATCTATCCTTTTTGACGCCGAGCCGCTTCAAGTCTAAAACGCCGGACGAAGCGATTTCATGGATATACTTCAACGCCCATTTTGAACTGTACTCAAAACCATGTACGGTTGAGAGCGGATGGCGGCTTTTTGCCATAAACATTTTGCCCAATGCTCTTATCGTGCCGCCGATACCGATTAAATTTTCGCAGTTAAACTCTTTGTCTGCCGCTTTTATCTCTTTTTTAATAAAATTGCTTATTTTGTCAAATGGAGTTTTTTTATCAAAAAAGAGCTCTTTTAGCCGTACCGTGCCAATGTTTAGGGAGATAGTTTTGACAATTTCGCCGTTTTTGATTTTGGCTAATTCCGTAGAGCCTCCTCCTATATCTATTGTAGTTGCTTCGCCGTATCTTGGCAGCATATTTCTTACGGCTACGGCGCCGTAATATGCCTCTTTGCCGCCGTCTATAACTTTGATATCAAAGCCGAAGCGTTTTTTGGTTTCGTTGATTAGGATATTTGCGTTTGGAGCGTCGCGTACTGCTGATGTGGCTACGCATAAGAGTTTGCGGCATTTCATGCTGCGCGCGATTTTACTGAATTCGCCAAGTGCGGTTAACGCTCTTGAGATGGCAAAAGACTGAAGATTTCCGCCATATTCGTAAGCTCCTTCGCAGATTCGCACTTGACTTTTTATCTCTTTTAAAAGCGAAAACGCGAAACGCGACTCTTTTTCGTAAATTGCCATTCTCGCCGAATTTGAGCCTATATCTATTACAGCGGTGCGCTTAGCCATTATTCTCCGTCTTGAAGCTGTTCAAATTTGAATTTCAACTCCTCCACGCTCTCTATATTATCAGGATCAGAAACAATAGCGTCAACGGGGCAGACGGCGATACATGACGGCTCGTCGTAATGACCTACGCACTCGGTACAGATATCCGGGTCTATTATATAAATCGGGTCTGATTCTTCTATCGCGCTATTCGGGCACTCTTCCCTGCAAGCGTCGCAGGCGATACAATCCTCATTTATCATTAATGACATATTTGCCTCTATTAGTAGAAATTAAAGTTGTTTTATACACTAAAAAGACTTTAAGAGAATTTAAAAAATCCACTTACTCACTTTTTTTGCATATTCATGATGAAAATTACACGATGTCCTAAAAGCGGCACAGTAATTAGCGCCGCTTAAAAGGAATTTTTAAGATTTTTTCGGAAAGCAAAATCTATAACCGCGTCTTCTCACGGTTTCAATAGTAGATATATTTAGCGGTTTGTCCATTTTTTGGCGAATTTGATTGATAGCTACTTCAATCACATTTGGCGTTACCAATTCAGGCTCTTCCCAAATAGCGTCCAGCAATTGCTCTTTGGAGACAATTTGATCAGAGTGCCGCGCAAGATGAGTGAGCACCTCAAACGGTTTGCCTTTTAACTCTATGTCTACGCCTCTGTAGATGATTTTCTCTTCGTCCGGATCTATAATCAAATCGTCTATTTTGATGACATTTGTACCGCCGAATCGAAGCCTTGCCTCAATTCTCGCGACCAAAACGTCGAAATCAAAAGGTTTTTTAATATAATCGTCAGCGCCTGCCTTAAGAGCTTTAACTTCGCTCTCTTTGTCGTCTTTGGCAGATATAACGATAACAGCGGTTTTAGACGTTTTTTGTTTGACAATACTTACCAAATCAACGCCGTCTCCGTCTGGCAGCATCCAATCAACCAAAACCAAATCATAATTTCTAATGCCGATATAGTATTCGGCGTCTTTGAAATTTTCTGATGTGTCTGTTTGATATCCAAACTCTTGAAGACCTTCTGAGATAGTCTTGTTTAGCGTTACTTCATCCTCAACAATTAATATGCGCATAGGTTATTATTCCTTCGTAAAAAAATTAAGCCAAATTATAGCATTTTTTTAGAAATTTTTAAAGTTTTTTTTATAAATTTTTAAAAAGATTTTTTGGCACACGCTCCGACAGCCGTATTTTCAATGATTTCTGTCTTCAATAATTTCAAAAAAATTTTTTTTATTCTCGGATTTAATGATGAAATTCTATCAATTAATGTCAAAACTGCCTCTTCAACCGTAAAAAATCTGCTTTCAATCAGAGTACTTTTTATAGTTTCGCAAATCAAAACATAGTCAATCAAAGAGTCTTTTTTATATCTTATCTCTATATTTGCCCATATCTGCACTTTCTGCGGCGTTTCGCGCTCTTTTTCAAGCACTC
The DNA here is from genome assembly GCA_031258205.1 of Campylobacteraceae bacterium. Taxonomy (GTDB): domain Bacteria; phylum Campylobacterota; class Campylobacteria; order Campylobacterales; family Campylobacteraceae; genus JAIRKW01. The sequence continues at coordinate 5,809 of JAIRNE010000103.1, forward strand.
CTATGATTGCTTCAAACTCCAATTTTTCAATTAAAAGCGTTATCTTTTTAGACAACCTTGCTCTCCTCTTTTTTGAAAAGCCTGATAATATTGGGAATATGTTTATAGACAATAATAAACGCGATGATAACAAGCGGCGTAAAACTGTTTACATGGGGAATTGTTCCATGTATTAAAATAACCGAAATAATTAACGCCGCAACTGCCAAAAGCGAAGCTACGGAAGAGATTTTAAAAATTCTGCCCGCTATAAACCAAACGACTAAAGAGATAAGCGTTTCTATCGGCAGTAAAAAGAGCATTACTCCCGCCCCCGTAGCCACGCCTTTGCCGCCTTCAAATTTGAGATACGGACTAAAGCAATGACCTGTTACCGACATGAGAGCCATCATCCACAGCGCGTTTACGTCAAATCCCATTAGAGTTCCTATAATAAGCATGAAAACGCCCTTAAAAGCGTCTAAAGCTATAGTTATGGCAGCAAGTTTTTTCGCCAAAGCAGGGTTTTTCTCTTTTACTACTCTTAATACGTTCGTAGCTCCTATACTTTGGCTTCCCGTCTCTTGAAGATTAACGTTTGCAAATTTTTTTGCCAACATCAAACCAAACGGAATGCCTCCGACAAAAAAACTTATAATATAAAAAATAAAATGTATATTTGTAAGAAATCCAATCAAAACATCAATAATCGGCATCAAAATCCTTTTAGCGCATGTAATAAGATTGGCTATTTTATCAAAAATGAGTTTAAGAAAGCTTTTTAACGCCGCTTATATTAGTTTTTGCCGTTTTTTATCGTCAAAGCGACAGCGATTTTAAGTACTTGATATATCAAAAACTACCGTCCGCAAATTAAAATATAAAATTTTAAGTCCTTATTGGTTAAAATTTACCTCTTACTTGCTTTTTAAAGGACTTACTACTATGCGAGGCTACAAAGTATTTGCAGGAACAGCCAATGTTGAATTTGCCAAACAAGTGGCGAAAAACCTCTCCCTCCCGCTCTCTGACGCGCAGATTCACACTTTCAGCGATGGCGAGATAAGCGTTCAAATCAGCGAAAGCGTACGCGGAAAAGATATATTTATCATACAATCTACCTGTTCTCCCGCAAACAACAATCTCATGGAACTTCTTATACT